>DVOW01000054.1 GCA_018713335.1 Candidatus Merdivicinus intestinigallinarum | reverse complement strand
GCGGCTCTGCCTGCGGTGCTGGCGACAAGCCGGAGGAAAAACCCGCTGCTTGCGGCTCTGCCTGCGGCGCCGGCGACAAGCCGGAGGAAAAGCCCGCCGCTTGCGGCTCTGCCTGCGGTGCTGGCGACAAGCCGGAGGAAAAACCCGCTGCTTGCGGCTCTGCCTGCGGCGCCGGCGACAAGCCGGAGGAAAAGCCCGCCGCTTGCGGCTCTGCCTGCGGTGCTGGCGACAAATAACCCTTCCTATCCCCGCGAAAGCTGTTCCCGGCAGGGCCATCCTGTCGGGAACCTGTGAAACTTTACTCGGTAAATCCGATGGACATATAACTCATGTGCAAAGCGAGGTTCCAGAATATGAAACAGTATTTCTCCTTTCAATGGCATATTACAGACGAATGCGACCAGCGGTGCAAGCATTGCTACATTTTTTCCGAAAACAACTGCAAAAAGCTGGATTCCATGACCTGGAAGCAGATGCAGGACACCTTTTACAACTGCCTGGATTTCTGCAAGGTGTATGACCGGCTCCCTTACTTTTACATCACCGGCGGCGACCCGATTTTGCACCCGGATTTCTGGAAGCTGCTGGGGCTTTTGAAAGAGCACGGCATCCCCTTCACCATCCTGGGCAACCCCTTCCATCTGACCGACGAAGTATGCCGCAGGCTGAAGGGACACGGATGTGAAAAATACCAGCTTTCCCTGGACGGCATGCGGGAAACCCACGACTGGTTCCGCAAACCGGGCAGCTTCGACATTACCCTGGAAAAA
Source organism: Candidatus Merdivicinus intestinigallinarum (assembly GCA_018713335.1). Taxonomy (GTDB): domain Bacteria; phylum Bacillota; class Clostridia; order Oscillospirales; family Ruminococcaceae; genus Merdivicinus; species Merdivicinus intestinigallinarum. The sequence continues at coordinate 1,970 of DVOW01000054.1, read as the reverse complement.
ATCGGCTGCATCAACCGGGCGGGCATCCGCAGCGTCATCATGACCACTGTATCCGGAACCAACATCGACCAAGTGCCGGACATCATCTACGCGGTGGTGGAGGCCGGGGCCAACGTCTTTGCCTTTGCCCGCTACTGTCCCACCAGCGAGGAAAAAGAGGTTGGGATCGCGCCCATGCGCTACCGCCAACTGCTGGAAACCTGTGATAAAAAGTTCCAGGAATATGAGGCGGCGGGCTGCCGGACTTACTTCAACAAGAAAGACCATCTGTGGACGCTGTACGAGTACGAAACCGGCGCTTTCAAGATCCCGGAAGCCGTGGAGGAAGGGATGATCTACGGCGGCTGCAACTGCGGCAACTGCCACTTGACCATTCTCCCCACCGGGGACATTTTTGCCTGCCGCCGGGTCCAGAACAGCAAGGTGGGCAATGTGTTCGAGGACCGGCTGGCCGACGTTTGGGTTTGCCAAATAGAACGATATCGGGACTACTCGAAATTTGAGAAATGCGCCAAATGCGAGTTATTGGCGTGGTGCCGGGGCTGTCCCGCTGTTGCCAGCGGCAAAGACGGCAATTTCTATGCCGCAGACCCCCAATGCTGGAAGGAGATCTTTTGAACATGAACAGCTTGATGGAAACCATCCTGCACCGCCGCGCTATCCGGCGTTTTGCGGAACGGCAGATCGAGGAAGCGGTACTTTCGCAGATCTTGGAAGCGGGACTCTACGCCCCCAGCGCGGGAGGACGGCAGGGGCCCATTTTCGCCGTCTGCCAGGACCGGGAGGTCAACGAACGATTGGGGAAGATAAAGCGCGCCAATTCCCGTCCCCGCATGGCGTCGGGGGAGAATTACGTCTCCAGAGAACAGCCCAGCATCGCCGACGACCCAAACCTCACAAACGCCTTTTACGGCGCGCCCACCGTCGTCACCCTTTTTGCGCCGAAAAACTTCCTCTTTTCGGGGGAGGACTGCGCGGCGGCTGCCGAAAACATGATGCTGGCGGCGGATTCCCTAGGGGTCGGCTCCTGCTACATCGGGCAGGGCTGGACGGCTTTCGCCGATCCTTACGGGCAGGAGATCTTAAAAAAATGGGGCGTCCGCGCCGACTATTACGCCGTGATGCAGCTCCTGCTGGGGTACCCCCGCGAAGGGGACCCGCACCCCGCGTCCAGGCCGCGCCGGGAGGGCAGGATCCTGCGCTTCTAGCCGGGGATTTTAAAGGATAAGGGGAGGAATTTTTCATGGATGCAAAAACCTGTTTGCAAAAACTGCAGTATGTGGGCGTTTTAGCTTTCGCCACGGTGGACCAGGCCGGCAACCCCCAAATACGGAATATCAGCGCCATCCACTATGAACCGGACGCCCTGTACTTTTTCACAGCCAGAGGGAAGGAGTTCTGCAAAGAGCTCTTAACCGACGGCCGGGTGCAGATATTGGGATACACCAAATATAAGGAAATGATCCGCCTTTCGGCCAAGGCTGTCCCTGTTCCGCAGGAGGAGCAAAAGCGCTGGATCGACACAATTTTTACCGAACAGCCTTATCTTTCCAATGTGTACCCCGGCGATACAAGGAGCATTGGGATCGTATTCCAAATCAAGGACGCCGCGATCGAGTATTTCCATCTGGGTGTGAACCCAATCTTCCGGGAAAGCTATGTAATCGGGAAGGGGAACCTTTCGCCCAAGGGGTATGAAATCACAGATGCCTGCATTGGCTGCGGGAAATGCGCCCAAATTTGTCCGCAGAAGTGCATCACAAAGGGACAGCCCTTTGCCATCCAGCAGGAGCATTGCCTCCACTGCGGGAATTGCTATGAAAATTGTCCCGTCAAAGCTATCATAAGTCTGCAAATAAAAAGTCAATAGGAAAATGAGAAAAATTTGCAGAGGCCAGAGGAGGCGAAAAAGAGCATGACAAAAAGACCGCCGCGCAAACGCCGATCAAAATGGAAGAGAAAAGAAGTGG
>DVOW01000053.1 GCA_018713335.1 Candidatus Merdivicinus intestinigallinarum | reverse complement strand
GCAGAGCCGCAAGCGGCGGGCTTTTCCTCCGGCTTGTCGCCGGCGCCGCAGGCAGAGCCGCAAGCAGCGGGTTTTTCCTCCGGCTTGTCGCCAGCACCGCAGGCAGAGCCGCAAGCGGCGGGTTTTTCCTCCGGCTTATCACCGGCGCCGCAGGCAGAACCGCAAGCAGCCGCAGGGGCCGCTTCCATTTTTTTGCTCCATCCAAACAGATTCGAGAGTGCCATAACTTTGACCTCCATTTAAGTATTCAGAGTGCCGTTTTGCTCTCTGTACCTTCTATTTTACGGATTTTTTTCCGCCATACAAGTACGCACTTTTTTATAACCCAGTCCCCTTTTTGTGACCTTTGCGGTGTTTCAAGGGTTGGGCCGTAAAAATTTTTTGAGTTCCTATCACGCCCTTGACTTTCTTTGGATGCAGCATTATAATTATGGTGTAACATTCATATTTGAACTATTGGGATTTTCGGAGGTGTCCTATATGCTGACAAAAGAAGAAATGCCCGCCTGTCCTGTTGCAACAACAGTACAGTTGATCGGAAGCAAATGGAAGCTGTTGATCATGCGGAACCTATTTGCCCGTCCGTGGCGCTTCAATGAACTGCGCAAGGATCTAGAGGGGATCAGCCAGAAGGTTTTAACGGACAGTCTGCGTTCCATGGAAGAGGACGGGATCATTACCCGCACGGTGTATCCGGAAGTGCCTCCCAGGGTGGAGTACGCCCTGAGCGAACTGGGGGAATCCATGCGGCCGATCATGGACGCCATGGAGCAGTGGGGGATCGCCTATAAAAACGGCAAATTAGGAAATTAAAGAATCTATGTTTTCAAAAACAGGTTTATAAGCCCCCCGCTTTTCCACCCGCGGTGTGTAAGCTGTGAATCACACAAGGCGCAAGACGTGAAAACGACAATGAAAAAATGCATTCTGCGGAGGATTGCGGCGGGCCTTTTGAGCGAGAATAAAACCAAAGCGGCAGTATCATTGTGCTGGAAGGGGTGAAAATGGGCCGTCAACCGCTGGTATGCCGTTATCAGGGCAAGCGGCACGGTGACGGGCCATACCGCTAAGTCCCCCCAAAAACAGAAAAAGCCCGGAAAGCCCATAATACCGGGCTTTCCGGGCACGCATACAAAAACAGCCTTCCGATTTGGAAGGCTGTTTTTGTATCAAAGAATGATCCATAAGATGGCGGAGAAGGAGGGATTCGAACCCTCGATGAGCTATTAACCCATACACGAGTTCCAGTCGTGCGCCATAAACCGGGCTAGGCGACTTCTCCAAATCAGAACGTGTATTATTATAGCACATCCGAAACGGTTTGTCAACAGTTTTTTCGGCAGACATTCAATTTCTCTGCCCTCTTCCGCCGGCGGGACTGCCGCCTTTACTGAACGGGGAAGGGACCGGGATCAGTCCGGCTCCTCCTGTCCGGCGCTTTTGGTGTGTGCCAGGCGGTACTCTGTGGGGGTCATGCCGGTGGCCTGCTTAAAAATCTTGTAAAAATGCTGGGTGTTTTTATACCCCACCTGATACCCTGCCTCATATACCTTCACCGTGGGGTCGGCCAGCAGCTCCTTGACCCGGCGGATCCGCAGCTCCGTCAGGTAGTCGCTGTAATTTTTGCCGCATTGCTGTTTGAACAGACGGCTCAGGTAAGCCGGGTTCATGGAAAGGGCTTCCGCCGCCTTTTCCAAGGAAAAGCCGGTATCGTAATTTTCTTTGGCCAGCTGGCGCATTTTCTGGATAAGTCCCTGATATTCCGGTTCCGCCGGGGAAGGGTCCGGGGTGCTCTGCGCCCGGGCGTCCAGGTACTCCCGGAGCCTTGTGAACAGGCTTTCCAGGTCTGCGAAGGAGGTGGGTTTTACCAGGTAATCGAACACATTCTGCCGGATCGCCTGCCGGGCATAGTCAAAGTCCCGGTATCCGGTCAGCAGTACCAGCGGGATGTCCGGATACAGGCTCCGGGCCTTTTCGCAGAGGCCGATGCCGGACATCTGCCCCATTTTAATGTCGGTGATCACTGCGTCCACAGGATTTTTCTCCAGGTGATCCAGGGCAGTTTCCGCGCTGCCGAAGGTTTGGACCAGTTCAAAGCCAAACTGCCTGAAGTCCATGATTCCCTCAAACAGCTGGCGCGCGAAATCTTCGTCGTCCACAAAAATAAAACGGTACATCGCTCCCACACTCCTTTTTCTAGAAATTATTATACGGCAAATAACACAAAAAATCAATCGAATATCTTATTTTTTGCACGATTTTTATGATGATTATGAATCGCGTGCAGTTTTCCAACTTTTACAGCAGATTCGCATTTTGTTCGGAAAACTGTCCCCGGTATTCAGCGGGGGAGATCCTTGCAAACGGGGAGGCGTCATGCTATAATGGGAACGAAATAGATTTCTGCTGGCTGGAGGGATGAAGGATCAAAGGGCTTGTTTTTGATATCCAGCGTTTTTCCGTCCACGACGGGCCGGGGATTCGCACCACTGTTTTCCTGAAGGGCTGTCCTCTGCGGTGCGGCTGGTGCCACAACCCGGAGGGGCTGGAACACCGGGTGCAGCTGCAATTTCTGGCGGAAAACTGCATCCTGTGCGGGGAATGCCAAAATGTCTGCCCCCAAAACGCCCAATTTGCCGGAGAAGGGCAGCGCCGGGTGGACTTTGCCCGGTGCCATACCTGCGGAGATTGTGCCGGCTGCTGTCCTTCCGGGGCCCTGAGCCTTTCGGGCCGGTGGATGACGCCGGAAGAAACGGTGCAGGCGGTTTTGCGGGACCGGCCTTTCTATGGAAAAAACGGCGGCGTCACCTTTTCCGGGGGAGAATGCTCCATGCAGCCGGAATTTTTGCTGGAAACCCTGGCTCTCTGCCGGGAAGCGGGGCTTTCCGCGGCGGCGGACACCTGCGGCCTCATGCCGGAGGAAGCCCTGGAAGGGCTGATGGAGCGGGCGGATATGTTTTTATACGACATCAAGGCCGTTACGCCGGAGATCCACAGGGCCGGGACCGGTGCGGACAACGCCCGGATCCTCCGAAATTACCGGCGGCTTATGGAAAGGCGTTGCCGGGTCTGGGTCCGGGTGCCGGTGATCGGCGGGTTCAACGCCTCGGCGGAGGAAATGGCAAAGATCGCCGGCTTTTTAAAGGAAAACCCCGGGGCGGAGCAGATCGAACTGATGCCCTACCACAAGCTGGGGACCGGCAAATATGCCCAAATCGGGAAGCCCGCCCCCGATGACAGCGGCCGGGCGGTGAGCCACTCTCAGATGGAAGAATATTATCGCATATTTCAAAGCCTTGGCCTGCCGGTACAAGGTGCGGAAAGGACGAGGACCACATGACCAGAACGGAATTTTTACGGAAAAACGCCCGGGACAGCGTCCAGAAGGAGGCCCGGGCCGCCCTGCCCGAATGCTGGTCGGCGGCGGACCTGCCCGGGACCATTGCCCAGCGGAAGGCCCAGGCCATGGCCATGGTATTTGACGGAATGCCCCTTTATATCGGGGAACAGGAGCTGATCGTGGGGAGCCGTACCCTGTACGGCCACCGCAACGAGTTTTTGGACAAATCCGACATGGAAATCCTCGCCATGCCCCATTACCTTTCGGAAAAGGACAAGGAGGAATTTGGCGGCGCAAACGGGGAGTTTTCCACCAAATCCCACTACACGCCGGACTTTGGCCGGGTTTTGCGCATGGGGATTTCCGGCATTTTAAAAACCGCCCGGGAGTCCATGGGAAAGGTAGATTCCCCCTTGAAAAAGGGCTGGCTCCAGGCGGTGGCGACAGCCTATGAAGCGGTGTCCCGCTGGATTTTCCGGTACGGGGACTATGCGGCTTCTTTGGCGGAAACAGCGGAAGAGCCCCGCAGGTCCGAGCTTTTGAAGATCGCGGACACCTGCCGGTGGGTAGCCCAAAACCCGCCCCGGGATTTTTATGAGGCGGCGCAGCTTTTCTGGTTTGCAAGCCTTGCAACCATTGTGGAGAATTTCCGCTGGGTCAACTACGGCCGGGTGGACCAGCTTTTGTACCCGTATTACCACACCGTTCCCCCGGAGGAAGCGCGGCAGCTCATCGAATGTCTGCTGCTCAAAATGTACGACGGCGCGGACATCAAGGCGGAGTATTTCGGCGCTCAGGAGGGCCAGCTGAACATTACCCTGGGCGGCGTTACGCCGGAAGGGGAGGACGCGGTGAACCCTGTGACCTTTGCCTTTTTGGAGGCCGCCGGGAAAACCAGGCTGCCGGAGCCGGAGCTTTCCTGCCGCATCCACAGCAAAAACCCGCCGGAATTTTTGAAGAAATGCGCGGAGCTTTCCGTTTCCGGTCTAAACTGCATCGCCTACTATAATGACGACCAGTTTATCGCCAGCATGGTATCCGCCGGGATCCCGGAACGGGAGGCCCGGGACTATGCCTTCGACCTTTGCCAGGATATGAACATCCCGGGCCGCGGGGATTTTTACACCAGCGGCAGCGTGGATATGGCGCGGGTGGTTCTGGAAGCCATGGGGGAAATGCCGGACAGCTGCGCCTTCCCGGAATTTCTGGAAGCCTGCAAAGCCACAGCCGCCCGGCGCATCCGGGAGAGCCTTACGAATTACAATCTGCGGGAAAAGGCGGTGCGGGAATATGTATCCGGCAACCCGTCGTTTCTGCGGGAGAAGGCGGAGGCGGGGGAGATAGGCTGGGACGCCGCCAGCCCTTTGATGTCGCCCCTGCCCATCACCTCGGCTTTGTTTGACAACTGCCTGGAAACAGGCACGGACGTCAGCTGGTTCGGCTACCCCATGCCGGACCGGGGCTTCATGATCATGGAACCGGCGGTGGGGATCAATTCCCTGGCGGCGCTGCGCAGACGGGTGTTTGAGGAAAAGCGGTTTTCCCTGTCCCAGGTGCTGGAGGCCTGCAATCAAAACTTTGAAGGCAAAGAGCCTATGCGCCAGCTGCTTTGGACCGCCCCCAAATGGGCAAACGACGACGATTTCGTGGACCTCCCCGCCAAGGAGCTTCTGGAGTCCGCCTGCCGGGAGATCCTAAAGTACCGGACACCCACTGGCGGCCGGCACCTGGCCGGTATCCACCAGCCCCATCCGGTGGGGGACGGGCGGTGGCTCCAGGCCACGCCGGAGGGGAGAAAGTCCGGGGAACCGGTGCCGGTAACCCTTTCGCCGGAAAACGGCACCATGAAAAACGGGCCCACGGCGGCCCTGCGTTCTGCGGCCAAGATCGACCCCATGCTGTACCAGTGGAACTTCTGCGTCATGCTCCAATATTTTTCCACGGTGTTCCAGGCAAACGAAGGGGCGGAACTGTTTGCGGGCCTTTTGCGGGATTATTTTGCCCTAGGCGGCGGCCAGCACCAGCCCAATGTGGTCAATGCAGAGGATCTGAAAAACGCCCGGCTGCACCCGGAGGAGTACCGGGACCTGGTGGTCCGCATGTGGGGGGTCAGCGCCCATTTTGTGGACCTTCCCCGGGAAGTGCAGGACGAATTTATCGCCCGGTTTGAAAATATCTGAAAAATCCCCCATAGGGGGAAGCCGTCCTTTTTGCAGGGCGGCTTTTTTGCTGCCCATAGAAAATCAAACGGAAAAGCGTCCGGGGAACCTGTCCTCAGACGCTTTTTGTTTTAACTCAAGACTTCATACTGTTCAACAAAACGATACTTCCGATTCCCGTCCGCCGGATTTATAATAAAAATCAGAAAAACAGATACGGGAGGTAACAGAATGCCGAAGAAACTGCTTGGGAAAATGATGGTGGATGCGGCCATGACCCTTGTCCTGCTTTTGCTGATGGCCTATTCCCTCATCGGCGAGGCCGCCCACGAATGGCTGGGGGCCGGGATGCTGCTGCTCTTGATTTTGCACCATGTTCTGAATTTCGGCTGGGTCAAAAGCTTGGGGAAGGGCCGGTACACGGCTGTCCGCGTTTTTCAAACGGCTTTAGCGGCCCTGGTTTTGGCGGCCATGCTGGGGTCCATGCTCAGCGGCATCGAGATGTCCCGGTATGTCTTTGATTTCCTGCCCATAGAGGGCGGGCTGTCCTTGGCCAGAACGGTACATCTGCTGTGCGCCTATTGGGGCTTTATCTTCATGAGCCTCCACCTGGGAATCCACTGGAGCATGGTGATGGGGGTGTTCCGCCGGATGGGCAAAAGGCCGGCGTCCAAGGCGCAGCGGATCGTGCTGAGGCTTGCGGCGGCCCTTATCGCGCTTTATGGGATCGCAGCGTTTATCCGGAACGACATCCCCTCTTACCTGTTTTTGAGGACCCATTTTGTATTTTTTGATTATGAACGGCCGCTGATTTTGTTTTTCGCGGATTATCTGGCGGTCATGGGTCTGTTTGTGTTTCTCGGCCATGCCGCCGGACAAGGCCTGCGGAGATGCGGACAGCCGAAAAAGAAGGGGGAATTGAAATGAAAGCTCTGCTGATTACAGGCGGCCTTCTGCTGGCCATGCTGCTGTCCGCCTGCGGGATCACCCAAGACCCGCCCCAGGCGGCGGTTTCGGAGGAGGGAGAAGTTACGGAAGGGACTTTTACAGTGGATACGCCTATCTCGGAGGTTGCCGGCGACCCGGCTTTCGGGGAATACGGGCGGCTCCTCTTTCCCGCAAACGAGGCTTATTACAGCGGCGAAACCCTGGGAGAGCTGGAGCTCACCTATTACAGCCACATCGACCCCGATAAAACCGTGGAAATCGCCAACAGCTTAAAAAGCCGCGCTCTTGCCGGGGAAACCATTTTTTACGACATTTACACCGACGCCGAAAAAGCGGAAGATCCGGCCAAGGAGGACACGGGGCTTTTCTTTTTCAAGGGGGAGCCGGGGGAAAAGTTCGCGGTCTGCAACGCGGGCGGCGCTTTCGCCTATGTTGGGGCCATGCAGGACAGCTTCCCCCACGCTTTGGAGCTTTCCAAAAAGGGCTATAATGCCTTCGCCCTGATCTACCGCCCCGGCGCCCAGACAGCCTGCGAGGATCTGGCCCGGGCCATCACCTTTATTTTCGAGCACGCAGAGGAGCTGGAAGTGGATAAGGACTGCTATTCCCTTTGGGGCGGTTCGGCCGGGGCGCGCATGGCGGCGTGGCTGGGGACGTACGGCCCGTCAGCCTTCGGCGGCGGGGACCTGCCCCAGCCGGGAGCAGTCATCATGCAGTACACCGGGTTAAGCGACTATTCGGCGGAGGACCCGCCCACCTTCGCCTGTGTGGGCGACAACGACGGGATTGCCAGCTGGCGCACCATGCAGGCCCGTCTGGACGCCCTTTCGTCCTTGGGCGTCCCCACGGAGTTCCACCATTATCCCGGCCTTGGCCATGGGTTCGGGCTGGGGACCGGAACATCAGCGGAAGGGTGGCTCGACTTGGCGGTTCAGTTTTGGGAAAACCAGATGGAAGCTTAGAAGGGGAACGAAGGATATGAACAATTTTATTTTCCAAAATACCACCAAAACCTATTTTGGAAAGGGCTGTGTCCGGGAATACCTGGCCTGCCTGGTGCGGAACAGCCAGGTGGTTATGCTGGCTTATGGCGGCGGCTCCATCAAGAAAAACGGCGTCTATGATGAGGCCGTCAGGATTTTGAATGAGGCAGGCAAAACGGTGGTGGAGTTTCCCGGCATTATGCCCAATCCGACTTATGCCAAGGTGCTGGAAGGCGCGGCCCTGGCAAAAGAGCGCGGCGTGGAGATGATTCTGGGGGTTGGGGGCGGCTCTGTCATGGACTGCTGCAAGGCCATTTCCATGGCGGCGGTCTACCCCGGGGACATTTGGGAGGATTTTTGGAGCAAGCCCGGCATTGTTGATTTTTCGCCCCTTCCTCTGGGGGTCATCGTCACCGTGGCCGGGACCGGCAGCGAGATGAACGGCGGCGCGGTGATCACCAATGAGGAAAAGAAGATCAAAACCGGCCGGGACTACCCCGCCTGCAACCCCCGCTTCGCCCTGATGGACCCCAGCTATACCATGACCGTCCCCAGGAGGCAGATGGTTTCCGGCGGGTTCGACACCTTGAGCCACATGATGGAAACCTATTTCAGCGGCCCGGACACGGAAAATGTTTCCGACGATATGGCCGAAGCCCTGATGCGCGGGGTCATCCGGGACCTGCGGGCCGCCGTTCGGGACCCCGGCGACTATACGGCCCGGAGCAACCTGATGTGGGAGGCCGCCATGGCGGAGAACCGCATCATCAAGCTGGGGAAACGGTGCGATTTCCAGTGCCATCTGATGGAGCACCAGCTGGGGGCTTACATCAACTGCAACCACGGGGAAGGCTTAGCAGTGCTCCAGCCGGTTTATTACCGGCATATCTGCGGAGAAAGCCCGGGGAAATTCGCCCGGTTCGCGGTCCGGGTGTGGGGGATCCCTGGGGAAGGGAAAACAGAGGAAGGACTGGCAAAAGCCGGTGTGGAGGCATTGGCCGCCTTTATCAAGGAGCTTGGCCTGCCTTCTACCCTGCGGGAGCTGGGGCTTACGGATGAAAACATCCTGAAAGAAATTGCCGGCTCGTGCAGCCTTTCTTCCGGCAGCTATAAAAAAATGACCCATGAGGAGATCCTGGACATTTTCCGGGAATGTTTTTGAAACAGGAGGGGAGTTTTATGAAACGTTTGCTGGCCTTATTGCTGGCGGCATCTTTAGGGCTGGCGGCCTGCGACAGCGGCAGCCCGTCCTCATCACAGGAACCCAGCGGGACGGATACGGCCCAACAGTCCGCCGATGAATCAGCCGAATCAATGGAGCCGGAAACCAGTCAGGAAGGCTCCAATATCCTGATCGCGTATTTTTCCGTGCCGGAGGATGTGGACACATCCGGCGCCGATGCGGTGGCCGGCGCCAGCGTGGTGATGCAGGATGGGGAAAAGCTGGGGAACACGGAATATGTGGCCAACCTCATTCAGCAGACGGTTGGAGGCGATCTGTTCCGGATCGAAGCAGCTGAGCCGTATCCGCTGGAGCATGAGGCCCTGGTGGACCAGGCGGCGGAAGAACAGGAGGAAGGGGCCCGGCCGGAGCTGGCTTCCCATGTGGAAAATTTTGAACAGTACGAAATCGTTTTGCTGGGCTATCCAAACTGGTGGGGAGATATGCCCATGCCCGTCTATTCCTTCCTGGAGGAATACGATTTCGGGGCCAAGACCATTATCCCCTTTATCACCCACAGCGGCAGCGGCGCTTCCCGGACAGTGGACACCATTTCCCGCCTCCAGCCCGGCGCGTTGATGCAGGACGACGCCCTGATCCTCTCCCGGAACGATGCGGCGGACAGTGAGGAGGACGTGACGGCCTGGGCGGAAGGGCTGGGGCTCCAGGATACCCCGGCAGCCCCGACGGAAGGGGAGTCCAACACCGTGGCCACTGCCCAGCCCACGCCGGGGGAGAAGCAGGTGCTTTATCTCTGGGAAGAAGGGAATGTCCCGGCTGTGACAGAATACACCGTCAATAACGGCGGCTATTGAGACGACCCGGATTTCCGGCCTTATCTCACCTATTTTCCCGTACCGGAAGGGACGGATATCAAAGGGGCCGTCCTGATCTGCGCGGGAGGCGCGTTCCAGTTCCGCAGCGACCGGAACGAGGGGACGCCGGTGGCCGAGGAGCTGAGCAAATTAGGCTACCAGAGCTTTGTAGTGGATTACCGCCTGCGGCCCTATACGCAGGAGGAAGGGGCGCTGGACCTGGCCAGGGCCGTCCGGTTCGTCCGTTCTCACGCGGAAGGATATGGGATCGAGGAGCAGGACATTGCCGTCATGGGCTTTTCCGCCGGTGGGATCTTGGCCGGTGAGATGCTGCGGAACTTTGACGGGACAGTGAGCCCAACGGTCCTTGATCCCGATTACGTCCCGGACGCTCTGGACGAAGTGTCCGCCGATGCCGCCGCGGATGGGATGATCTATTCCTTTTACGGCCGCCTGAGCGTGGGGACCACGGATGTGGATTCCCTGCGGGAGGCGGAGCTGCCCCCGACCTTTTACTGCTATGGAACCCGGGACCCCTTTTACGGCCAGTTCCTGGCCAACGCCGACGCCGCGGAGGAGGCCGGCGTTTCCGTCGAACGGCTCCAGCTGGACGATATGCCCCACGGCTTCGGCAGCCAGGGCGGGTGGATTCCGGCTTATAACCAATGGCTGACGCAAATCTTTGAATCAAACGAAAGGAGTGGCAACATATGAGCAAGAAAGTTTTGATTTTATCCGGAAGTCCCCGGAAAGGCGGCAATTCCGACCTGCTGTGCGATGAATTTATGAAAGGAGCCCTGGAAAGCGGCAATGAGGCGGAGAAAATCTTCCTGCGGAGCAAAAAGGTGGCGCCCTGCAGCGCCTGCTACTATTGCAGGGATCATGGCGGGAAATGCGCGGTCCAGGACGATATGGCCGAAATCCTGGATAAAATGCAGGAGGCCGGCGTCATCGTCATGGCAAGCCCTGTCTATTTCTATTCCATCGACGCCCAGATGAAGGCGGTCATCGACCGTTCCGTGGCCCGGTGGACCAATATCCCCAACAAGGAATTTTACTACATCATGACCGCCGCCGAGGACAGCGACACAGTCATGGACTGCACCCTGGAATGCTTCCGGGGGTTCGCCGCCTGCCTGAATGGCTCCAAGGAAATGGGGGTCATTTACGGCAAGGGCGTGTATGAGGCCGGGGAGATCCGGAAAATGCCGGCCATGCAGGAAGCCTATGAAATGGGGAAGCGGGTATAATCTCCCAAAAGCAATGGGGAGGAAAGAAAGGAATTTTTATGAGGTATCGCACATTGGGCAAGGATTTGAGGGTTTCGGCAGTTGGCCTTGGCTGTATGGGAATGAGCCATGCGTATGGCGCGCCGGCGGACAAAAAAGAAATGACAGAGCTGCTGGCAAAGGCAGTAGATTTGGGCTGCACCTTTTTCGATACCGCCGAATCCTACGGGACGAAGGAGCGTCACCACGATAATGAGGAATTATTGGGCCAGGCATTAAAACCATATCGCGGTCAAATCAAAATCGCCACAAAGTTCGGCATCCAATTTGATTGGAGCAGCAGCGAAGTGAACTTGCCCGTGAAAGTGGATTCCAGGCCCGAAACCATCCGAAAGTCCGTGGAAGGGTCGCTGAAACGGCTGCAGACCGACCATATCGACCTGTATTACCAGCACCGGCCCGACCCATCGGTCCCTGTGGAGGAAGTGGCCGGAGTCATGGCTGACCTGATAAGAGAAGGCAAAATCACCCATTGGGGGCTGTCTGAGGTCACAGAAGATATCATCTGGCGCGCCCATGCAGTCTGCCCCGTCACAGCGATCCAAAACCGGTATTCCATGATGGCAAGGTGGTATGAGCCGCTGTTTCCGGTGCTGGAGGAGCTAGGGATCGGTTATGTGGCCTTTTCGCCCATGGCCAACGGCCTGCTTTCCGGGAAATATCATGAAAATACAGTCTTCGGAGGGCGGGAGGATTACCGGACCGTCATGCCGCAGTTTACGCCGGAGGGCCTGAAGCAGAACCAGGCGCTCCTGGAATTGATCCGCAATACAGCGGAAGCAAAGGATGCAACAATGTCGCAGATCGCCCTTGCGTGGATGCTCTGTAAGAAGCCGTACCTGGTTCCGATCCCCGGGACACGGAAGCCGGAGCGTCTGGAGGAAAACCTGGGGGCCGCGGAAGTGACGCTGTCCGCGGAGGAAGTGGCCGCGCTGGACCGGGCCTTGGACCAGCTTCCAATGTCCCAGGTGTACGGAGGCTGCCGGATACTTGAAAAATAGCTGTAGTATCAAGCTTTCGGTTCATGCTGCTGAACAATTTGAAACTTCTGTTTTTCCGTTTGCCGCGGTATAATTTTATCGTAAGGACAAGGGATCGTTACAAAAGAAAGGATGCTGTTTGATGGAATTTGTAACCTTGAATAACGGTGTGAAGATGCCAATGGCGGGGATCGGGACGTTCCTGCTGACCCCGGATGAAGCGGAAAGCTCCGTCCTCAGCGCCCTGGGATGCGGGTACCGGCTCATCGACACCGCCAACGCCTATGTCAATGAAAAGGCTGTGGGCCGGGCAATGAAAAGATCCGGGCTCCCCCGGGAAGAGATCTTTTTGGAAACCAAGCTGTGGCCGTCCTTTTATGAGCAGGCGGACGCGGTGGAAAAGACCTTGGAACGCCTGGACACGGATTATATCGATCTTTTGCTGATCCACCAGCCTGCCGGGAACTATATGGCCGGGTACCGGCTGATGGAAAAGGCCTATGAGGAAGGGAAAGTCAAGGCCATTGGCCTGTCCAATTTCACTGCGAGCCAGATCCAGGAGATTTTGGATGTCTGCAAGGTAAGACCCGCCGTTTTGCAGACGGAAGTGCATCCTTACTCCCAGGAGAAGGATCTGAAAGAGTTTTTGAAGCGGGAACAGATCGTCATTCAGGCGTGGTATCCCCTGGGACACGGGGATAAAACGCTCCTGGCGGACAAAGTATTTGAGCAGCTGGGCAAAAAGTACGGGAAGAGCAGCGCGCAGATCATCCTCCGGTGGCATATCCAGTCCGGAAACATCGTGATCCCCGGTTCCAAGAACCCCGCCCATATCCGGGACAACTTTGCCCTGTTCGACTTCTCCCTGACGGAGGAGGAGATGGAGGCGATCACCGCGCTGGACAAACGCCGGCGTTATTATACCAGCACGCCGGAACTGCTGAAAAAATACGCGGAAATGGTCCCGCCGGTTGACCAGCAAAAATAAAGCCATTGTGAAAGAACGGAGGATCTGAAATGAAAGAGATGAAACGCTTCCTGGGCGCCATGCTTGCCGGAACCATGCTGTTCACTTTGACAGCCTGCACCAGCGGCGGGACCGAAACCGAATCTTCAGCCAGTCAAAATCAGGAGTCGTCCCAGCCGGAAAGCAGCGCGGCGGAAGAGCCCTCTGCCTCGGAATCGGAAAGCAGCGCGTCCACAGCGGACAGCGGCGATGTCCTGGTGGTATACTATTCCGCCACAGGGAATACCGAGGAAGCCGCGACATATATTGCGGAAGCCACCGGCGGGGATCTTTTTGAACTGGAGCCGGTGGAGCCGTACACCGATGAGGACTTGAACTGGACGGACGACGGAAGCCGGGTCAGCCAGGAATACGCAGATGAGTCCCTTCGCGATGTCGAACTCGTTTCTACAACCGTGGAAAACTGGGATTCTTACGACACTGTCTATATCGGGTACCCCATCTGGTGGGGCATCGCCGCCTGGCCGGTCAACGGATTTGTTTCCGCCAATGACTTTACCGGCAAGACGGTGATTCCCTTTGCCACCTCCGCATCTTCCGGCATGGGAGAAAGCGGGGAGCTGCTGGCAGAGCTGGCGGGGACCGGCGACTGGCAGGAGGGCCAGCGGTTCTCAAGCAGCGTCAGCCCGGATGACGTGACCCGGTGGATCAGAGGGTTAGGGCTTGCGGAATAATCAGAGATTTTCAGAAAAAAGGCCGGAGCTTTCCAATGCTCCGGCCAGTATTCTTAAAAGGAGGAATAGATATGCGGTTCATCCCGATCCTCCTGTCCTTGGCGGCATTTTTGTCCGGCTGTTCCGGTGCGCCGCGGGACAACGTCCAGGAAGAACCCTCGGTTGTGTTAGAAAACAGGGAAGAGAGCCTTCCCGCCCGGGACTTGGAAACGGGGCTGATTGCAGAGCAGGTTTTGGATGGCGCCGACGGGGAGATCCATTACAGCTATTACCTGCCGGACAGCTACGACAGCAGCAAAGAATATCCCATGATGGTGGTAATGCCCGGCTACGACATGATGTGGTTCGGGGAGGCTTCTTCCGGCAGCAATTTAAGCTGGAACGGCTTCCGGGCCTGGACGGAACTGGAGGAAGACATGATCGTGGTATCCGCCCAGCTTACGGACTGGGGAGAAAAATCCACCAGGCAGGCCATTGAATTGACGGAGTATTTCCTGGAAAGCTTTTCCGTGGATGACAGCCGGGTCTATGCCGCCGGGTATTCCGCCGGAGGCGAAACCATGTCCCGGGCCGTTTCCATGCGGCCGGACCTGTATGCCGCTTATTTGCACGGGGCGTCCCAATGGGATGGGGAGTTTGCGCCTATTGCGGAAAACCGGGTGGCAGTTTACATTTTCATGGCCGAAAGCGACGAATACTATGGCTCTCAAAAGGCACAGGAGGCATACGACGGGCTGTACGCCGCCTATGCGGGAACCGGGCTTTCAGAAAGTGAAATGGATGGTCTGCTGCAATTGGAAGTACCGGAGGACGCTTACTTCAACAGCCTTGGGATTTATCAGAATTACCACGGCGGAGGGAACGTCCTGTTTGACGATTCCGATATTTTGAATTGGGTCATAGGGCAGCGGAAAACCTCCTAAAGGGATATTTTCACCGCAGTTCCGCTTATTTCAGGGCGAGCGCGTAGCTCTGCCGGAGCCTCCCGCTGATTTCCTCGGTGGGGACGGAACCATCCAGAACGATCGTGTACCAGCTCTTTTTGTTCATGTGATAACCGGGGAAGTAGCCCTTGCGCCGGAGCAGGCCGTCCAAATCCTCCGGCAGACAGCGCAGGTCCAGGATCTCGGCCTTTTCGCTGGAACTGAACCCCAGCTTTTCCCGGGAAACTGTCAGAAGCGCGGCATACCATTTCTGCGTATCCTTCCTGCGCCAGATGGCGTTCCCGGGGGACTTGGGCCACAAAAATTCCAGCTCATCCCCGTACGTTTCCCGCACAAAGGAAATGATTTCTTTGGACTGCGCGGCTTGGAACTGCTCCGGCTCAAAGCATTGTCCGGCGATGTCCGTCAGGATTTTCTCATACTGCTGCCGGACGTCCCCGACAAAACTGCCGCAGGCTCCCTTGGCAAGATGGAGGACATATGGCTCGCCGGACGCCGGGTCCAAGACCTGAGCCGAAACCTTCCCCTGCGCTGTGACCCGGACGCGGAGGAGAAACCCGCTGCCGGGAAGGGACATTTCATACCGGAAGCCCTCCCGGTCCGCAATAAACCCATAGGAGAGCAGCTTTTTGGGATTGAGTTTCCGATTTTTCATAAAATACTGTGCCGGATCATCCATGGTGAGCCTCCTGAATAACTTGTTGTCCTGCACCGCAAACAGACGGGGCGGCGCATAATGATTCTCAGACTTAAGATAACACGAAAAGGAACAGAAATCAAGTCTTTTGCGGCAGGGAAAAATCGATCACATTCTCTGGCAATACCTGGGAGAATGAGATTTTCTCAATTTTAGGGATTTTCCAGTGTCAGCACCCCGTCGGTCATCCGCCACACGCAGTGGGACATTTCCGCTACGGCCGGGTCGTGGGTGACCACAATGACGCAGTAGCCTTCCTCCCGGGCCAGGCGGCTTAAGACCTCCATGATTTTCCGGCTGTTTTCCCCGTCCAGGTTGCCCGTGGGCTCATCGGCCAGGAGGATGCCGTCCAGCCAGTCAACGAACCGGCCAGATAAAGGGCGGCTCCCAGCAGGCTGCCGCCAATCCTATCCGGAGCCAGCACCGCCAGCATCCCGGACCCCAACGAGGAAATCGACGAGCCGGAAACTCCCCTGGAGCCCGGCCCCGGCGAGGAGATCGATGAACCCGAACCCCCTCTTGCTCCCGGAGCAGGCGAGGAAGCGGTCCCCGGCGGTCCTTCTGAAGCGGCAGAAGAGCCGGTAGAAGAGCCGATCGATGACGAGAATGCCCCCAAGACCGATGCGCCTCCTCAGACCGGACGGAAAGTCGCCGGCAGCCTGGCCCTCCTGGCAGGCGCCGCTGCTGTAGCAGCCGTGACCCTGAAAAAGAACCGTGAAGACCGGTAACGGGGATCTTTAGCCGGCGAAGGACCCTTCGCCTCATTCCCAAAAATCGAAATGACAGCTGTCTCCTTTCGTGGCAGCTGTCATTTTTCATTGATACCGCATTCCAGCCGTACCTGAAAAAGGAGATTTGCGGGCCGCGGGGGAATTGGTGTAAACCTATAAAAAATAAATGGTTGACAATCTGACGGATTTCTGTTATGATATTGATGAAATCAATTTTGCAAAACAGGTGGGAATAACTGATGGAATCGAATGGTAGAACAGCCGCCCTCAATAAAACCCGGGATATGGTCTATATCGGCATTTTCGCCGCCGTGATCGCGGTCTGCTCCTGGATCTCTGTCCCGGCAAGCGTCCCGTTTACTTTGCAGACGATGGGCGTATTTATGGCGGTGGGCCTTTTGGGCGGCAGGAGGGGAACGCTGGCCGTTTTGACCTATATCCTCCTGGGGGCCATGGGCCTGCCGGTGTTTGCGGGATTTTCAGGCGGAGTCGGCGTGCTTTTGGGGACCACCGGCGGCTATATCCTGGGCTTTTTGTTTTCCGCGCTGCTGATGTGGGGGATGGAGAAGGTTTTTGGCCGGGGCAAAATCTCCCTGGCGCTTTCCATGGCGGCGGGGCTTTTGGTGTGCTATGCCTTTGGGACGGCGTGGTTCATGATCGTGTACACGCGCACTTCGGGGGCCGTTGGCCTGGCTGCTGTTTTGGGGTGGTGCGTCATTCCCTTTGTGGTACCGGACCTGCTCAAAATCGCGGCGGCGCTTCTTTTGACAAATAGGCTGAAGAAGGTGCTGCCATGGTAAAGGAACAGATGGAATTAAGAGCGCACCATGGGATGTGCCTGACCTTTTTTGAGGGAAAGGGCTACAGCAGAGAGTTTGCCGAACATATGCAGGCCATTTATGATGGGATGAAACGCAACCCCATGCTGCATATTACCGCAAAGGAAGATGTCATCTGCCAAAAATGCCCCAATCTGCAAAACGGCGTCTGTGAAATGCGGGAACTGGTCCGAAATTATGACCGGAAGGTCCTGGACCTCTGCGGGTTCAGGGAAAATTCGGAAATTTCCTGGGAGGATTTTTCAGCCCTTGTCAAAGAAAAGATCATTGGGGCCGGCAAACGGAAAAGCATCTGCGGGGATTGCCAGTGGACGGAAATTTGTGGCTCCAAAGAAAAAAACGCCATCTGAAATTGCAAAAGGAGGGGGAGTATGCCTCCTCCCTCCTTTTTGTTTCCCAAAAATTCCCATTGACAATTCAGAACGGATGTTCTATAATCAAAATAGAACAAAAGTTTTATGGAGATGATGGAATGGAACGGGTGATCCTGCATTCGGATCTGAACAGCTTTTACGCGTCGGTGGAATGTCTGAAAGACCCCTCCCTGCGGGACAAACCGGTGGCGGTGGGCGGGGATGTGGAGAGCCGCCACGGCATCATCCTCACTAAAAACCAGCTGGCGAAGCCCTTCGGCGTCCGGGTGGGCCAGACCATCTGGGAAGCCAAGCAGTGCTGCCCGGAGCTGGTGGTGGTGCCGCCCCATTTTGAGGAATACCGGCGGCTTTCCCGGCTGGTGCGGGACATTTACGAGGAATACACCGACCAGGTGGAACCCTTCGGCATCGACGAGGCTTGGCTGGACGTCACCGGCAGCCGGGCCCTGTTCGGCTCCGGGAAAGAAATCGCGGACACCCTGCGGGGACGGATTCGGAAAGAGCTGGGCCTCACTGTTTCAGTGGGGGTGAGCTTCAACAAGGTTTTTGCCAAGCTGGCAAGCGACTTAAAAAAGCCCGACGCCACCACCGAGATCCCCCGGGAAAGCTTCCGGGAGATCGTTTTCCCGCTGCCGGTGACCGACCTGCTGTTTGTGGGATGGAGCACCGCCAAAAAATTCCGGGATTACGGGGTTTACACCATCGGCGACCTTGCCAATACTGATATAAAGCTGCTGAGAAGCTGGCTGGGCAAAGCCGGGGAGGTCCTCCACGCCTATGCCAACGGCTGGGACCTTTCCCCGGTAGCCAAGGTGGGCAGCGCGGAGATTGTCAAATCGGTGGGCAATTCCACCACCTGTCCCCGGGATTTGCGCAATAACGAGGATGTCCGCCTGGTCATTACCATGATGGCGGAGGAGGTTTCCCGGCGGCTGCGGGAACAGGGGCTTCAGGGCAAAACGGTGGTGCTGTTCCTGCGGGACAACAACTTGAAAAGCTGGGAACGCCAGGCGCCCATGAAGCGTTTCACCAACGTCTGCGCCGAAATTGCCGGGGAGGCCTACGCCCTGTTCCGGAAGGTGTACGGCTGGCCCACGCCTTTGCGGGGCTTGGGCGTGCGGGTGACGGACCTGGCACCGGAGGGGAGCGCCGAGCAGTGTATGTTTTTCGGCGAGGAAACCCACCTGCGGCGGGCTTCCCTGGACAGGGCCGTGGACGGGGTGCGGAAACGGTTCGGAGAGGGGAGCGTGCGCCGGGCCCTGCTGATGACGGACCCCCAGCTGGCCCACCTGGACCCCAACATCCAGAGTTCTCTGCAAAATTTTACCCAGGCGGCGGCAAATCTGTGAGAAAACGGGTATCCTATGGTGTGAAAGGGAGTGTTTTTCATGTGCGGACGGTACGGTTTTTCTATAGATGAACAGGAGATCCGCCGGATCGTGCGGGAAGTGGAGCAAAGCGGCGCGGAGGTGAAAACCGGGGAGATTTTCCCGGGAAATACCGTCCCCATCCTGATTTCGCCGGGCGGGAATCCCAGGCTCATCCCGGCGGTATGGGGGCTGCAAAATCCCTGGCGCAAGGGGCTCGTCATCAACGCCCGGGCGGAAACGGCGTCCCAGAAGCCCATGTTCCGGGGGCTTTTATGCGGCCAGCGGTGTTTGGTGCCGTCCAGCGGCTTTTACGAGTGGACCCATGACGAGGCCCACGTCCGCTGTCACTGCCGCCAGCCAGGGGAGCCCCTCACCTGGATGGCGGGGCTCTACGACCGGGGGGAAGGGCTGCCCCGGTTTACCATCCTCACAACAGCGGCCAATTTTTCGATTGCCCCTATCCACGACCGGATGCCCCTGGTCATCCCGGCCAGGGAGGGCCTAAACTGGCTCAACGATTCCATGGAAGCCAGTTTTCTGCTGGGAAAGGAGCCGGCGGCGCTGTCGGTGCGGGTGGTTTGACCATGGAACGGTATGAGCGCAGGTATTTGCAGGTGGACGCGGAGTTCCTGCCGGACGGGAAAGTGCTGCCCAAAACATTATACTGGGAAAGTGAGGACGGGACGGTGCTCCCATTTTCCATTGACCGAATCCTGGACATTGAAAGGGCCGCCTGTTTGAAAGCAGGCGGCTTTGGCTTACGCTACCGGTGCCTGATCCGCGGGCGGCGGCGGGAACTCTTTTTGCAGGAGAACAACCGCTGGTTCGTGGCGGTGAAGCTGCCGGGGGACAGATAAAAGCCCCGGCAGAAGAAAAGAAATCTGCCGGGGCCGCGGCTTTTTCGGGGAGGAACGCAATATAGCGCGGGAGAACCGGACTATATTTTAAAGAAGAACGCCCAACGGCTGCAGCGGGAAATTTGATGTCACAACCAAGGAGGGGACGTCGTATATCGTATCAGGAAAAACAGCGGCTGTCTTTTGGGCGTTTGTTTACCTTTCACAACAGGAGGAATGCACAATGAAACGAATGATTTGTATTTTGCTCTGTGCGGGAATGCTGGGGGGACTTGCGGGGTGCGGCGGAACCGGCCCGCAGGAATCTCATCCGGAAGAACCGTCGGCAGTGAGCTCCGGGGAAGCGGCAGCTTCTTCCGGTGAGGAACCCTTGCAGGAAGAAGCTTCCGGGGAATCGACCCCGCAGGAGCCTTCAGAAGCGGTACAGCTTTCCGAGCTTGACCAGCAGGCCTTTGAAGGCTATTTTGCGGATTTTGCCTGCTTTTTCCATCAGCCGGCAGAAACGCCCGCGGAGCTTCCCCTGGATTATTCCATGGGCTACTTTCTGGTTTACGAAGCTTGGCGGCTGGGGACAGAGGCCGGCAGCAGCTACCAGCAGGATGCCAACCTCCTTTACCTGATTCCGGAAGAAGAAATTTCCGAAACAGCCGAAGCCTTACTGGGAATGGAGAGCTTTGACCCGGGAAAGGTGGCGGAGTGGCCCTTTGGACGCAATCCGCCGGAGGGGTTCCAGCTTTACAGCGAGGAATCCAGCCTGCCGTACTTAAACGTCGTTTCCCAGGCGGTCAGCTGTCAGGACGACACCGTCACGGTGCAGGCTGTCCTGGAAACCGGAATGGGAAACGAGGGGGAAACGCCGCCCAATGTATCCCTGATTTATGAATTTCAGCGGATCCCCAGCGAAAGCGGGGAGCTTTACCGGCTTCTCTCTATTAGTGAAGCCTGAACCGGGGGTTACAGCTCCAGCCTGGAAATCTGTTCCCACTGAAGGATATATTTTTCCTTTATCGTTTGACTGTCATGGTAGTGTCCGAAGAACCAGCGGTCAAATCTGCACCGCCTGCTCACTGTTTCCAGAAAATCTGTCAGCCTGTCCGTTCCGTAAGACGGCCTGAGCTGTTGGGACACGCTACTGGGGGCGCAGTGGGTGAGAATACAGTTTACCGTCCAGCCTGCCTGTTCCAGGTTGTCCATCGCTTCCCGGTACTCCTCCTCGCTGGGCAGCTCCTCTTCCCACCAGCTGACGCCCTTGACCCGGCACATGGCCCGCCTCCGGCGCATCAGCCGGTACCGGCGCTGAAAGCCGGGGTCGCCGGGGTCCAGGATGCCGTCCCGGATGTCGTGGGAGGCCGCGCCGCCCATGGTGAACCAGGTGAGCCCGCCGAAGGCAAAGACCTGGCCCCGCATGAGATGCAGGACGTGCTCCCGCACTTCGTGGACCCGCCCGCCCTTCCACCTGCGCTCCGGCATAGCGTTCAGAAGGCAGAAATTCTCATGGTTCCCGTCCACGAACAAAGTTGTAAAAGGTTTCTCATTGAGCCAGTCCAGCCAGTACTGGTCCTTGGGGCCGCCGTCCCACAGCCCGCCGAAGTCGCCGGTAATGACGACATAATCCTGGCGGGTCATTTCTTTCTGCTGGGGAAAATATTTGCTGCCGAACCGCTGGAAATCGCCGTGGGTGTCGCCTGTTACATAGATCATGCCGCAGTCCTCCTTACAATGGCCCGCGTCAGCCTTTATCCGGCTGGCGCGCCGAATGAAGTAATACAGGCTCATTGTACCATAAGCCCCAAGGGAAAGCAACGCTTTTGCGGGTCCGACGTACAGCCGGGGCCGGGAGTGCGCCAAGGACGCGTTTCTGGATGGCTATTCCAATCTGTAAAATCAACAGAATCAAAATAAGGACAGTTTCTGAAATAAAGAAGCTGTCCTTATTTGTTCCAGTATTGAATGATTATCTATCCACATGCTGCTTTCGATATTCTCCGGGGGTTGTCCCTTCTAACTTTTTGAATACCCGAATAAGGGACGGAACACTCGTAAAGCCCGTCTGTTCTGCAATTTGGGATAATGATTGGTAGGGTGTTTCCAGCAGTAGCTTTTTGGCGGATAAAATCCGGTAACGCTGCAGATAATCCAATAATCCGATCCCCACATGCAGTTTGAAATAGGTCGAAAGATAGGAGGCGTTAAAGCCTACCTGTTCTGCGATTTGTGCAATGCTCAAGGAATTGTCGGAAAATTTTTCTTTCATAAGTTCGATACATCTGCTGATACAAGCGGAATATTGAGAATTGTGCTCATCAGACTTCTTAAGCCATGCAGTGCGGACTTCTTCGTAAGCTTTTGACAGATTTTCCACGCCCCAATAAACGGTACTGCGGAAAGTTTCATTGGCTAAAAGAAATTTCTGTTCTAAAAAAGCGGAAACTTCCGTGCAGACTCCGGCTATTTGTTGTTCTGTATGAGGGGAGGAATCCTTGCTGTTTACAACACATACATAGCAGTCTGTCATCTTTACCAGATATCCAACATGGATTTTTTCACATAGCTCGCCGAAAACATTGTCTAAGATCATATACAGCAGTTTCTGGCGTTCCGATAAATCAATATTGTCCTCGGAAAAAAGGGCCGTTTCCTCCTTGATATCCAGCAGGATACAGCTCCAGTATGAATATTGGCAGTCGATGTGGTGCATCCGCAGCAAATCGGAGATATTGTCAAAATATTGGATCCGTCCCAGCAAAAGTTTCTCCAAAAATGATTCCCGCAGTTCCCCGGCTTGCTTTGTAACAGTAGAATTCAGAGTTTTGTTTTCATTGGCTAATTTGGAAACATGTTCTTCCAACATAGAATAGATGCTGCCGTCTGCCTGCTTTGCAGAAGAAACAGCCGGCAGTATTTTTTTGAGCCGGGTATAGTTCTTCTTTGCTAATTTCCAGCAGATGAACAGTGAAAACACACAGGCCCCTCCGAGCATCAGCAGTACATAACGCACGGTCAAATAGGAAGATTCCTGGAAGCTCTCCTGAGGTACGGCATATGCGTATAAAAAGCCTGTTAAGGGAGAACGGTAATACTGGCAGAAATATGCCTGGTTCTGTACGGGGATTTTATTCGTTAGGATTTTTCCGGATTCTGTATTTTGCAAATATTCACTGAATGCGGACGCTGTTTCAGTATCCGCATTTGACGCCAGAAGTCCATCCTGGCCGCTTATCAGCATATAGCTGCTTTCGTTCAGCAGCATCGTCTGCATCCAGGCCGTGAGGTTTTCCCGGCTGATCTGCAGCAGGATCGCGTTTTTTAAGGAAGAATTGTAGGGGAACAGCTTCCGCACAAAAATGTATCGATCCCCCTCGCCGCTGTATTTTTGAGGGATCCGGACAAAACCGGACTCCCGCACCCCATCTATCGCCTGTGCCAATGTTTCTGCCCCGCAGTCAAAATAGCGTTTTGCAAAATCAGTAAGATCTAAGGTCACTGAGGAAGTGATTTGGTTTTTTCCTTCCCGCGGGTCGTATAAACAGGCGCAATCGACAAAATCGGTCCCTAAAACCTCCCTGGCTAGGGTTTCAGAAATTTCCGCTTCCGTCAGCGTACTTTTTGTCCCACTCAGTGCATAGCTGCGGATCGTATTGTCGGACGTCAGTTTGTAGGAAATCTGAAGGATATCCGTAAAAAAGCCGTCTAACTCCTGTATCATGTTTTGAAAAGAGGCTTCTACGGTATGAAACAGTTCCTTTTCAATGGACTGAAGCGAGTTTACCGCAAGGGTCACCATCACAAAACTGGGGACGAAAGCCGCCGCAAGGAAAGGGATCAGGATCGAAAGGAATCCCTTTTTGTATTCGATTTTAGCAGTTTTCCGTTTTTTGCAGCTTGTTCCGGAAAAAGAAGTACGAAAAAAACTGCAAAATTTATGAATAGGAGCTAACAACGGCGGCACCTCCTTATACGGAAATAAGTTATCTATATTTTATATCTATTTTTTAATTTTTTC
>DVOW01000008.1 GCA_018713335.1 Candidatus Merdivicinus intestinigallinarum | reverse complement strand
GAAATCCACTTCAAATTTCAAGACCAGCATAAACGCCTGATGGAGTTTATCGACAACAACCTTGCCGCCGCACGGCGGTCAAAAATTAAAGCCGTCTGATTGGCGGCCTGCGGTTTTCTAATCTTCTTATTTCCCTTTTGTGTATAAATACATGAAGCGGTGGCTTCGTCCAAAAGAATAATCGGTGCGTTTTTCAAGAAAGCTCGTGCAATGGAAATCCTCTGACGTTCGCCGCCGGAAAGCTCGCAGCCGTTTTCCCCGATATTGGTATACCAACCATCTGGCAGCTTTTCGGCAAATTCATCTACATTAGCAAGCCTTGCAGCTGCTAATACCTGTTCGTCGGTAGCATCCTTATTCCCAATTCGTATATTCTCCAGAATTGTATTGTCAAACAGGGTAACGTCCTGAAATACAATGGAGAACAGGGAAAGCAGCGCCTCAGGGTCAACTTTGGAAATATCCATGCCTCCCACAGTGATTTTGCCCCGGCTCACATCCCAAAACCTTGCTGCCAACCGGGAAACCGTCGTTTTGCCGCCGCCGGATGGTCCCACCAAAGCTGTGACTTCGCCCTGTTTTGCGGTAAAGGAAACATCTTTCAGTACGGTTTCCCCTGTGTTATAAGCAAAGACTGCATGGTCAAAGGTAATATCATAGCCTTTGTTGGAAAGCCGGGTATCTCCCTGCTGAATCGGATGATCGAGGATCTCATTCATACGGGCGATGTTGGTGCGGGTGCTGATAACCGCCGCCAGATTTTGCAGCGCTCCTTGCAACGGGTCGTAAAGCCTTGATACAACAAGCAGGAACATAAAGAAGGTCAGTACATCGAGACTGCCTCTTATCAGCAGGACTGAGCCTGCCAGTGCAACTGTGGCAATTCCCAGCTTTAATATTAGTGATGCGGAAACAACAAAGGCGGCCAGTCCAAATTCGTTCAGGATAGATCGGTGTTCTACAGCGCGGATTTTCTTTTCTAATCCTTTCAGATATTCCTTTTCAGCGTTATTGGCCTTCAGGTCGCGTACAGTCTCAATGCATTCCTGAATCCCGTCTGCACAGGCCATCTTCACATCCATCGCTTTTTGATTGAGCCGTTCCTGCACCTTTGCAGAGAAGCCTACAATGGCAAAGGCAACCGGCAGTACCCACAGCGCCGCCAGCGCCATGCGCCAGTCAAACACCAAAAGGCCAATGGAAATCAAGACAGTAGAAATAATGGAACCCGCCAGTTCTGGTATAAAATGGGAAAAGCTTTGCTCTAAAAAGGTGCAGTCGGCCATAATAGTGCTGGTAAGGTCAGCCAGATCCTTTTTTCCGAAGAAAGATAACGGTATTTTCCGCAGTCGTTCAGCCAGCGTAATCCTCCGCACACCGCTTTCCGTATAGGTGGCAAAATAAGTGGCGTTGTACTGAAGGTAAGTGGTAAGCAGAATCAGGCCGATGCACACCGCACAGCCGATAATGTAAAAGATAAGTTTTTTGCTGGGAACGCCGCCGTTCATCAGATCAGCTACTAAAAAATACAAAAGTCCCACAGGGAACATAAAGGAAAGATTTTGAAGGACGCAGGCCAGGCAGCCTTTTACCAGATCCTTAGCCCCCTGTTCTGAAAGGGCATATCTTTTTTGAAGCATTTTAATCACTTTATTGTACCTCCTTTGCAACCTTCCACTGAACGGAAGTCTGATAGTCCTGCCACATCCGGCTGAAAATGCCGCCCTTTTCCAACAGTTCCTGGCTATTGCCGTTTTCTGCGATCCGGCCGTTTTCGATGACATAAATTTGATCCGCACCGGCTACCGTGGAGAGCCGGTGGGCGATCATAATAACTGTTTTTCCCTCGGACAGTTTGGAGAAGGCCGCCTGCACACGGGTTTCATTATCCGGGTCGGCAAAAGCGGTGGCCTCGTCAAGAATGATGACGGGCGCATCTTTCAGCATGACACGGGCGATGGCGATTCGCTGCTGTTCGCCTCCTGAAAGGTAAACGCCCTTTGTGCCGATTACAGTGTCTGCGCCGTGGGGCAGCTTTTCAAGAATATCGTCGCACTGTGCGTTATGAAGCGCAGCGATGATTTCTTCACGAGTCGCATCCGGTTTGCCCATGCGCACATTTTCCAAAATCGAGGCTTTGATTAGGTGACTGTTTTGGAACACAAAAGAGACGGTATTCATAAGTTCTTCTTTCGGAATGCTTTTCACATTCACGCCGCCTATTTTTACACTGCCGCTTTGCGGGTCAAAGAACCGGCAGATCAGATTGGCAAGAGTGGTTTTGCCTCCCCCGGACGGTCCTACAAAGGCCGCTTTCTGCCCTGCAGGAATTGCAAGTGAAATATCTTTAATAACCTCATTTTCTCCGTCATAGCTGAAACGAACATGATTAAGCTGTACAGAAGCGTTGTTTGGGTGTTCCGGCTGTTTTGGTTCTGCAAGCGGCTTAAGATTCAATACGCTGTCGATTCTCTGCAAGGCATCGTCCACAATCATGGCGTTTTCGCTCTGGAACATGATGCGGGTGAGGGTGACGGAGATAATGGGCGTAATGATGATATAAAACATGAGATCCAGCAGGAAATTCTTGGTAACGCCGCCTTGGGTAAAAATCAGCGCACCGGCAATTAGTGCGGCAAACACCCCGTTGATAGCCGCCGTGTAGAACATCATGGGTCCCCGAAGCTCCTTGGTATAGGCGATCACCCATACTTTATACCGGTCAATGGAATTCTTGAACTTTTTGAAGGAGAAGATGGTTTGCCCGAAGGTTTTAACAACGGGAATCCCTCGTACATACTCCACCGCTTCATTGGACATGTCATCAAGGGCATTTTGATATTCTTTCATTTTTTCCTGCATCCGCTTTCCGGTCATAGCCATCATAATCAGAAATCCCAGCACAACCGGAACAAGGCTCAAAAGCCCCAGCCGCCAGTCAAAAATCAGCAGCAGCGCCAAAAGTCCGCAGGGTGTTGCGATAGCATTGGCGCGGTCTGGAAGCTGGTGAGCCAGATAGGTTTCGGTGGCGGCGCTAGATTCATTGACGATCTTACGAAGCCTGCCGCTGCCGAACTGCTCTGCAAAACCAAGGGGCAGCTCGACGATATGTTTCATCGTTTGCAAGCGCAGGTTGGTAGCGATACGAAATGCTCCTTTGTGAGAACACATCAAGCCTCCTATGTAGATCAGTACTGCAATGACGGCAAATAGTACCGCCATCCAGCCGTTATGGGTCAAGTTCTGCGCATGGCTGAAATCCGGCGCAGCCTCCAGCACTTCCTGGATGACTTTCCAGATATAGTAGAAGGGCACTAATGCAACGAGGGCGCTGATTGCCGAAAGCACCCATGAAGCATAGATCAGGTATTTGTGGCTGCCTGCAATCTGCAGCAGGCGTGACAAATTGGATTGTTTTTTCAAAGAAGGTTCCTCCTTTTCTTTATTTCATCTATGATAAAGAGAACACAAGCGCGTTCTTCTTATATTAAAGTTAGTTAAAGCTAACTAACGGGCAAAAATTACGGGGCTTTACTGCCCCATAATTTTCATCCATCCGGCCGTATAAAAGGCTCGCATTTCCTTCACATAATTTTCAGCATTCCTAAGCGGCATTTCGTGAATTACCAATTCAAAAAAGGTATGAAACATACCGGTAATCAGAATATGTTCCAGAGTAGAGTCGATCTGCGGGGAAGGGCGTCCAAGTTCCCGCAAGACCTTCTGGTAGGAGTGTGTTGCTTCTGCTTCAATTTCTACCATTTCATCAATGAGACCGGAAAACTTTGTCCCTTCTGAACAGCAGAGGATCAGTTTACATTCTTCCAGATGTGCATAGGCATAGTGGAGCATATCAAACATACATATCCCAGAAATGTCACCCATAACTTCTGGCTGCTGTTCGTATGGAAGCTCCGCAAATTCCTGCTGTGCCTTCTTGAAGCAAGTAAGAATATATTCGTAGTGTTTGCCTACCAGAGCTTCAAACAGTTCTTCTTTGCTTTTATAATACCCATAAAATGCCCCGGTAGTCATACCTACCGATTTGACAATGTTTCGTAGAGAAGCATCTTTATAGCCCTTTTCCAAAAACTCTGCTTTTGCAGCTTGGTGGATGCGTTCTAAGGTTGTCAGATTTCCGTCTATCTTCCTCACCTCCATAACACCGTTATATATTACTGTTATATTATAACTCGTGAAAAAGATATTGTCAAGAGGAAAAGAGGTTCTGGCGCATTTCACAGACTGGCAGGCAATGCTAACATGTACATGTTTGCGATTTTGGCGGGTTTTCTACCCGCCAAAACGCTTGATCCCCCCAAAAAGCCCTCAAGATCGTCCCCTTCGGTGACGGCCGCGTGTTCTGCGGACGCTGAAAATTTGAAAAGGCAAAAGAAAAACTCTATGCAAATGGTTCGTCCATTCATATAGAGTTTTCTTATTTCCCGTTTACTTGGCATAGTTCAGTATTTTTACAATACTTCTTTATGCTCCTCTGCCATTGGCCGGAAGCCTTTTTCAGTAAAATAGCTTTTTAGTGTTCCAGGATCTGCATAAATTCTTCCCCGGTAATGGTTTCCTTCTCCAGCAGGTAAGCGGCCAGCTCATGGAGCTTGGGCTTGTTTTCCTGGAGGATCTTCCGGGCTTTTTCATGGGCGGTCTTTACGGTTTCCACTACCTGGCTGTCGATTTTCGTGGCAGTATCCGCCGCGCAGGCCAGGGAGGCGTCGCCGCCCAGGTACTGGTTCTGGACCGTTTCCAGGGCCACCATGTCGAACTCGTCGGACATGCCGTACCGGGTGATCATGGCCCGGGCAAGTTTTGTGGCCTGCTCGATGTCGTTGGAAGCGCCGGTGGTAATGTTATCCTCGCCGAAAATCAGCTCTTCAGCAGCGCGCCCGCCGGTGAAGGTGGCGATCTTATTCAGGATCTCCCGGCGGCTCATGAGCATCCGTTCGCCCTCATCCACCTGCATGGTGTAACCCAAAGCACCGGAAGTGCGGGGCACAATGGTGATTTTAGTAACTGGGGCAGAATGGGACTGCATGGCCGCCACCAATGCGTGGCCGATTTCGTGATAAGCCACGATCTTCTTTTCCTTGTCCGAAACCACGGCGTTTTTCCGCTGGGCCCCGGCAATGACGGTTTCCACGCTTTCCTCCAAGTCTGATTGCGAAACAGCTTTCCGGCCTTCCCGGACGGCCCGCAGGGCGGCTTCGTTGACGATGTTGGCCAGCTCCGCGCCGGAAGCTCCGGCGGTAGCCCGGGCAATGATGCCCCAGTCGATGCCGGGTTCCAGCTTGATGTCCCGGGCGTGGACTTCCAAAATGGCCTGCCGGCCCTGTAGATCAGGCAGTTCCACCGGCACCCGGCGGTCAAACCGGCCGGGCCGCAGAAGGGCGGGGTCCAGGCTTTCGGGGCGGTTGGTGGCGGCCAGGAGCACAACGCCCTTTTGGCCGTCGAAGCCGTCCATTTCCGCCAGCAGCTGGTTCAGGGTCTGTTCGCGCTCATCGTTGCCGCCCATGCTGCCGGTGTTCCGTTTCTGGCCGATGGCGTCGATCTCGTCGATGAACACGATACAAGGGGCCTTTTCATTGGCCTGTTTGAACAGGTCCCGGACTTTTGCCGCGCCCATGCCCACGAACATCTCCACAAACTCACTGCCGGAGATGGAGAAGAAAGGGACGCCGGCTTCCCCAGCCACCGCTTTTGCCAGCAGGGTCTTACCGGTGCCGGGAGGGCCCACCAGCAAAACGCCTTTGGGGAGCTTCGCGCCGATGGCGGCGTATTTCTTCGGCTCATGCAGGAAATCGACAACTTCCACCAAGGCTTCCTTGGCTTCGTCCTATCCGGCCACGTCCTTGAATTTCACGCCGGTCTTGGCGTCGGCAACATACACTTTCGCGCCGGATTTGCCGAAAGACATGGCGTTGCCCATGCCGCCGGGGATCTGGTTCTGCATCCGCTTGCGCATCCAGCGGTAAAACAGATCGCCCACCAGGAAAAAGAACACCATGGGCAAAATCCAGCTGACAATAAAGCTCAGCAGCGGGTCAGCCTGGGTGGGGATAGTCGAAGCGAAATGGACATCCTGTTCTGTCAGCTGCTGCAAAAGACGCTGGCCGTCGTCGGGCCAGATACCGGTTTTGCAGATGGCTTCCTTTCCGTCCTTTTCCGCAATGAACACAACCTGGCCGCTGTATTCGTCATAGGACACTTCCTTTACCTGGCCGTCGTCGATCATTTCTAAGAACTGGTTATAGCCCACCTCCACGACCGTGCGTTTCAGCATGGACGGGAAAACCAGGGCATTGAGCAGCATGATAATGATCATGGCGATGATGGCGTAAAAGATAAATGGCTTTTTGGCTGGGGTTTTTCCGTTTTCAATTTCTTCATGCATGGTAAAAACTCCTTTCCGGCAATGGGGCTGTTACTTCTTGGCGTCCTCTCCGCCCATGGATCTCAAGGCTTTTTTGAACTGGAAGGTGAAGAATACGGCAGTGAAGGAAACGGCGATAAAATCCGCAACAGGCTCAGCCATATAAACCGCCATGGTTTTGTCCGACGAGAAAATCATCGGCATAATGTAGATCAGCGGGATGAGAAGGATGAATTTCCGCATCACCGCCACCAGGATGGAGGCCTTGGCATTGCCCAAAGAAGTAAAGGTCATCTGACAGGCCACCTGGATGCCGAAGAGCAGCAGGCAGGCCATGTAAATCCGCAAAGCGTTTTTAGTGAACTCCATAAGCTGCTGGGAGTTGGTGAACATGGCGGCAAAGACTTGAGGGAAGAGCATCACCAAAGCCCACAGCAGGGTGGAATAAACAAGGCTGGCTTTCAGCAGCAATTTAAACGCCGCTTTTACCCGGTCAGGGTTGCGGGCCCCGTAGTTGTAGCTGATAATGGGCTGCGCCCCCTGGCCAAGACCTTGCAGGGGCAGCATGGCGAACTGCATGACGCTGGTCAGGATGGTCATTGCGCCCACCGCGATGTCGCCGCCGTAGCCTTGCAGGGAGGAGTTGAAGCAGATGGAAATGATGCTTTCGCTGGCCTGCATGATAAAGTTGGACAGCCCCAGCGCCAGGGCAGGCAGCACAACGTTGGAGCGCAGGGCCATGTTCTTGACCCGGAGCTTCAGAGTGGTCTTTTTCCCCAGCAGGAACAGCAGCACCCACGCGCAGGACAGAGCCTGGGAAATAATAGTGGCCCAGGCAGCGCCTGCAACCCCCATGCCAAACCCGAAAATGAAAATGGGGTCCAAAATAATGTTTGCCACCGCGCCGATGAGCACCGACAGCATACCGGTTTTCGCAAAGCCCTGGGCAGTGATGAAAGCGTTCATGCCCAAGGTCATCTGGACGAAAATGGTGCCCAAAGCGTAGATGTTCATGTAATCCACACCGTACTGGATGGTGTTCTCACTGGCGCCGAAGGCCATGAGGAAGTCCCGGTTCCAAATGAGCAGGGCCGCCGTCAGGAGTACGGAGATAATAAACTGAATAACAAAACAGTTGCCCAACGTCTTTTCTGCTGATTCATTGTCCCCCTGCCCCATAAAGATCGAGGCCCGGGGCGCGCCGCCGTAAGCGGCAAAGGCGGAAAACGCCGTTACAATCATAATCAGCGGCATGCATACGCCCACGCCGGTCAGGGCCGCTTCCCCGGTCCCCGGGATATGGCCGATGTAAATCCGGTCCACGATATTGTAAAGCATGTTGATGATCTGAGCCGTTACAGTGGGAAGGGCCAGCTTCAGCAAAAGCTTGCCGATAGGCTCCTTCCCTAGAAAATCTTTGCTTTCGCTCATTGAATGTCTCCTCCTTCTAACGCTTGCTTGGTATTTTCTTGAATTCTTAGATGAAATTCATTGAAAAGCTCCCGTTCCTCCTCAGTAAACCCCTGAAATACCTTGTCCCGGAACCCTTTCTGCGCTTTTTCGATTTCCTGGGTGATGGGGTTGGCGGCAGGGGTCAGGGACAGATGAATTCTGCGGCGGTCTTTTGTATCCTGTTCCCGTTCCAGAAGTTTTTTCTGGATCAGGCTTTCCACCGCCTGGGAAACAGCCCCTTTGGAAAGCATCCGCAGCTCCACGATATCAGCGGCAGTATCTTTTCCCGGGTTATTATAAAGAAAACTAATGACAGCGGTTTCTGTTATATTCATCTGGTACTGCCCGCAGATGGATTTCAGCATTTTGTCATGCAGCCGCATAATCTGGCGGATGTTAGTTAGAAATTCTGTCTTTCGATTCTCATTCATGAATCGGCCCCCTTTTCACTGTAAAACAGTTATGATAAAAACTGTTTTTCTACAAACTATTATACTCCGACTGCCGGAGATGTCAAGAGAGAACAGGCCGGTTCATTTTTGTTTACATTTTCTCCGAATTTTCTTTACATTCCCCACACAGGGACTTTGTTCATAAAAAATTCAAAGATAGGAGGAAACAGCGTCTTTTATTTTTCGGGATTCTATGCTAAAATAATGGTGAAATTTACCGGGATTTTATCATAAGGATCTAATACGGAATGATTAAGGAGGCAGAGGATATGTCACTTTATTCTGAAGCACGCCGGGCAGTCTGCCCGGATTATGCCGCGCTGCACCCATGGCAGAAATATGGCAGCGATTTGGAAACGGAATACCGCCAGTGCCTGGAGGAAGGGCTGGATATTGAGCAGTACCAGGCCCTGTTTTCCGCTGTGCAGGCGATGCCGGACGATGGGTACCGGGAAGAGGCGGCGGACGTCCTTTACCGGATGATCGGAGAGCTTCCAGCTGTGGACGGATATCCCTATGAGGAGCCCTCCGATTACGCCGGGATCGCAGCCTGCCGGGACGGTTTTGCCCTGTCGGGAGAAGGACCGGATGGGGAAAAGCTGCGGGACCAGATTGCCGGGGCCTGGTACGGCCGGATCGCCGGCTGTTTGCTGGGCAAACCCTTGGAGGGGATCCGCCGGGAAGAGCTTCTTCCTTTTTTAAAGGAAACCGGGAACTGGCCCATGCACCGCTATGTGCTGAGCACCGATATCACCGAGGAACGGCAGGGCCGGTATCAGTACAGTTTTTGGGCCAAGGCCTACGCGGACGCTATTTCGGAAGCGCCGGCGGACGACGACACTAATTATACGGTCTTGTACCAGCAGATCATTGAGAAATATTCCAAGGATTTCACGCCCCGGGATGTGGCGGAGGCCTGGCTTGCCATGCAGCCCAAGGACGCCTATTGTACGGCGGAACGGGTGGCTTTCCTGAACTTTGTAAACGGTTATCTGCCGCCCTGTTCGGCAGTTTACAAAAACCCCTACCGGGAATGGATCGGCGCACAGATCCGCGGGGATTATTTTGGGTACATCAACCCGGGCGATCCGGAAAAAGCGGCGGAGATGGCCTGGCGGGACGCCTCTGTTTCCCATGTGAAGAACGGGATCTACGGCGAGATGTTCGCCGCCGCCATGATCGCCGCCGCGGCCTGCTCGAAGGATATCCCGGCGGTGATCCGCAGCGGTCTGTCCCAAATCCCCAAAAAGAGCCGCCTTTACGAGGAGATCATGGGCATGCTCTGTGATTATGAAGCCGGGGTGGGGAAGGAAGAAGCCTTTGCAAAGATTCTGGCCCGGTACGACGACCGCCGGGGCCACGATTGGTGCCATACCATTTCCAACGCACGGATCGTTGCGGGGGCCCTGCTCTATGGCGGCGGGGACTTTGCCAAGTCCATCTGCATGGCTGTGGAAACCGGCTTTGACACCGACTGCAACGGGGCCACCGTCGGCTCGGTGCTGGGGATCATGAACGGGCTCGGGAGCATCCCGGACTGCTGGACCAAGCCCCTTCACGACAAGCTGGACACCGCGATTTTCGGGGTCGGGACGGTGGAAATCCCTGCCCTGATTGAAACGACCCTGCGCCATATCGGACAGTAGGAGGATCTGGCTATGGAACATGGATACGACCGGGAACGTATCGACGCGCTGCGGGAACCGGCGGTGCAGAAAACGGTAAACTACCGGGAGTTCACCCTCCACTTTTACCGGGATCTGATGGCCTCTTACTGGCAGAAGCCCTTTGTGCTGCGGTATGCCGACGCCCTTTACGCCTCCTTTGACCGGACGGAGCCGGTGATCGGGGAGGGGGAGCTGATTGTGGGCCGGATCGCGGACCGGGAATTTTCAAAGGAGGAGGAAGCGGACTGGGAGAAAATCCAGAAATACGCCATGGCCGCCGGCCCCTCTCCCTTTGGGCAGGATTCCCACATGACGGTGGATTATGAGCGTTTGCTGGAAAAAGGGACCTCCGGCATCCGGCGGGAAATCGCGGAAATGCGGGAAAATCTGGATCTCACCCTGCCGGAAGATTTGGAAAAGGACCTGTTTTACGCCTCCTGCCAGCGCTGCCTGGAAGGAGTGGAGCGCTTTGCCCAAAGGTACAGCCAGTATGCCGCCGGTTTGGCCAAACAGTGCGCCGACCCTGGGCGGAAAAAGGAGCTTCTCAGGATTTCGGAAATCTGCGCCCATGTCCCGAAAAAACCGGCCCGGGATTTTTATGAAGCGGTGCAGTCAGTGCATTTCCTCACCTTCTGCCTGAGCAATAAGCCCTTGAAGCCCACCTCCCCCCAGTACCAGCTGGGGCGGCCCGACCGGTATTTCTGGCCATTTTACCAGCGGGACATGGAAGCCGGGCGGATCACCGAAGAAGAGGCCCAGACCCTTCTGGACTGCCTGGCCATCCAAATCAACCACCGGGTCCCCCACGGCCTTTCCAGCGGCTATATGGTGGGGGGACGGGACGCGGAAGGCCGGGTTGTGTCCAACGACCTGACCCGGATGCTCATGCGGGTGGTGGAGCAGGTGCGGCTGGTTTACCCCTCCGTAGGGCTCTGCTGGTGCCGGGACACCCCGGCGGAGGATTTGGAAACGGCCGCTAAGATTATCGGCAAGGGCCATTCCCATCCGGCGATTTTCAACGACGAGGTGATTACGGAGGGCCTCAAACGCCTGGGCCTGCCCCCGGAAGAAGCCTGCTCCTACATCCACAGCACCTGTGTGGAAATTACCCCCATTGCCGCCTCCAACGTCTGGGTGGCCAGCCCCTACATGAACCTGGTGCAGAAGCTCTTAGACGTGCTTGACCGGGAATATTCCTCCATGGAGGAACTGTTTGACGCCTATTTTGCCCACATTGGGGAAGGCATCCGGGAGAATTTGATTGCCGAGCAGAAAAGCCGCCTGGAACGGCAAAGGTTCAACCTTGACCCGCTGCTTTCCTGCTTTGTCCGGGACTGCCTGGAAGCAGGGCGGGACATTGAGTGGGGCGGAGCCAGGTACAATTGGATTATGCCCTCCTTTGTGGGGCTTTCCAACGCGGCGGACGCCTTGTACGCCATCCGGGAGCTGATTTTCAATCAGAAACGCTGGGATTTTGCGGGGCTTAACAAAATGCTGGCCGCAAATTTCCAAGGGTTCGAGACCCAGCGGCAGATGATTCTGCGGGAAGCGGAAAAATACGGCAACGACGCGGATGGCCCGGACAGCTATGTCCAGAGGATTTCCCAATGGATTGCCGCGGAGTGCGGAAAATACCGCAGGGACGACGGGTTCCGGCTGGCGCCCAGCCTTTTCTGCTGGGTGATGCACGATGTTTTCGGCCAGGAAACCGGGGCCTCCCCGGACGGGCGGCTGAAAGGCTTCCCCTTGGGGGACGGTTCCGGCCCGGCCCAGGGGCGGGAGCAGAACGGCCCCACCGCCGCGGTGCTGTCCTGCACCAAGTGGGACCACACCCCCTTTATCGGCGGGATCGCTATGAACATGAAATTTTCCCGGAAGTATTTTAAAGAGGATTCCCTGAGGAAAATGACCGCTTTGATCCGCACTTACTTAAAGCGGGGCGGCTTTGAGCTGCAAATCAACGTGGTGGACCGGGACACCCTCCTGGCCGCCCGGGAACAGCCGGAGCTTTACCGGGATCTGGTGGTGCGGATCGGCGGGTACAGCGATTACTTTACCCGGCTTTCTCCCACCATGCAGGCGGAAGTCATTGAGCGGACGGAGTATGAGCTGTAATGGAAGGGCTGATTTTTAATATCCAGCGGTTCTCCATTTATGACGGGCCGGGGATCCGCACCAATTTGTTTTTGCAGGGCTGCCCCTTAAGCTGCGCCTGGTGCCACAATCCGGAAGGGAAGCCCTTCCGGCCGGTTTTGCGGTTCGACCCGGCAAAATGCGTGGGCTGCGGGGCTTGCGCTTCCGTCTGCGGATGCCATATCTTCGAAAACGGGCAGCACCGGATTGACCGGGAAAGCTGCGCGGGCTGCGGCAAATGCGCAAGCCTCTGCCGCTGGGAGGCTTTGGAGCTGCCTGCCAAACGGGTAACAGCGGAGAATGCCATGGCTCAGGTGCTCCGGGACCGGGACTTTTTTGAGGAAAGCGGGGGCGGCCTGACCCTCACCGGCGGGGAGCCCCTGGCCCAGCCGGAATTCGCCAAGGAGCTGGCAAGGCTTTCTAAAGAGGCGGGGATCACAGTCTGCGTGGAAACCAGCGGTTTCTGCCCGCCGGAAGTCTTAGGGGAAATCGCCGGGGATGTGGATCTGTTTTTATATGATTGGAAAATCACCGACGACGGCCTGCACCGGCAGTATACCGGCCGGTCCAACATTCAGATTCGGGAGAACCTGGCCCTTCTGAACCGGCTTGGGGCAAGGGTAGAGCTTCGGTGTCCCATCATCCCGGGAATCAACGACGATCCCGGGCATCTTGCGGGAATCGGGGAACTGACCAGGGAATTTCCCTGTATCTGTGCCGTGACCCTGGAAGGGTACCATCCCTTGGGCTGCGGCAAAGCGGAGCAGGTGGGAATGGAGCCGTTCCCCCTGAAAACGTCCATGGAGCAGGGACGGCTGGAGGAACTGGCCGCCCAACTAAAGCCGCTGTCCGCTGTGCCGGTGCAGTTCCATTAACAGGCAGGGGCTTACTTTGTGATAAGAAGGAAAGGGGTCAATGTGATGACCAGCAAAGAGCGATTTTTGAGGATGTATGAGCACCGGGAGGCCGACCGGGTCCCCATCATTGATTCCCCCTGGGCCGGGACTTTGGCCCGGTGGAAACGGGAGGGGATGCCGGAGGACGCCGACTGGCGGGATTTTTTCAGCGTTGACAAATGCGAATCTATCGGCGCGGATATTTCTCCCCGGTATGAACAGAAAATCCTGGAGGAAACGGACCGGTATTACATCGCCACCTCCGAATGGGGCGTCACCATGAAGCATTTCAAAGAGCAGGATTCCACCCCGGAGTTCCTGGACTTTACGGTAACCACCGAGGAAGCCTGGGCGGAAGCCAAAAAGCGGATGGAAATTACTCCGGACCGGGTCAACTGGGACTACTTAAAGAAAAATTACGACAAATGGGTGAAGGAAGGCCGGTTCATCCAGGCAGGGTTCTGGTTCGGCTTTGACGTGACCCATTCTTGGATGGTGGGGACGGAAACCCTGCTCATCGCCTTAATGGAAAACCCGGAATGGGTCAAGGACATGATCGGCACTTACCTGGACAGCTGCATCAAGCTCTTTGACATGGTGTGGGACGCCGGGTACCGGTTCGACGAAATCTTCTGGCCGGACGACATGGGCTATAAGGGCACTACCTTCTTTTCACCGGCCACCTACCGGGAGATTGTCAAGCCCTTCCATAAAAAAGCCTGCGACTGGGCCCACAGCAAGGGAATCTACGCCCACCTCCATTCCTGCGGGGATATCATGACCCTGGTGCCGGATATCATTGACGCCGGCGTGGATGCCTTGAATCCCCTTGAAGTGAAAGCAGGCATGGACCCCCTGGCGCTGAAAAAGGAATACGGGGACGGGCTGGTCCTCCACGGCGGCGTCAACGCGGTTCTTTGGCCGGAAAAGGAAAAAATCGTGGAGGAGATCCGCCGGGTCGTGCCGGAACTGAAGAAGAACGGCGGCTACATCTTTTCCTCCGACCACTCTATCCCCAACGATGTTTCCTTGGAGAATTTCCGCAGCATTGTGGAAACGGTCAAGGAAGCCGGACGCTATTAATGCAGGTTTTCTGCTGAAAAGGGAAGGGATTTGCGTTGCTTTGGTTACTGTTCGCGCTGGGTTCCGCGTTTTTTGCCGGAATCACGGCTGTGCTGGCGAAAATGGGGCTTCAGAAAGTCAATTCGACCCTGGCCACTGCGATTCGGACCGTGGTTATCCTGTTTTTTTCCTGGCTCATGGTGTTTGTAGCTGGTTCTCAGGGAGAGCTCCGGCAAATAACCGGCCACACCCTGCTGTTCCTGGTCCTGTCCGGCCTTTCAACGGGGGCGTCGTGGCTTTGTTACTTCCGGGCGCTGCAGCTGGGCGAGGTCAACAAGGTGGCCCCCATTGATAAATCCAGCACTGTACTTACCATCCTGCTGTCCTTTATCCTGCTGGGGGAACCGGTTTCCGCTGCCAAAATCCTGGGGATGCTGGCAATCGGGGTGGGGGCGCTGCTTATGATTGCCCCGCGGGACTCGGAGGAACAAAAAGGCAAAAACTGGAGCTGGTGCCTGTATGCCGTGCTTTCCGCCGTATTCGCCAGCCTCACCTCGATTTTTGGGAAAATCGGCGTGGAAAATATTGAATCCAACCTGGGGGCGGCAATCCGTACCATCATCGTGCTGGCAATGGCCTGGCTCATGGTGTTTGTCACCGGGCAGGAGCACGGGCTGCGGAAAATCAGCCGGAGAGACTGGGTTTACCTGCTCCTTTCCGGCATCGCCACCGGCCTGTCGTGGCTTTGTTATTACCGGGCGCTGCAGGACGGCCCTGCCAGCGTTGTGGTTC
Organism: Candidatus Merdivicinus intestinigallinarum; assembly: GCA_018713335.1. Classification (GTDB taxonomy): domain Bacteria; phylum Bacillota; class Clostridia; order Oscillospirales; family Ruminococcaceae; genus Merdivicinus; species Merdivicinus intestinigallinarum. Next base: position 10,000 of record DVOW01000008.1, on the reverse strand, counting down.
CCATTGACAAGCTCAGCGTTGTGGTAACCGTCGCTTTTTCCTGCCTGGTACTGAAAGAAAAGCTGGGAAAACGGGCGCTGGCGGGGCTGATTTTGCTGGTTGCCGGGACCGGCGCCATGCTGTTTTAATTCTGCCGGGAGCAGAAAAAATATGATGAAAAGGGTATCCTGCCTTTGGGCTGGATACCCTTTTTTATGCAGGAATATTCGGAACAAAAACCAAAAATTCGGGAACAAAACTCCCTGTTTTACCTGATAAACTTGCAAAGCGCTGAGATTTTCAGTATGATGAAAATTAGTAAAATGATAAAAATGCTGGTCGATACAGCGAGGGTAAGGGGAGAGGCAGGGTGCCGGATCAAATCAGGATTTATCGCGGAGATCGCATTGAAACGATTGCGCTGGACCCTAAGGAAGAAATGTCGTTTGGCGACGGCAGCGGGTGCCGTTACCAATTTCCAAAGGGAAGCTGCAGCGGAAATTCCGTCCGCTTTACCTTTCAGAACAATACATGGAACGCTGTTTGCCAGGGCACTGTTTTGAGGGCGGGAAAGCCGGTAGGGACTGCCGCCGCGGAAGATGGGGACATTTTTGTTTTGAACGCCGGTTCGCATTTGGCGGTGCAGTTTTTCAAGGAAAAGCAGGGTGCTGGGACAGACGTCCCTTTTCATGGAATGCCGGAGCTGCTCATTGGCCGGGGCGCCAACTGCGCGGTACAGCTCACCGACCGGCGGGTGTCGGGGGATCACGCGAAGTTTTACCCAATGAACGGGGCGTGGCGCATCTGCGACCTCAACAGCACCAACGGCACCTTTGTCAACGGAAAACGGGTCAGCGAAGCCGTCCTGCGGGAGGGCGACATTGTCACCATCGGGCCCTATGAGCTTACTTTTACATCGGAACGCCTGCGCATATCCGGCGGCAGCCCCGGGACGATCCTTCCCCACCTGTCCTCCAGCCGGGTGAAGCCGCGGACTTCCGCCCAATATCCGGTTTTCAGCCGTTCCCCCCGTCTGGTCCGGGAACGCCCCTCGGGAAAGCTGGAAATCGAAGCGGCCCCCAATATCGGCAGCAAGCCGGAAATCAACTGGCTTACCGTGCTGCTTCCGGTTTTAGGCACCCTGGCGGTATCCCTTTTGATGACGGTTTTTACTGCGGGGATGGGCATGATGCTTTCCGTGCCCATGATGCTTGTCGGCATTGCCGTTACCTTTTTGAATTACCGGACCCAGTCCAAAAAATTTTCCCAGACCGAAACGGCGCTGCGGGAAAAATATCAGCAATATATCCGTTCCTGTGAGGAACAGCTGGAGGACGCCGCCTGCAAGCAGCGGGAAGCAGTGCTTGACGCGAACCCCTCCCCAGCCCAGTGCCGTATCATGGCGGAGCAAACGGACCGCCGCTTGTGGGAACGCGCCCCGTCGGACGGGGATTTCCTCTCCCTGCGGGCAGGGCTGGGGCAGGAGCCCCTGGGCGTGGAGATTCAAACGCCCAAGGTTGGCTTTGTCCTCCAGGAGAACGATTTTACCCGCCTTCCCCAGCAGACGGCGGATCGGTACGGCACGGTGGAGGGTATTCCGGTTTTATGCGGCCTGCTGCATACTCTAAGCCTTGGCTTGGTTGGGGATCGGGGCTCCACACTGCGAATGGCCCAGGCTCTGCTGGTCCAGGCGGCCGCCCACCATGGCTATGACGACCTGAAGCTGGCCGTATTTTTCCCCCAGGAAGAACAGAAGCAGTGGGAATGGGTGCGTTGGCTGCCCCATACCTTTGACGGGAACCGTTCCCGCCGGATGATTGCCTGCACCCGGTACGGTGCGGCTGAAGTTTTTGCCGGGCTGGAGCCCTTGTCCCGCCGCCGCAGTGCAGAACAGCAGGGGTCTTGGGGAAAAGCTGTCCCTCAGCTGCCCCATTACCTCTTTTTGATTGCGGATCCCAGCCTTCTTCAGGGGCAGCCTGCCGCGGACTATTTGCTGCGGAACGATCCCAGCTTCGGGATCAGCTGTGTGCTGCTGGGGCGGGGTCTTCAGGACCTGCCCGGCAGTGTGGCGCAGATTCTGGAAGCCCGCGGCAATGAAAGCCTTTTGTACCGCCGGGAACGCCCGGATGAAAAGCGCCGGTTCCAGATGGACCAGATTTCCCCGGCGGAGTGCGAGGCCTTTGCCCGCGCCCTGGCCCCGATCCGTCTGCCGGAGAAAAGCGAGGCGGGAAAGCTGCCGGACAGCGTTGCTTTCTTGGAAGGATACGGCGTCCGGCGTCCGGAGGAGCTGGATTTTGCGGATTACTGGAACAACTCCTGCAGCTGGCAGTCCCTGTCGGTCCCCATCGGAGTGAAGGCGGGCGGGGCGGTCTTTTCCTTTGATATTCATGAAAAGAAAAGCGGCCCCCACGGCTTGGTGGCCGGAACCAACGGCAGCGGCAAATCGGAAATGGCCCAGAGCTGGATCGCTTCCATGGCGGTGCAGTTTTCCCCGCGGGATGTGAATTTCGTGCTGGTGGACTTCAAAGGCACCAGCCTTTTGCAGCCTTTCCGGGAGCTGCCCCATTTGGCGGGCAGCATTTCCAATCTGGATCAGGATATCCAGCGCTGCCTTATGGCCCTGGACAATGAAATCGAGCGCCGCCAGCTTCTGGTGCACCGTTATGGCGCCCACGATATTTTGGATTATCAGGCCCGCCGCCGTGCCAACCCGGACATGGAGGAAATGCCGTTTCTCATTCTGGTGATCGACGAATTTGCGGATTTCAAAGCGCAGTATCCTGATTTTACCGGTTCGCTGAACCATATTTTCCGGGGCGGCCGGGCTTTGGGCATTTACACTGTTATTATGACCCAAAAGCCCGCCGGCGTAGTGACGGAGCAGATGACGGCCAACGCCAATTTCCGCTGGTGCTTAAAGGTCATGTCCGAAAGCGACAGCCGGGAAATGTTGGGAATTAACGACGCGGCCTACCTGAACAAGCCCGGCCGGAGCTATGTGAAGATCGGGACCGGCGTCCCGGAACTGGTGCAGCCCTTTTATTCCGGCGCGCCCTATTACCCGGACGGAAAAAGAAGGAAACCGGCTCCGGCGGTGGCGCGGGTCTCCCTGAATGGGGAACGTCAGCCGGTGGCGGGGTTCCCGCAAAAAAGCGCGGGTCCCGCCAAGGGGACCCAGCTTCAGGCTGTGGTGCAGGCGATTGCAAGCTACTGCCGCCAAAACGGGATCGCGCCCGCCCGGCAGGTCTGGACGGAGCCCCTGCCGGAGAAGCTGGACCTTTCCCGGCTGCTGCCGGGAGGCAGGCTCTGGGATAAAGCGGCGGATTGGGCGGAAAGCCCCCAGTCCCCAACGGCTTATCTGGGCCTTACGGACGACCCGGCCAACCAATGCCAGACTGTGGCTGTCCACCGATTCTGGACGGACGGCCATCTGCTGGCCTACGGGATGCCCCTTTCCGGCAAAACCACCTTCCTCCAGACCCTGTTGGTCAGCCTGTGCAGCTGCTATACCCCCGGACAAGTGCAGCTTTATCTCATTGAGCTGGGCGGATTCGGGCTGCGGGGCTTGGAAAAATTCCCCCATGTGGGCAGCGCGGCCGGGGATGAGGAGCCGGAGAAGCTCCGAAAGATTTTGGACCTGTTTTTAGAGGAGCTGGAACGGCGCAAGCAGCTGTTCCGCCGGGCGGGAGCCGGTTCCATCTCCGCTTTCGCGGACGCCGGCGAGGACGTCCCTCCCACGTGGACCCTTGCCATTGACAACTTAAACCTGGCCGGCGATAAATTCCCGGAACTGTTGGAGACCATCGAGCAGATCTCCCGGGAAGGGGAGGCTTTTGGGCTGTACCTGGCGGCTACTGTGACGGGGTCCTCCGGTCTGAGCTACCGCCTGACCCAGAATTTTAAAACCGTGGTCACTTTACAGCTGGCCGACAAACTGGATTATGCCCAGCTTGTGGGGCGGGTGACGGGCAATATCCCCAAACCTGTCATGGGGCGGGGACTGGTAAAGGGCCCCCTGGAATTTCAGACGGCCATTGTCTGGCCGGAGCTGAGCGACGGGAAGCGGACGGCCGGACTGCGGCAGCTGGCGGAGAAAATGACTGCTGCCTGGCAGGGACCTCTGCCTCCGAAAATCGTCTCCATGCCCCAGGAGGTCCCCTATGGTTCGGCGCCGGGAGCGCCGTTTGTGCTGGGCCTTTCCCGGAAGGACGTTTCCCCGGTCCGGCTGCCCCTGGGGGAAACCGCCAGCATCCTCGTCAGCGGCGGCAGCGAATCCGCCCTGGAAGTGCTGCTCAAGCTGCTGATCGATCAGGCGGAGGAAGCAGAGGATGCGGCGATCCTTTTATGCTCCCCGGCTTTGACCTGTGCCGGTGCGGAGATCGTGCGGGACCACGCCCAGCTGAACCGGGCGCTGGATCCCCTGGCGGCAGAACTGAAGGCCCGTCAGGCGGCATACCGGGACGACCCGTCCCGGCGTTTCCCTCCCATCCTCATCCTGCTGGACGGCCTGACTCCCTTTATGGAAGCGTCAGAACAGTATACTGCCTCCCGGCTGGAGGCGTTTATCCGGCTGGGGGAGGGGCTGGGGCTTACCATCGTCGGGGCGGATACCGCCGCCAACGTGGAGCACAGCTATTTTACCCAGAATATTTTGATGGAAACCCTGCATGAAGGCCCCATCCTGCTGGCGGGCGGCGCGGCCGGGGACCATCGGATCGTGAATACTGCGGCCTTGAGCCGGGAGTATCCGGAGCCCTTTGGACCTGACCTGCTGATCCTGGCCCAGAACGGCGAATTTTTGGGCATCAAACAAATGAAACGGAAGGAATAAACCGGCAGAAAGGAGACAGCCATGGCTTACACATATGCGGACTACGACCGCCTGCTGAAAGAAAAGGACGCGCTGATCGCCTATATGCGCAGCATGACGGAGGCCCGGGAGGCGCTGACCCGGTATCTGGACGGCAGCGGCAACAGCGACCCAAACGGCGACAACGCCGTCTGTTATCTGCAAAAAGCCGGCCAGCGCATTGCCAGCGGCGAAGCCTGGACCGGTTCCGCCGCGGTTTCCTGTCAGCGGGCCATAGAAACCCTTCGGAAGGACGCTCAGGGTCTGGCGGAGTATATCCGTTCCACCTGCGGCGCCATCCTGGCTGACGCGCAGGAGCAGGTGGAGGATTTGCAGCGGCAGATTGCCGCAGTTACGTCGGATATGGACGGGTGGGGAACGGCGGAGATGTACGCCCGGTCCCTCTTTGATTCGGATATGAGTCTGCAAATAAAAAGTCAATAGGAAAATGAGAAAAATTTGCAGAGGCCAGAGGAGGCGAAAAAGAGCATGACAAAAAGACCGCCGCGCAAACGCCGATCAAAATGGAAGAGAAAAGAAGTGGTCAATCAGAATTTTCCAGAGAAGCCAGATACTCCTTAACGCGGCCATAGTAGATGCGCAGGAACTTGTTGGCACCGGCTGTCATGTAAACCAGATAGGGTTTACCCTCAGCTCGTTTCTTGTCCATGAAACAGTACACGGGGTCGTCTTGCGGCATGGTTTTCAGCAGGCAATCCATGACCAGAAAGAGCGCTTTGCGCAGCTCCGGCGGTCCGCTTTTGGAGGCCCTCGTACTCTTTGCCTCGTAAGTGCCGGACTGGTCAGCCCCAGGGTCAACGCCCGCAAAGGCCGTAATGGCGTTCCTATGAGTGAACCGGGTCACATCCCCAAGTTCCGCCATGATCTGGGGGCCAAGGGAATCTCCCACACCGTGCATGGCCATGACGACCGGATATTCAGGAAGCTGGGCAGCCAGAGTACGCATTTCAGCTTTGAGCTGCTCCAGAGACTTGGAAACAGCATTCAGCGCGTCAACGGCCTGCCGGATCATAGTTTTGGTCAGGGCATCCCGGGGGAACATGGCAATGGAATCCTGAGCCTGCGAGTGGATCTCAATGGCGCGGCTCTGGCTGAAGTTGTAGCCATGCCGTTTGCACCACTTGCGGTAACGCTCGGTAAAGGCGGCAAGGCTCATGCCCCGCACACAGTCCACATGCCAAAAGGTCATGGCAAAATCCACCCACTTCTGGCTGCCATCCTCGCGGACAGGGCTGTCAAACAGGCTGTTGGCTCCGGGATAGGTCTGGTCAAGGAGGGCGATGAGGTTGTTTTTCATCATCGTCTTGGTCTTGGAGTACAGGCCCTGCTGCCGGTTCAGCGTTTTCAGTTGCATCCGAATCGTGTCCATAGGAGTATATTGGCGCAATTCTACCCAGTTGTCAAGCCCATAACGGGCAATTTTACGGGCATCCGCCTTGTCTGTTTTCACTTTGCGCAGGGTGTTGTTCCCGTAGTCCTTAATGAGCTTGGGATTGACTGCGCTGACAAAGATGCCCTCCTCATGAAGAAAGCGGGCCACCGGCTCATAGTACCGCCCGGTATGCTCCATGACCACCCGCGTCTCACCGTCCAGGCTTTTCAAGTAGTCTGCCAGCTTCTTGAGTTCACGGCCGGTGTGACCAACCGAAAACGGCTTTGCCACCACTTCCCCAAAGGGACGGAGAACAGATACCATGCTCTTTCCTTTGGAAACATCAATCCCTGCCACATTGTTCATGCGAATCGCTCCTCATCATAGATTTGCCTTTGGCGTCCAACCATTTCATCATTGCCGATCCAATCTATTTGATGACACGGGCGCACCGGTGTGGCGGCTCAATCTGCATAAATCGAACGCTGCGAATGAGAGGTTGGCTGACTGACTTATGTTCGGACACTATAGTCCTGGGAGGTAGACATCAGGCCAAGACACTCTCATTTTAACAGCTTAAGCAACAATGCGGAAAAAGACACGGCTGGCTGCCGTGCCTGTTCCCGTAAATATATTGTAATAGGGAGGTAATCTATGGATTTATCCAAGCTGATTGGCAGGAAACAGGAACCCCAGCCGGAGGAAAACCGGCTGTCCAAGGAAGAATACGCCGCTTTGAAAAAGGCGGAGCGCGAAGAACTGTGGGCGAAGGTGGATAACCAGGCCCAAGCGGTGTTTCAAGACGATGCTTCCCTGAAAGGCTTCCTGGATTTTATGGCCCAGTGTACCCCGCAGAGCACCCGGAATCTGCTGATTCTCTATGAGCAGAACCCGGAGATCACCCACCCCCGCACCTTCGAGAAGTGGAAGGAGGCGGGGCGGTCCATCCGCAGCGGCGAAAAGGGGTACGCCTTCTTTGCGGACCAGGAATATGAAAAGGAGGACGGCTCCAGAGGGAACGGCTACGTCATCACCAAAGCCTACGACATTTCCCAGACCAGAGGCCCCCAGCCTGTCCCGTCCCGGAACCGTCTGCCGGAAGAGATCATCGCGGCTATGGCGGAGCAAAGCCCGGTCCCATTAGTCATCTCCGACCAGCTCCCACAGGGCGTGCAGGCGCAGTATGTGCCCAAACAGCGGACCATTTATGTTCGCAACGGCATGGACGAAACCGCCACCATCTGCGCCATTGCCAGGGAGCAGGCCCACGCCCAGTTTGACTCGGTGGGCAGCGGCTACTACCGGCAGGCGTTTGCGGCCCAGAGTTACTGCGCGGCCTATGTCGCCGCGAAGAAATTCGGCCTGGATGTTTCCGCTTTCCGGTTTGACAAGGTGTGCCAGTCCTGCGCCGGAATGGACGCCAGGGAAAAACGGGGGTTTTTGAGCGACGTCAAACGGGGCGCATACGCCGTCGCCCGGGATATCCAGCGCAGCTTCCGGGAGCAGGATCAGACGATCCAGCCGGACGAGTTCGCGGTGGGAGAACCAAAACCGGAGAAGCCTCCGAAAACGAAACCTGAGAAAACCCAGGAGGAACGGTAACAGTGCGTTTTCCGTTTGTTTTCGGGTTTGGGGCAGATTGGAGGGGCGGGATGTGATACGGTAGTGTCAAAAGGAAAGGCGGGATTTGTATGGAAAAACGGCGGCTCTTTCAAATGACGGAAATCGAACAGAACATGCTGGGAAAGGCGCTGGCGGATCTGGCGGGGGAAGCGGAAACTTCCGCCCTGCAAATCCAGGTGCGGCAGGCCCCCAAGCGGAAGCTCTATCTGGATGACGCCGGACATGCGCTGGCCCTCCGGGCGTTGAACCGCCTGCGCAGCTCCTATCTGGCGGCGGGACGGTACAGCGACGGCATCGACGCGGTAATCCTGAAGCTCATGAAATCCCGATACCGGCGGGTTCCCACAGCAATCTCGGAGGACGCCCTCCTTTGAATTCTTCCAAAACACCTTGGTGGGCATTTCTCCTGCCGCTGCCCATCATGAGGAACGGTAACAGCGCAGCTCCTTCCTGGAAGTACGTTTACATGGTAGAAAGATTTCGATATCGGTGCTATAATGAGCAAGAAAGCTTATGATAATGAAAGGGTTGTAAAATAGGATGGAACATAAAGGAACAAAGCTGCTTGAAACAGCACGGCTCATTCTTCGCCCATTCCGTTTGGAAGATGCCGAGAGCTGCATCTGCAATTGGTCTGCGGACCCGGAAGTTTACCGCTATATCAGTCAGGAAGCGCAGACACCGAACGATGTGTATGATTGGCTTTCCACTGCTGATGAAGCTTACGCTAGCTTGGAAACTTACTACTGGGCAATCGTGGAAAAAGAAAGTGGAAAAGTTATTGGCGAGATATTTGTCGATGAGTTAAGCTCTCGCAATAGTTGGTGTGAACTTGATTGGAAAATTGGAAAGGCATTTTGGGGAAAAGGCTACACTACAGAAGCGGCAATGTCTGTTATTCAATATTTACTTGGTGGGGTAGGGTTTCACCGAATACAAGCAAAGTGCTGTGTGGAAAATTCAGCATCCGAAAGGGTTATGCAAAAAATTGGTATGACCAAAGAGGGGATACTGCATGGATATTTTCATGCGAAAGATGGACGTTGGTGTGATGTGGTGATCTATGCCATGCTTTCCAATGATCTTATTTGGAACGAGGCTGCCCTCCTTTGAATTCCGCTCAAACACCCTGGTGGGCATTTCTCTTGCCGCTGCCTGTCGTTTGGTGGCTGGCGCTGCTCACCGCCGGGTGCTGGACCCCCGGAACCGATCTGGGGGAGCTGCTGGGCAGTCTGTCGGCGGCTCTCCAAACACCCTTCTTCATCCACTGGACGGGATCCTCTGTCCGGTGGATGCTTTTGTTTACCCTGGGCTACGGGATCATCGCCCTGACGGCGGCGTCCAGCCGGAAAAACACCCGCCGGGGCCAGGAACATGGTTCTGCCTGCTGGGGGGACGTGTTCCAGACCGCCAAGCGGTACCGGGACAAAAAGGCCCCCAGCCAAAACCTCATCCTGACCCAGCATTTCCAGATGGGCCTGGACGGCCGCAAGCACAAGCGCAACACCAATGTGCTGGTCATCGGCGGCTCCGGCGCAGGCAAGAGCCGGTCCTACGCCATCCCCAACGCCTTAAACTGCGGGAACTGTTCCCTGGTCATCTGCGACCCCAAGTCGGAGATCCTGCGGAAAACCGGCGGGGCGCTGAAGGCCAACGGCTATGAGGTGCGGGTGTTCGATCTTTTGAATCCCGACGCCTCTTTCTGCTACAATCCCCTGGCCTATGTCCGGGACGACAAGGATGTGCTGCGGCTTATCGAAACCCTCATCCAATCCACCACCCCGCCCGGGGCGCAGTCTTCCGACCCCTTCTGGCAGAAATCCGAAACGGCGCTGCTGCAGGCGTTGGTCCTGTACCTCAAACACGAAGCGCCGCCGGAGGAACAGAACTTCGGCATGGTCATGGAGATGCTGGCCGCGGCCGAGGTGAAGGAGGAAGAAGAAGGGTACGAATCCCCTTTAGACATCCTCTTCGCCCGCCTGGAGATGCGGGACCCGGAGAGTATCGCCGTCAAGCAGTACCATGTCTTTAAGATGGGGGCCGGCAAGACTTTAAAATCCATTTTGATCAGCGTCGGCGTCCGGCTGTCCGCCTTCAACCTGCCCCAGATCGCCCGGCTCACCTGCACCGACGACCTGCATCTGGAGGAAATGGGC
>DVOW01000052.1 GCA_018713335.1 Candidatus Merdivicinus intestinigallinarum | reverse complement strand
GTCCATCATAGACAGCGATCACCCGGTCCGCCTGGCCTACCATATAGCGGTTGCGCTTCATGTAGACATTGGAAGCCCATTCTTCGCTGATAACCTCGACCTTCGCACATGCCTCCAGCATGGCCCTGGTCTGCTCGTCCTCCATCAGCCGCTTATAGCGGTTGCGGTACGGAATCGCTGCCTCCAGGCGCAGCACCGGATTTTCTTTGGCCTTTTCCAGAACAATCCCGGCAAATAACTGATCTGCACCGTCAGCAAAGCCGGAAATAAAGTAGGTATAGCCGTCCGCAATGGCTTTTTCGATTTCGCGCCGCAGACCTTGTTCTGCCTGCTCCATATATTCAGCGGGGATTTCCCGGTGTCCGGTCACTCCGCATACTTTTTCTTTCATGCTGCAGCCTCCCTTTCAAATGATAGTTGAAAACTACTATACCTCTTATTTTAATAGGTTATATTTAGCGTGTCAACTCAAATACCCCTTTCCATTTAGCGAATAGAGCCAGCCTGTAAGGTACAATCTATTATGGAATGGGAGGTGACTATGGTGTACGAAGATTTTGTCCCGGAAAGGCTGGCAAAATTGAGGATGCAGAAGGGTGTTTCCGCACGGGATATGTCGCTGTCGCTTGGGCAGGCCAACAACTATATCAACAACGTAGAGAATAAGAAAACGCTTCCTTCTATGCAGTCCTTCTTTTATATTTGTGAATACCTGGGCGTGACACCGCAGGAATTCTTCGATGAAGGCAATCCGAATCCTACCGCCTTAAACGAATTTATCGCAGAGGCAAAGAAGCTGGATTCCAAAGCGATGTCCTACATCCTCGGTATTATGAAAGAACTGAATAGCAAAAAATAGAAGTGGTCAGTCACATATAAGAGAGGCTGGCCACTTTCTATTTTAGGCTTCAAGATTACAAGGTATAAAACAACTTGAAATCGTATTTTGCTCCCGGATGTAACCAATATTATATAAGATTAGTTACATCTGTATAGTATCTGCGCTTTGTCTTTAAGTTACTCACCAAAAATGTTTACATTAAGCCAAAAAGTTATTTTCCCGTACTGCCAAAAGCGCCCGCGCCGCGTTGTCCACCCATGTCATTCACAAAGTCCGCGATTACCACAGGCATGATGATAAGCTGCCCGATCCGGGAATCTTTCGCAAGTATTTGAGCCTCATTTCCCACATTGCTGGCAATGGCGTGGATCTCGCCTCGGTAGCCGGAATCCACAGGGGGCAGCTCGCAGACCACCCCTTTTGCCGCCAGGCTGCTCCTGGGGAATACATAGGCGGCATAACCATCCGGCACCTCCAGGCCAAAGCCCAGCGGGATTTTTGCAATCCCGCCAGGCTCCAGGGTACAGTCAAAAGGCATATAGACATCCGCCCCGGCGTCATTGGCGTGGGAGCGAAGGGGACGGTGGTTCTCCGGCAGACCAAAATCAATGATCTTGATTTTCACTGGCCGCCTCCTTCCAGTGCTGCGGGATAGTCCTGGCGCAGCAGGGCAAGAGGCAGCGCCCCTTTCTCACACGGGCAGCCGCAGGACATATCTTTTTCCCGACAGCCCTCCCGCTGGCAGAAGGGGCCGGTAAGCTCCGGGCTGAACAGTTCCGGGTCCAGCGCATACAGGTCCGCCCATATCTTCAGCAGGACAAAGCGTGTTTCATCCGTATTGCGGCGGCAAGTCCGCTGGCCGATCATGTGCTTCCACTGATAAGGCGTGGCGCTGATAACCAGCACGTTGCGAAGGCTCTGCGGGGCAAGATACCCCGCGGCGTCCCTGGAAATTCCGCAGGCGCCTATATCCGCATAATGCTCCATGGTAGCCCGGCACTTTTTCAGGTAGAAGTCATGCACCCACTGGCTGGCCGTCAGGATCTCATAAGGCACCACAAAATCAGCCTGCCCCGCATAATTACTGTACTGCAAAGAGGCGCTGATAAACTTGACCTCGTTTTGGTGCCGGGTGATCTGCGCCAGGAAACGCCTGCTGGCTCCCACAACCGCCACCGTGATAACCGAAAACTTCTGTACGGCGGGGTGCGGCAGAGAGGCGATCCGTTTGACCGTATCGGCAGTATAGGCTTTCTCATAAAGGGCCATAAGGTCATCCATGGAATGGATCGCATGGCCCCGCTGGGTGAGCCTCGCCGCAAACACCATGTTTTTCTCGGCCTCCTGTACTGCGGTGCAGTTCAAAATTTTAGTTTCAATCTGATTGATGTTCCAATTCCTCCTTTATCACAGCTTTTAGTAAAAACAGATAGTTGAGGCTGTCGGTGATCTTTTCCTCCCAGACAGCCAGCTCAAAAGTTTTCCGGTCCGTAAAGCACATATCATAAATGGAGATGATGTGCTTTGCCATCATCCCGGCCAACGCACGCTGCGGGGTGCTGTCCTGGATCGCAGCCGCCGCTTTGAAGGCGCTGAGCCGGTCCGGGTTGTCGCCGGTATATTCTTTGGCCTTCTGAATCAGAAGCCCTTCACACTGCCGTACCTGTTCCCGGAAAACAGCCTGAAATTCTTTTTGTGTCATAACTCACCCCACTTTACGCCGTAGGAAGATAAATCCAATCGTGCATCAGGCACACGCTGGGTTCGTCCTCCCGTGGGATCAGCCGGAAGGCGCACTCGGAATACACCGTGCGCTTATCCTCGAATTCCATGTTGTAGGCTTTATAGAACCGGTATTCCAGGTTGGAGATCACGCACCGGAGCATTTGAAGGGCCTCCCGCTGGGAGGTGACAATACAATCCCGGTCAATGCTGCGTTTCAGGGCCAGCAAGGATTTATAAAGCTGCACTTCCGTCCGGTAAGGGCGGGCATACCGATGATCCAGCCAGCCGCAGAAAGCCACCGGGCCGCTCTCGACCACATGCGCCTCCGGGTGGTGGAAGCCGTAGCTGTCCAGGTTGGCTGTATTCAAAAGATAGAGCATTTCTTTCAGCTCCGCGCTGGGCATATCGTAAAACCGCAGCATGGAGCGGTAGAGATGGACATATCCGGGAATGGGAACAATGTTATTTACCATTGCAAATCCTCCATATATAGAGATGGGCGCGGGAGCAACCGTCGTCCCGCGCCATCTTCTTAAAATCTGTTATTCAGTTACAGCTACCAGCCTGCCCATGACGATAAAGCGGTCAGCGCCACCATTGGTACAGGTGGAAAGGGTCAGCACCTTGTCGCTGGAAGTGACGGAAACGCCCGTTTCGATCACAGAACGCTCCTGCATCGCGGAAAGCCAGGTCGTATATGCGCCGCTGTCTTTCCATTCTAGCGCCCAGGGAGAAGTTTCGCTGCCGGATTCCTCCGGGCTTGCCACAAATGCGGAAAACACCTCAACCACATAGCCGCCCTCCGGCGTTACCAGGTACATTTCCGGGTGTTCATCATAGTAAGCCTGCGCTTTGTATTCCACCAGCGTGGAGAACATGGAGCCGTCCCGCATGTTGTGCCCATAGATGATCGTGTTGTTGTCGGAAAAATCCTCCGCGTTTTCATAGTCGATGAACAGGCAGCCCACCTTGTTTGCCGTACCGTCATACAAGTGTTTCAGGTAGTAGCTGTTATCCTCGCCCTGGGCCACCGGGTACTGAATGACCGTGCCGGGAAGCTCCAGCCATGCCTTGACATCCGGCCCCTGGGCCAGCAGACTTTCAAAGTCTACCGTGGGCAGAGAAATGGAGGAAGCGCCGGTTTCCTCCGGCGCCTCCGCGTTCCCATTTTCCCCGTCCGTTTCAGCCGGGGTGACATATTCCGAAAGCCCGGCATAAGTATCGGCGCTTTCCTTGTACTGGCCGATCTCCCGCGCCAGCATAAAGCCGCTGCCTACCGCCATAGCAATGCAGATCAGAAGCACGCCGGTTGCCGCTTTGCGGCGTCCGGGGCTGGCTTTCTGTCCCTTTTTCTTGTAAACGCACAGGAAAAGGGCAACACCGCTGCCGATCACCGCCGCGCCCAGCACGCCAATCCAGATATACAGGTTATAATCATCGCCTGTCTGCGGGACCGGCCTAGAAGGATTGGAAGGCGTTGTCGGGTTATTCGGGGTATCTGGCGTATCAGGCGTTTCCGGGGTTTCTTCCTCCGGCTTTTCATTGAAGAAGCTCACTTCGGCGGTTTCATCGGCCTTGATCTCCACCGTGGCGCCATCCGGGATAATATAGTCCTCGCTGGCCTTATTCTTAACCTCGGTCACAGTGTATTTGCCCACGCGCAGCCCTTCGATCAGGATAATACCATCCTCCGGGCTTGTGAAAGTCTCGCAATAGGTGCCATCCTCACTTTTCACCTCAAAGGCAAAGCCGTCCTTGCGGCCATCGCTGGAATCTTTTGTGATTTTCAGATTGCCGCGGTAAGCCTCATTCACAAAGCCGCGGCCAGCCTCACCATTTTCCACAACGACAACCTGCCCGTCCGTGGTGATTTCAAAATAGTAGGCATTGGGGTCCAGCTTGTGGCCTTCCGGGGCAGTTTTCTCTTTGACAAAATAGCCCTTTGCCAAGAGGCCGCTCATTTCATGGAACCCTTCATCGGTTTCCGTCAGCTCCCCGATCAGGGCGTCGCCTTCATCAAATGCCTTATCGCCGTTGGTGTCCTCATAAAGCTCAAAGACAGCGCCGGGCAGCCGGTGGAGGAATGGATTGTCCGCAGTGTCCTCGCCGGTATCATCATCGGCGCTTTCTTCCGTCTCGCCAGCCTCACTTTCAGAACTGTTTTCCTCGTCCTCCTGGATAGACTTCAATTCGTCCACAGCCTCGGTCTTGATAACCTGTACCGTACCGTGGATCAGGGTATTGTCGATCTCGATTTCAATGGTCTGCCCATCGGTGCCGATATAGACATGGTGCTGTTCCGGGCTGATGGAGTACAGGGCCGAAGGGCTGGCAATCTCCTTGATGATCCAATGGCCGAAAGGCACATCCTCAAAAGAGAAGGCGCCGTTTTCCCCGGAAGTCGTCACAAGGAGGGCATTTTCCTCGGTAAATTCCTCCGTGCCGGGAGCGAACAGGCCGATCAGCGCGCCCTCCAGGGTAAGGTCCTCACCGCCTTCGGGGTCCTCGCCGTATTTCACGCCGTCAATGCGCCCGCGGATCATCTCGTTGGAAATGGCCTCGCCGTCATTGACCGCAATCGTCACCAGAGCGGTTTCCTGCCCGGCATACGCAAAAACTACCGGGTACTGCTGGCCGGAAAGTACGAACGCCTCATTGGTGGTACGCTCCTGGACATAGAAGCTGCCAAAAGGCAAATCGGAGGCAAAGGCAGCCGAATACTGGCCGGGCGCGTCCTCTACCGGTGCAACCGCCACGACTTCCAGAAGCCCGCCTGCGGGAATCACGCTGCCATCCAGGGCAGTCAGATCCTCCGATGCGTACAGACCAAAGGAAATATCCTTGTATTCCTCGCCAAGACCAATGCCAAAGGTTTCGTCTGTTTCCAGAGATTTCAGAAGGTCGATCTCCACCTTCTGGCGTTCATCATAAAGCCCGATGGCCGCCTGGGTGATCTCTACCTCCTGACCGGCATAGGTAAGCTCGGTATAGACCGGCGTGGGGTCCAGCACCATGCCCTCCGGCGCCTGGCGTTCCTCCAGACGGTAGCGGCCCAGGTATTGCGGTTCGCTGACCGCCGTTCCGTCCTCCCCAGTGGTAAGGGTAGCGACTACCGTATCTTTTGCCACCCGCAGCGTGCCGTCGCCGGTATAAATATCTTCATCGGCAATCAGGTCATACACAGCTCCAGGCTGTCCAACTACCTCATAAACCGGCTGATAGAAGCCATCGTTTTCCTGCACGCTGGCAAAAGCCTCGCCGGATTTGCTGATGGTAAGCTGGGCTTTCTGCGGCTGGTTGTACTGCACGACGGTAACGACCGCCTCGGAACCATCCACTGTGAAAGGCACCGGCTCGTCAGAAAGGACATACCCTTCCGGGGCTGTTACTTCGTAAAGTTCAAATTCGTGGGCGGGCAGCGGCTCCGGCAGCATCAGCCAGCCTTCGTCCGAAGTGTAAAATACGTCAATGGTTTCAGGGTTGGGATAGTAGATTTCCTGGCTGATAAATTCGCCGGTGGTAAGGTCCTTAATACGGAAGCCCGTACCGGCCATAGGAATGATCTCCCCGGTTTCCGCATCCCGTTTTTCCACACGCACCCTTGCAGTGATGGCGTCATTGTTCAGGATATAGGAGTAGGTCTTTCCGTTCTCACTGATAAATACCGTGAAATCCGGCACAAAGGCTTTATCGTCCTCGCCCGCGGTCTGGTGGACGGTATAGCGGCCATAAGGCATATCTTTGGAGGCAGCAAAACCGTCCGCATCCGTTGTCAGGATGTCCCGCTCGCTTTCTTTGGAATTTTCATAGCTGCCCGCGCTTGTCAGGTAAACCTCAAAAACAGCGCCTTCCTCCGGCTTTTCCACCATACCGGCATTGGCATCGTCGCTGTGTTCCTCGTCCGATACATCCGGGTCCGGGTCATCGGTATGTTTCACAAGCTGGATATTGCCGCGGATCACCGTTTCCGACAGTGTATTTTCCGTGGTATTCAGCTCAATTTCATAAAGGGAAGGAGAAGCGCCCACCTCATGCACCGTTTCATCCAGCAGGTAGCCGGGGCTTGGGGAAATCTCCTGCAAGGTCCAGTCATCCCCGCAAGGATAGTAGCCGGTGACAAAGCTGCCGTCCGGCCCGGTGGTGAAGGTATCTACAAGCTCCCCGCCTTTATACAGGCCATAGACAGCCCCCGCCAGGGAAGCGTCACCCTGGGCTTCGCCGGTTTCTGCGTCCACCTTATGGCCTTCCACACGGAATTTCTTCAGGATATTGGAAAACTGGACGCTGGCAGTCTGGCCGCTCTCGATGGTGATATACTGCGAAGCAGGCGTTACATAGCGGTCAATGGGCTGCTCTGTCACAAGATAAGTGCCCGGCAGAAGATCCAGGGACACCATGCCGTCCGCGCCGGTAACAACCGATTCCTCCATGCCGTTGCCGCTGATGGTAAAGGGAATCCCCTCAACAATACCGTCCTCGCTGGTCTTTACGATCTTTGCCTTGCCATAGGTTTCCGTCTTGATCTGCATATAGAAGGAAACGGGGTCTTTGGCGCCCGTCATCATGGTCTGCCAGCCCTCGCGCCCCCAGATCAGCATGGCCTCGCCGATAGGCACATTTTTGCGGAATTGAAGCGCCACCGAGGATTCCAGCATTTCCTTGCTGGTAAAGGTGTAGCTGTTACCGCTGCGGGTCACGGAGATCCCGCTTGCAGTAAGGGCCTCCAGGTCGATATTTAAGTTGTTGGTATCGGTCAGCGTCAGGGTATAAACCTTTGCGTTGGAATCCCATTTCAGTTCATGCACCGGGGCGCTTTCCGCAGTTGCCCCGGCAAAAGAAGGAATGATGGAATGGGAAGCGATCTGCTCCAGAATCCAATAATAAACCTGTTCGGCTGGCCGTCCCTGCACAATGCGGAAGAAGGTATTTTCCGTGACACTTCCATTGTCGTGGCGGCTGGTGGCGTCGCTGCGGAGCTGCTGCTGGTATTCCCAAATGATACACTGCGCCGCCATGTACCAGTCATCAGCGTTGATACCGGCCATAGGGAGGGAAGCCCCAGGCTGCCAGCCATACAGGGAAGCCAGCATGATCCCGCGCCGGGAAGCCTCCGGCAACTGGTTGAAATACTGGCTGTTGTCCGTCTGCTCGGAATAATAGCCATCGTCTGAATCGCCAAAACGGATACCGCTCTCAATGCAGTACACCCAGCGGAAGCCGCCGCCATCCGTGTTCAGCACGAAATGACGGTAGGCCACATTCCCGCCGTGATACGAATAGGAAGTGGAACCGTCATCATGGTAGGTCATCGTGTAATAGCCCGAAGGGGAATAATAGGGCTGGCCGTCAGAGCCGATGACCGTATCGCCATAAGCGGAGCTGGCCTGCTGGCCTTCCGAAGCCGCAAACGCACTGACGGGAAAGATCCCTACCAAAAGCAGCAGACAAAGAAAACCGGCCAGAAGCCGGGAAAGGCCATGGCCGCGCATAGATTTTGTATTCAAGCTGTAATCCTCACTTTCATAAAATTTGTTTGGGAAACGGAAAGGACGGCGTTATCTGCCGTCCTTTGTGGGTTCTTCGTCCTCGTCATAAGAGGACTCATCGCTGTACGCCAAATCCTGCTCATAATCTTCACCGTAACCGTCATCCTCAAACTCGTCCTCGTCCATAGCCGCCTGCTGTTTCGGGCGTACGATCTTGAAGTAATAGCCCAGCCCGCCAGCGGCCGCAAGAGCGATCACCAGGAAGATAATCATGCCGCTATTGCCGCCGGATTTCTCCGTCTCGGCTTCCGGCTGCTCGGTTTCCTCCGGCGCCGGTTCTTCCGTTACTTTCCCCAGGCAGCCGTTCAGGTCATTTTTGCAGACCGGGCAATCGGTATTCACCGCGCCCGCCTCGCATTTTTCCGTACAGTTGCAGGTGACAACCTCAATGGCGCTTTCGCTGCCATTATCCTGTTGGGCCAGGGAGAGCAGATCTTCCTCCGTAACGCCATTCAGGAAGTAGACGTTTTCCGAATCCCGCTTCCCGTCAATGATAAGGTAAAACACATTTCCGTCCGCGGTGGTGATGGTATAAAACTGCTTATCATCTTCCTGCCCGGTGGCTGAGTCCAGGACCGTGCCGGTGCCTTCCGGGGTAAATACCCCTTCCGGCACAGCCGATTCCGTTTCGTCCTCCGTATCAGAGCTTTCAGAAGAAGCCCCTGTTTCTTCCTGGGAGGCCGAAGGGGTCTCGGCGGCCTGGCTGCTTTCCGAATTGCCGGAAGCATTGTTTGATGAAGGAGAAGGCGCGGGCGTTTGGGAAGGCGCAGCCTGTGTTTCCCCACTGGAAGATTGGGGCGCGGCAGAGGAAGCCGCCTGGGTCTGCGCCGGTTCCTCATAATAAGGGTTAACCAGCTTTACCTCTTTGGAGCGGTTGCCGGAATAGTCCACCGCGTAAACCGTCACTTCCTTGCCGTCCCCGGCGTAATCCTTCAAGGCCACGGTCCCCTTGCCGTTGACAAGGCTGTTGATACGGGTGTCATCCACATACACCGCCTCCACGCCGGACATATCATCGCTGGCCTCCACCGCCAGTTTGTCGTTATTTAATGTAGCGGAAAGAGTGGGCGGCGTGGTATCGCTGCCCGTGGAAGCGTAAGCGGTGACGGGCAAAGCAATGGCGCTCATGCAAAGCACAAGCGCCGCTAAAACATTCCTCACGTTATTCTTCATGGCCGGCCTCCTGTTCTCCCGCAGGCGGGGCAGCCTCCGGGATCGTGAGGGTGCCAGCCCTGTACGCTTTCAAAAATTCTGCCAGCTCCTTCGGGGTGAGGTGGAAATCACGGCCAATATCGCCGTAATCCTCGTTCTCCAGCCGGGTCTTTTCCTCTTTGAAAAGCTCCAGCTTTTTTTGCAGGTCTGCGATTTTCTTTTCCGTTTTTTCTATATCCCTTGCGAGTTTGTCAATTTTGGGATTCAATTTATTACCTCCGATCTTTAATTGGTTGAGATACGCCCAAATGCGTAAAAATGTTCGGTCCAGTAGGACGTATTGATATTGGCATACTGTACCGGGTCCCCGGCATGGATCATCTGCCCGTTGCCGATATAGATACCTACATGGGTTACAGGCGTACCCGCCGAGTAGGTGCCGGTGAAGAAGATCAGATCTCCCGGCTGGGCGTTTTCTCTGGAAACAGGGGTACTCATGTTAAAAAGCCCCTGGGCTGTGGAGCGTCCCACACTGGCAACACCGCTCTGATTGAGGACATAGGAAACAAAGCCGCTGCAATCAAAGCTGTTTGGCCCCGAAGCGCCGAACACATAAGGCTTTCCGAGATGTTTCTGCGCCTCCGTAATCAGCGCCGCATAATCGCCATCGCCCATAGGAGCGCCGGGATATGCGGGGATTTCCGGCCCGCCCACGCTTCCAGGGATCAGGCTGGTTCCGGTATGGTCGCCGGTATCGGCAAAATACAGGGGATTAAGGTACTGCCCATCCACCAACACCTCCAGGTGAAGGTGCGGCCCGGTGGAATCACCGGTGCTGCCCACTTTGGCAATGACATCCCCCTGTTTGACTTCCTGCCCGGCAGATACCAGCAGCTCGGAGCAGTGGGCGTATTTTGTGGTAAGGGTCCTTCCGTCCTCCATGTCGCCCTCCAGCACCACGATCAGCCCGTAGCTGCCTGCTTCCCCGGCCTGCGTTACCACGCCGTCATGCCCGGCCAAAATCTCCGTGCCCTGGGGCATCCCAATATCCACCGCCTTATGATAGTTCTTTTCTCCGCTGATGGGGTGGACGCGGTAGCCATAGTAGCTTGTGACATAAGGGAGCCAGTTGGTATCGCCAAACACGTTGGAGACATACTGGCGGTTGCCCTTCGTCATCATCAGGATATTAAAAAGCTGGGCCTGTTCCGTGTCCATACGGGCGGCGATCACATCCGTAAAGGATTTGGCCGTCAGGTTGACATTGAGAATCCGCCACTCGTAGGTCACTTCTACCTCATAAGTCTCGCCGGTACTGGGGTCCGTCCGGGTTTCCGTGCGGGTGCGGGACTCCACTTCCTCCACAAATTCGAGGGAATACTGCTCGGCAAAAAGTTCCTGCAGCACCACCTCAACATCCTCATACTGGAAGGCTTGATAGGACGCGGTAAGGAATCCCATCAGCTCAAAGGGGTTGTGCCCGATATTGCCCACATGGTAACGGTATTCATCGTAGCCGGGGTGGTCCGCTTCGGCATTGTCAATCTGCATCTGCAGGTCGGTTTCCCACTCCGTATAAACCAGCTCGGCATTGTTGATGTCCTGATCTTCCGCGGTATAGCTGGACGCCGCAATCGCGCCGGCACCGCCTGTCCCTATGCTGGAACAGGAAGAAAAAAGGGAAAAAATCAGGACAACGATCAAAAACAGGAGCGCCGCCATCAGGCAAAGGGCTGGGTGGCGGCTGGCAAAACGCCCAACCGCACCTCCGGCTTTTTTCGTGACAGCGGCCGTTTTCCCGGCAGCCTGCCCGGTGCGCCGGGCGGTCCTGGCGGCCTTGGCGTACTCCCTTTTTAAGCGGTGCTTCTGCCACATGCGGGAAAACACATTGCTCTGCAGCTTGGGGTTGTCGTGAAGGGCCTGCTGGTAAGCCGCCCTTGCGCGGGTTTTCACCGTCTTTTTCTGCAGCCGGGCCACTTTGCGGTAAGGGGCAGTTTTCCGGCGGTGGTTCAGGGCGCGAAGCCCTCCCTCCGCCACCAGCTCTGTGCGGTGGGCCGCCTCAATGCCCACGTTTTCATGCTCATTCTCATAGATCTTCTTGTGGGCATATCCAATGGCCGCGTTTGCGCCTTTTTTTACCGGGCGCAGAGGCTTGGCGCCTTTTATGTGTTCCTGTTGGGAAATCACCTCTTTTTCAAATTTTAAGCGCCGTTTGGCGTTGCCGGTGGCAGCGTCCGGCTCCACCTCCAGCCGCAGTTTCCGTCTGGCCGGAAGATTGCCTTCGGCCTGTTCCAGCTTCCGGGCGGTCCGTTCCGCCTTCTGCCGGGCCTTCACCAGCTTTTTGCCGGGGGCATCCGGCGGCAGTTCATCCTCGGCAAATTGAAGTTTCGAGGTGCGGGGCTGCTCGGCGGCTGCTTCACTGGCGCTGCTGGACTCGGAAAACTTCTGCTGATAACGGGTATGCCGACTGCCGGGCTTTTCCCGTGGTTCCTCCCGCGGGGCATCCTCACGGGACTGTGGCCGCGAATCCTCCAAAGGGGAAGCATCCTCATTTTCCACCGGCTCCGCCTGCGGGGTGTCTCCGTCTTTCGGCCTTTGCTGCCGGGTGTGGCGGGCTTTGGCTGAAAGGTCCTCCAAAGAGTCAGGAGAATCCCTTGCCTGCCGCAGATCAAAATCCTGCTCCCGGCCGCTGATACGGGTTTCCTCGCCGGAAGCAGCGCCCCGTTCCACCAGCCCGTCACGGGTCATTTTGTGGAATTTCTTTTCCTTTGCCCTAAATTCTTCATCCCTTGGCAACTGCATCACCTCCCATACGCCAGGCGGTGAAGAAGGTTATCACGTCCCGGCCTCCGCGACTTCCTCCGGGCGGGTCGTCATGATCTGATACAGGCTGGTGTCCTTCGGGAAGTGATCGACAAAGGGGATAATCACATTTCCGAAAAACAAAAGACCCTCGCCGGGGCCGCTGTGGGTCACATAGGAAAGCTGCGTCGGGCTGATCCCAAGCTGTTTCGCCAGAATCTGCCTGTCGCCCTGGGCCTGGTTCAGCATGTAGATGAAATCCGAGTTTTCAAAGATGTTCTCGATCTCACGGGAGGCCAGCAGGTCCTTCACATTTTGTGTCAGGCCGCTCGGAATCCCGCCCCATTTTCTGAAACGCTTCCAGATCTCAACAGAAAAAGCACCGGTCTGGCCTTTGAGCAGGAGATGAAATTCATCAATATAGAACCAGGTCGTTTTATGCTTCTCCCGGTTGGCGGTAACGCGGTTCCACACAGCGTCCTGCATGATAAGAAGCCCGATCTCTTTCAAGGCTTTGCCCAGGGATTTAAGCTGGAAGCACAGGACGCGGTGGCTGTCCATGTCGATGTTGCTCCTATGATTAAACACATTTAAGCTGCCGTTGACATAGATTTCAAGGGCAGTAGCGATATTCTGGGCCTCCGGCTCGCTCTGTTTGCGAAGCAGCTCATACAGGTCCCCCAGGATTGGCATATTCTCCGGGCGGGGGTCCTGCAGGTAATCCCGGTACACCAGGCGGGTGCAGCGGTCAATGATAGTTTTCTCGATAGGGGTAAGCCCATCCTTGCCGCCGATAATCAGGTCACACAAAGAGAGGACAAAATCGCTCTTTAATGTAATGGGGTTCTCGTCATCGCTGTAATCCAGGTTAATGTCCAGCGGATTGATATAGTTGGAGGAAGTGGGCGAAAGGTCAATGACCTGCCCCTGTTTCCCAAAGCGTTTTACCAGCGGGCCATATTCATTTTCCGGGTCCGCGATAATAATGGAATCATCCGTCAGCAGGAACACGTTGACGATCTCGCGCTTGGCGCTGAATGATTTGCCGCTGCCGGGAGTGCCAAGAAACAAGCCATTGGGGTTTTTCAGCAGCTTGCGGTTCGCCATAATCAGGTTTGAGGAAATGGCGTTGAGTCCGTAATACAATGCCTGCCCATCCTGGAACAGTTCGCAGGTGGTGAAGGGTACGAAAATAGCGGTGCTGCTGGTGGTGAGGCCCCGCTGTATCTCGATCTGGTTCTGGCCCAGCGCCAGGGAGGACATAAGGCCCTGTTCCTGCTGGTAGTCCAGGCGTTTCAGCGCGCAGTTATACTTCTGGGCAATACCGGAGGCAGCCATAATGTCACTGAACAGCTTTTGCCTTTTCGGGGCTATGTTCTGCACCAGCACCGTTACCAAAAACATACGCTCATTCCGGGATTGCAGATCTTGAAGCAGGTTTTGGGCTTCCTCCCCGTAGGTGGCAAGGTCCGTGGGAATGATGTCCATATCATATCCGGCCCGCACCGCCTTTTTCTGTTCTTCAATCTTCATTTTCTGCAGGTCGCTCATTTTCCGCTTGATATTGCGGATCGCTGTGGCCTGGTCGATGGACTGGATATGCAGGTTGACCGTCACTGCGTCGTCCAGGTCCAGAAATTCGGCCAGCATCCGGTCCGTCAGCTCCGGCGCTAAGATCTGCAAAAAGGACATGGCGCCGGAATACTCCCCAATGCGGAAGGTCTTGCCATCCTTAGAGAAGGTAAAACTGGTGGGCGCGATAAAATCCTTTGTGGAAAGGCCGGTTTTGGCAAGGTCGCTCCAGGCAAACTTAAATTTTTCCTGGCCGCTTGGGTGGAGCTGGCTGTGCAGAAGCTCCAGCCGTTCCAGCCCGCTTAACGGGACCGCCTGGACGCCCAGGGTCTTAAAGTTGTTCAGCACATCCGTTTCCACGCGCTCCAGCCGCATTTTGGCGGTACGCAGGTCGTCCGCCTCAATGCCAAAAGTGATATACTTGCGTTTGGCAAGGCCGTTGTTGCCTTTTTCGAGCTGGTTTTTAAGCATCTCCGCGTACTCACGCCGGATGTCGTCATACTCGTCCCCCTGGGGCGGGATCGCAATGCTTTTGGAAAAGTCCTGCATATTGGCCCGCTGGTTGATAAAGGTGAGCTGGACGCTGATCGTAGAATCAAAGTAATTGAGAAAATCACAGTAATTCTCGAAAATCTGCGCCTTATCGTCCGCCTGGGCAAGCTGGTAGTTAATATCGAAAAACTGAATGGTCTTGGTGTACAGCTTATCATTGACGCGGCAGATCCCGTCCTTATAGATCTCCCGGTAGGGGATCGTCTGCTGGGCTGTCTGCGGCGCGTCCCGCTTTACTCCGCTGAAAAAGCCGCCCTTGCCAGGCGGCTTTGCATGAGGCCCAGATTTTTTACCGGCCTTTTTTACTGCGGACCGGTTTTTTCGCGCCTGCTGGATGTTTGCCTGCAGGCGCTTTTCCTGCGCTTCCTGCTGTTTGGTTTTTGGCAATACTTATTTCCTCCTTCTTCGACATGATTTTATAAAAGTTCCGGGTCTTGTATGGGCGCGTTTCCGGCCACAGGCGGTGACGGATCATATTTTTCAGAATCTTCTCCGCGGGCTGGCCGTCACGCTCATACATTGCCATAAAGAAAAAGGGCATCATCAGCCCGATCATCAAAAGCACCGAAGCGGTATTCCCAATCGCCGTGCGGGTGAGAAAATACACCGGCAGACCAACCGCCCCGGCAATGCTGAAAAAAATAAGCTGCCTTTTCGTCAGATTAAAGGCAACTTTGGTCTTAACCTTCGTCAAATCCTTTGGAACCGGTACATAGGGCAAAAAATCACCTTCTTTCCTTCAAACGCCTGCCGCTGTAAAAAAGGGCAGGAACAATCCATATTTTGCGCTTTACCGCTCTTTCTCGTGGTGCGGCTTTTTATCAGGATCACCCATGCGTGAACTCTGTTCAATAGCCTTTTGCAGCCGGTCTTTCACGGAACCGCTCTCCTGGAGCTGCAAAGGTTCCGCCTCCTGTGATAGTTCCCAAATATCTTCCGCAACTTTATCTTCCACAGGAAAGGTATCGTAGACATTTTGGGGCCATCTGCCGGATATATAGCCCAAAGGGTCATCCAGCCGGAGCAGCAGTTCGGCTTCTCCCGGCTGAAAGGTATAGTGTTCGGCCAGATAGGTATAAACTTCCTGGACAGTCGCAATTTCCCTCGCGTTTGCGACCAGCGCGCCCGTACTGAGAGAATCCAGCTTTTCCATGTAGGCAAAATAATTCTGGCCCAGGCGTTTTATCAGTTCTGTTCTTGGATCTGCCTGGGCCGGAGGAAACCGGTCAAATTTATGGTATGCGCCGATTTTCTCCAACAGTTCGCAAATAGGAAAGCTGTGGGTATGGGTGTTTTCCTCTTTGCACCAGCGGGCAACTTCCAACGGGTCCTGAAACGACAGCAGAGCTTCCACCTCTGCCGGGGTAAAAGGATGTTCCACTTTCAAATAGTAATGAAGCTGGGCGAGATCCTGCAGCTCATAAATACTGCCAATGTCCTGTGAGTCCAGCAAATCCGCATGGACTTTCAGGCAGTCATCCAAGCGCTCCATCAGCAACCGTTTCGCTTCCTGTTCCAAACTCAAATTTCCTCCTTTCTCTCCGGGAGGGTGATGGTGCAATCGACCTCATTGCCCCAGACATCCCATCCCGGCGTTTTCTGACGGGCAAAAAGCTCTACCCTGGGCTGGTCGCCCATCAGCTTAACGATCTTCTCCCGCACAATATCCGGCTTTTTGCTGTGCTGCTCGATATGGGAAATGACAAACTGATGGATTCCGGCGCTCTGCCGTTTCGGATGGCCGCGGGTAGCCAGAAGGCACACTTCCGCGTTAGAGCGCGTCCAGAACCCCATGCCGTAAAACCAGGTGTCCGCTTTGCGGTTTTGTTTCAGCCACAGGAAGGCCAGCGTTTTATACTGGAATCCCCAGGCGTCTATGACACGGAACGCTTCTTTAAGCTGGGGAAATGTACCCCAAAGAAAAAGCGCGCTGTCCTTGGCCGCAAGGTCCGCAACCGGAAGCGCGCAGATTTCTTCAATACTCATTGTGGGATAGTGGTTTTCTGCAACCCCGTGGCCCCGCTTCATATCGTAACGCCAGGGAGGGTCCGCATAGATGATCCCGTATTTTTTAGTCTCCGGCATCAGCGGGAGGGACCGTCTTTGGCGGCGGCTGCCTTTACCGGCTGGCTTTTCACTTTACCGGCGTTCTCTTTCAGCGCCCCGGTCAGCGAAGGCTTTTCCGCGGCGCCTTTCGTAGCCTCCAAAGTCGCCTGCAGGTTTTCAATAGCCGCGCCGTATCCTTCAATCAGCGCCTCATTGAGCTGGCGGCGAAAATCCGCCGTCACCGGCCAGCAGACATCCCTCCAGTTCCCTTTGTTGTCCTGGGTGGAGGGCATATTGACATACAGCCCCTTTTCGCCGGAACAGATCCGAAAGCCGTCGATCTTAAAACAGCCCCCGATGGTGACGTTGGCGTAGGCCAGCAGGTTTCCCATAGGAGCGATAGGCCGGACACGCACATCCAGCTTGAAAGGCAGGTCCCCGTTTGTTTCCGGGACAGTGGGATTTGCAGCAGTATTGTTATTACTCATAAAATGTCTCCTTTACTTTTTAAAACATACGTCAGTGTGCATTGAAAATAGATTTGGATAGCGAACCTGTCTTAAACAGGGCAAAGGCCAGCAGCACCGTATAGCCTGCTGTGCCCCAGATTGCGGCGTGTACGCTGCTGGAAGATGGGATGGATTGGACCAGCACCGCGTAAATCGCAACACAGATCAGGATAAGGAATCCCTGGAAGCCAAGGGCGAACAGGGAGCGCAGGTAATTGGTCCCCATCGCGCCCCATTCGCGGTTGGCAAGTGTGGAAAAAGGAATCGGCGCAATGCTCACGGTCAAATAAATTTCTATCATTCTTCCGTAAACGATCACAAAAATCACGATAGACAAAATCCACATGCACAGATTGATGATATTGGTTTCCAGCCATAGGCCGATCAGCTCCCAGATACCCATGGCTTGAAGCTGTGTTTCCAGGTCGGCCATGGACGCGGCCACATCCAGATTTCCGTTGATGATCCCCGCGCTGTTCGCCACAACCGTCTGCGCCACATCGAATACGGCCATCACAATCGTAAAACAGTTGGTGAGCAGATAGGTGGCAACGAAGGTCTTGAACACCCACTTAAAGATGTTGAAGGTGTCAAATTCGTGCATGTTGTTTTTCTCAAGAATCATCTGGATCAGCTCATACACCAGCACGAAAGTTAAGATCATACCGGCAATGGGCAGCACTACCGTTTCCGATAGCGTCTGGATCATACTGAAAACACCGCCATTCCAGCCCTGGGGCGTCTGGCCTACCTGCGCGGCCACATCGGTTACTTGGTTGTTGACCGATTCAAAGATTCCTGTAAATTGTCCTGTGATGGCGTCGATTAAGCCCTGTTTTATCCAGTCTGTTATCCAGCCAAATAACCAGTCCATGGACGATTAGAACAAGCCCGACAGAAGCGGAATCAGTGTCATCCCTACCACCGCGATACCGCCGCCAGCCATGAGCTGTTTCATACCCTGGCTTTTGGCGCCGGGATTGTCATTTCCATATCCTTCCAGAAGATTGATGACGCCCCACGCGCCCAAACCGGCGCCCAGCGCGACAACCAAAATCTGCAGGGTATCAATAGCAGAAGTGAAAAAACTCATATTAGGGTAATTACCTCCTTATCAAATGAAAAATAATGTTGTGGCCGTTTTTGGCCTGAAACGAAAAAAGCCGCCCGCTGCTTGAAAAGAGAACAAACAGCGGGCGGCGAACGCAGGCGTATATCCTGCGGACTGTGAGTAAATTCAGGAGAATCACGGCTCCTTACCAATAGGCACCTCCTTAAAATGGGCATAAAAAAACAAGGCCCGCCGAAAAGAATGGGAAACTTGCAGATCGGCGGGCCTATTCGGTATCGTCTGCGGATTCTTCCGCCAGCTCGGACGGGCTGATCTCATAATTGAGGAACAGGTCGTCCGGCCTCACCCGCAAGCGGGTAGACAGGTATTTCTCTATATCGAAAGTGTTCTTCGGGTTGAAATCCGAAAGGTACTTATAATTGGGGTGCTGGGTAATATCATATTTTTTGGACAGGAAGGGCCGGACGCCGCGCACCTGCAGCAGACACTTCCCGCCGTCCATCACGGCAAGCTCGTCCATAGACATCAGATCCTTGCCCAGCTTTTGAAAGTTCTGGCCGTGAGATTCCTGCGTGCCCTTCGTGACGCTGGTGTTATACATATCAATGGTTTCTTTCCCCAGCAGGGCGCTCCAGCTTTTTAGGGTGGTTTCTTCCTTTCCTCCCAGGAATAAGCTGGAATCACAGTTGCCGATAATGGTGTCCATGTTATCCTTATACAGTGCTTTCAACTGGCTCTGCGCCTGCAGCACCAGGCAGGCCGAAATCTCTCTGGACCTGATCGTTGCCATGAGTTTTTCGAGGTTCGGAATCTGCCCAATGTTAGCCGCCTCGTCAATCAGGCAGCGCACATGCACCGGCAGCCGGCCTCCATACTTATCATCCGCTCTTTCACAAAGCAGGTTGAAAAGCTGCGTATAGGCCATGCTCACCAGGAAGTTGAATGTGGCGTCCGTATCGGAAATGATAAAGAACAGGGCTGTTTTCCGGTCCCCGACCAAATCCAGCTCCAGCTCGTCATACATGGTGATCTCCCGGACTTCCGCAATATCAAAAGGCGCAAGCCTGGCTCCGCAGCTAATCAAAATCGACTTCGCTGTCTTGCCAGCCGCCAG
>DVOW01000051.1 GCA_018713335.1 Candidatus Merdivicinus intestinigallinarum | reverse complement strand
TTGTAACTCTAACAAATACTTCTACCAATAAGAGTATTGTAATAGGAGAAACAGGGGATGCAAAACTGGCATTTACAAATAGTGAAATGAATTCTTTATTGGCTAAGGTAGGAACATATCCGGGGCAAACTGTATATCCATGATTTCGATACATCCTGCCAGGGGTTTCCGATGTACGATCTTACCTTGATCTGTGACATGACAAATTATTTCGAATTTGCGGAACGAAATTTTGAAAGATCCAATATTGTGCTCTCAAGGCTTATGCCGGAGTACCGAAAATATAGTGCCCTTAGTCAAGCGGAAGCAGACGCCTTTCATGCATTGATTGCCGTCCAGCACTTTTCCACCCAAGCTACGGTTATGGAATTATTTGGACTGGATTGTTTTGATAATACAGACATGGACAATCAACTTGATTGGTTGTATAGGTGGCGTGCGCAATGTGAAAATGAGGGCGAAAATATATGACAGGCGTAAGCTTTATAGAGTTTGCATAGCGTCAATTTATATTTACGGGAAAGGACTGGAATATGAAAATCTGGAAGGAATTTAAGGAATTTGCCTTTAAAGGGAATGTCATCAGCCTGGCCGTCGGCGTTGTTATCGGTAACGCCTTCGGCAAAATCACCACATCCCTGGTCAACGACATCATTATGCCCATTTTCGGCTGGATGACGGCCGGGATGGAGTTTAAGTCCTTAAAATGGGTGCTGTCCCCGGCGGTATTGGACGAAAGCGGCAATGTTGTTACCGCAGAAGCCGCCATTACGTATGGGAATTTTATCCAGAACGTAGTGGATTTCCTGATTATTGCGTTCTGTATCTTCATGGCGGTGCGGCTTATGAACAAAGCCGCCGCGGCCGCTTCCACCGCCGCCGAAAAGCTGCATCTGAAAAAGGCGGAGGAAGCATCGGCAGAGGAGGAGAAGCCCGCCCCGCCGCCTGCTCCCACGGAAACAGAGCTTTTGGCGGAGATCCGGGACCTGCTGAAAGGCAAGGAGGAAGCGTCCTCCGATGAATGACTTTTATCAGAACCTAAATCAACAGCTGGAGGCGCTGACGGAGGGCTGCACGGTACTCACATCCAACCTGGCCAACAGCGCGGCATTGCTTTTTGAAGAGCTGGAGGGCGTCAATTGGGCGGGATTTTACCTTCTGCGGGAAAATACGCTACTTCTGGGGCCTTTCTGCGGACGGCCCGCCTGCCTGGCAATCCCCCAGGGCAAGGGCGTTTGCGGGACGGCCGCTAAGGAAGGGCGCGTCCTGTTGGTTCCGGACGTTCACAAGTTTCCGGGGCACATTGCCTGCGACAGCCGCAGCTGTTCGGAAATCGTCCTGCCTCTCATTCGGGATGGACGGCTTTTGGGGGTGCTGGATATTGACAGCCCTGCGGAAAACCGCTTTTCGGAGGAGGACCGGGAAGGGCTGTCCCGTTTTGCGGAAATCATCAGCAGTCTCCCTGGATGGGAAAATTACAGGATTTTATAACCGTTTGTATAAAACAGGGCCGTCGTGAATGTATCACGACGGCCCTTGGAATTTTTAGGGAGCATTTTCGTAAAAATGTAGGGGGCGATGCCTACATCGCCCCGCAGCTTCTGAACATATAAAACGGGCGGATGTGGGCATCCGCCCCTACAAATCTTATTATCCGTATGATTTTCAGGATACAAGCTGTGCCTTAGTCCTGCTGTTTTGCCCGGCTCTGGGCTTTCATCCGCTGGGCTTTGTCCAGAATGGATTTCCGCAGGCGCAGATTCTTGGGGGTCACCTCAATGAGCTCGTCCTCGCCGATAAACTCGATGCACTGTTCCAGGCTCATATCTTTGGGCGGGATCAGCCGCAGGGCGTCGTCGGAACCGGAGGCCCGGGTATTGGTCATCTGTTTCTTCTTGCAGACGTTGACCACCAGATCGTCGCCTTTGGGGGACTGGCCAACGATCATGCCCTCGTATACCTCGGTGCCCGCGCCGATGAACAGCTGGCCCCGTTCCTGGGCATTGTAAAGGCCGTAGGTGACGGCGGTGCCGGTCTCAAAGGCAATGAGGGAACCAACGGACCGGCGGGGAATATCGCCCTTGTAGGGCTCATACCCTTCAAAGATGGAGGCCATGATGCCTTCGCCCTTGGTGTCGGTCAAAAACTCGTTTTTGTATCCCAAAAGCCCCCGGGCCGGGATCAAAAATTCCAGCTTCATCCGGCTGCCCTGGGGAGTCATGTGCTGGAGCTCGCCTTTGCGGGTGCCCATTTTTTCCATGATGGAGCCGACGCAGTCCTCCGGAACGTCCACAACCAGCCGTTCGATGGGCTCGCACTTTACGCCGTCGATTTCCTTGAACAGCACATGGGGGGTGGAAACCTGGAACTCGTAGCCTTCCCGGCGCATAGTTTCAATGAGGATGGACAGGTGCATTTCGCCCCGGCCCGCCACGATGAAGCTGTCGGAGGAATCGGTGTCCTTGACTTTTAAGGAAACGTCTTTCAGAAGCTCCTTGTAAAGACGGTCCCGGATCTGGCGGGAAGTGACGAATTTGCCTTCCCGTCCTGCAAAGGGGGAGTTGTTGACGGAAAAAGTCATTTCCATGGTGGGCTGGGAAATCTTGGAGAAGGCCAAAGGCTCCTCACAGCCCACGGCGCAGAGGGTTTCGCCGATGGTGGCCTGCTCGATGCCGGAAATGACCACGATATCGCCCACAGTGGCGCTATCGCAGGGGGTTCGTTTCAGGCCGGTGATTTCATTTAAGGAAACGACCTTGCCCTTGTAATGAGTTTCCGGGTTGTGGTAGTCGCAGACCGCCACTTCCTGGCCCTGGCGCACAGTGCCCCGGGCTATCCGCCCAATGACGATGCGGCCCACATATTCGTTGTAGTCCACAGCGGAAACCATCATCTGGAAGGGGCCTTCCGGGTCGCCTTCCGGCGGGTCGATGTGCTCAATGATCTTGTCAAACAGAGGCCGCAGGTCAGTGCCCTTGACTTCCGGAGCATAGGAAGCGGTGCCGTCCCGGCCGGAGCAGAACACCACCGGGCTGTCCAGCTGCTCGTCGCTGGCGTTTAAGTCCAGCAGAAGCTCCAATACTTCCTCCTGGACCTCGTAGCACCGGGCGTCGGGCCGGTCGATCTTGTTGACCACCACGATGATTTTGTGGCCCAGCTCCATGGCTTTCTGCAAAACGAACCGGGTCTGGGGCATGGGGCCTTCAAAGGCGTCCACCAGCAGCAGAACGCCGTCCACCATCTTTAAGACGCGCTCCACCTCGCCGCCGAAGTCGGCGTGGCCGGGGGTGTCGATGATGTTGATTTTTACATCGTTGTAGGTGCAGGACGTGTTTTTGGCCAGGATGGTGATGCCGCGCTCCCGTTCCAGGTCGTTGGAGTCCATGACCCGGTCCTCCACCACCTGGTTTTGGCGGAACGCGCCGCCCTGCTTGAGCATTTCGTCTACCAGGGTGGTTTTGCCGTGGTCAACGTGGGCGACAATGGCGATGTTTCTTAAATCGTTGCGAATCAAAAATATTCCTCCCAGAATGTATGAATCAGACGCTTATTTATGATACTTGCTGCCGGCATTGATGGAAAAGGCCCGGTAGATCTGTTCCAGCAGCATGACCCGGGCCAGCTGGTGGGGGAAGGTCATTTTGGACATGGAAAGCCGCAGCTTCCCGGCGGATTTCACCGCTTCGCTTAAGCCCCAGGAGCCGCCGATAATAAAGCACACGCAGCTGATTCCCTGAACGCTGGCACTTAAAAGCTCCCTTGCCAGCTCCTCAGAGGAAAGCTGTTTCCCTTCGATGCACATGGGGACCACCATGGCCCCCGGCGGGATCTTTGCCAGGATTTCTTCCCCCTCCCGCTTTAAGCAGGCGGCGATCTCCGCTTCGGAAGGGTTGTCCGGCATCCGGGATTCCGGCAGCTCGATGATCTCCGGCTTGCAGAAAGCGTGAAGCCGCTTGATGTATTCGGCGCAGGCGTCGGAAAGGTAGCGTTCCTTCAGCTTCCCCACGCAGAGGATTTTCACGTTCCTCATGTAAGCGTAAACCTCCTGCCTTCGGTAAACCGGGGCAGCACTTCCAGCCGGTAATCGGCCCCTTCCCGGATCCCCCGGTTGGCCAGATAGTTGACCGAATGGGCCTTGGCCACCTCCGGGCGGTTGTTTTCCTCGCTCAAATGGGCCAGCAGGACCCGCTTGGTGCCCGACGGGATCAGCTGCTCCAGGACTTGAGCGCACTGGTCGTTGGACAGATGGCCGCTGCGGGAATTGATCCGCTGCTTCAAAAAGGCAGGGTAACTGCCGGTCAGCAGCATCCGGCGGTCGTAGTTGGATTCCAGCATGACAAAATCGCAGCCCAAAATCCCCCGCATGACCGTGTCGCTTGGGTGCCCCAAATCAGTGCAGATGCCGGCCGAAAGGCCGTTTTCGCAGTCCACATGGAACCCGATGCTGCCGACACTGTCATGCGGCGTGGCAAAGGGGGTGATGTAATACCCGGCAACCTCCGTGGGCCCCTCCATGGGGCAAAGCTTCTGGCGCCCGGAAACCACGCCCTTTTTTAAGAGGGATTCCAAGGCGCCCCGGGAGCCGTACACCGGGATCTGGTAGCGGGTGGAAATGGCTTCCAGCCCCATCACATGGTCGCTGTGGTCGTGGGAGATGAAAACGGCGCGGATACAGCCGGGGTCGATATCCGCCTGGGCCAGGGCTTTGGCGAAATTGCGGATGCCGATACCGGCGTCAAACAGGATCCCGCCGGAGGAATCCCCCAAAAAGTTGGCGTTCCCCTTGCTGGAGCTGCAAAGGCTGTAAAAAAACACGCTGCTTCCTCCCTTGGATGCCCGCGCAGTTACAGGGCCTGGGCCAGCACGCTTTCCGGGATGCTGATTTTTTTCATATCAGCCCCCAAAGCGCGCAGCTTTTTCTCCATGTCCTCATAACCGCGCTCAATGTGGTGGATTTCCTCGATTTCCGTAATGCCGGAAGCGGCCAGCCCGGCAATGACCAAAGCCGCGCCTGCCCGCAGATCGGTGGCCTTTACCGGCGCGCCCATTAAGCGGCCAACGCCTTCCACCACCGCGACCCGGCCGTCAACGGAAATGTCCGCGCCCATCCGGCGCAGCTCGTCCACATATTTGAAGCGGTTGTCAAAAATGCTTTCGGTGACGATGCTGGTGCCCTCGGCCAGGGTCAGCAGGGTGGTAATCTGGGGCTGCATATCCGTGGGGAAGCCGGGGTGGGGCATGGTCTTCACATTGGCTTTTACCAAAGGCCCGCCGCCGGTCACCCGGATGGAGTCGTCAAATTCCTCCACATAGGCCCCAATTTTCTGGAGCTTCACTGTAATGGACTCCAGATGCTTGGGGATGACGTTTCTTACCAAAATATCGCCGCCGGTTGCCGCCGCCGCCACCATAAAGGTCCCGGCCTCGATCTGGTCGGGGATGATGGAGTAATGAGCGCCGTGAAGGGCCTTTACTCCGCGGATCTTGATGACGTCAGTGCCGGCCCCCATGATATCCGCGCCCATGGAGTTCAAAAAGTTGGCCAGGTCCACAATGTGGGGCTCCTTTGCGGCGTTTTCAATGACTGTAAGGCCGTCCGCCTTGACAGCCGCCATCATGACGTTGATGGTAGCGCCCACCGTCACCACGTCGAAATAAATGTGCGCGCCCACCAGCCTGTCCGCCTGGACATGGATCATGCCGTGGTCCACAGCGCATTCCGCCCCCAGGGAATTGAAGCCCTTCAGGTGCTGGTCAACGGGCCGGGCCCCCAGGTCGCAGCCGCCGGGCATGGAAACCCGCGCGCGCCCCACTTTCCCCAGCAGCGCCCCCAGGAAATAGTAGGAAGCCCGCATATTTTTGGCCAGGTCGTATTCCACCACAGGGGTGCGGATCCGCCTGGGATCGATCCGGAGGGTGGATTTGTCCAGCATTTTAACCTCTGCCCCAAGGGAGAGGAGGATTTTTATGGTAATATCAATATCGCTGATATTGGGAACATTCTCTATAATACATGGTTCGTCGGAAAGAAGGGCGGCAGGCAGGATGGCAACGGCCGCGTTTTTCGCGCCGCTGATGGTAACTTCGCCATGAAGCCGATTGCCGCCTTTGATGATATACTTTTCCAAAGCGACACCCCTTTTTCATTTTTAACATTACTAGTATATCACAACCCGTTTCAAAATAAAAGGCTTTCCGGCGGATTATTTAAAAAAATCTATCCGGGATTCCCCAAAAGAAACTGGAAAAAAACACAAGGACAGACCTTGAAGGCCCATCCTTGTCTAGGAACCATATCAGTAAGTGCCGCTACTGTTGAGCCAATACCCGTCGATGCGGGTGTTGGCCGCCATGGAGCCGTCTGCGTAAAGGTAGTACCATTTCCCGCCGATCCACTGCCAGCCGGTAAGCATTTCGCCGCTGCCGTTCAAATAATACCACTTGCCGCCTACGAACTTCCAGCCGGTGGCCATGGAGCCGTCCGCGTTCAGGTAATACCATTTCTCGTCGAGCCACCGCCAGCCGGTGGCCATATCGCCGCCGCTGTTCAAATAGTACCACTTGCCGCTTACCATCTCCCAGCCCGTCTGCATGACGCCGCTGGAATTCATGTAGTACCAGGCGCCGTTCACAAAGGCCCAGCCCGTGCGCATGGCTCCGTCGGAGCCGAAGTAATACCAGTTTCCGCCCAGCCTTCGCCAGCCGGTCTGCATGATGCTGGTGGTTTCATCCATGTAGTACCATTTCCCGCCTAAATAGCCCCATCCGTAACAGGCCACGCCGTTTTGGATGTAGTACCAGCCGTCGGAATACTGCCAGCCGGTGTAATTGTAGCAGGTGCCCAGGTATTTGCCGCTTTGGTCAAATTCCATCAGCTGGAAATCCGCCACGGTCCTGCCGGAAAGGGGGGAGCCGTTTTGGAAATAATACATGACGCCGTTATATTTGTCGTGCCAGATGCCGCTTAAAGGGTTGCCGTCCGAGCCGCAGAATACCCATTTCCCGTTTTTCAGCACATACCCGCCGGTGTCGTTGATGCGGTAAGCGGTGCGGTGATTGGAGCCGAAGGCCGTTCCGTCAATGCCGAAATAGGTGCGGGTGGACGGGCCGGGGACCAGCTTCCCGCTGCGGACCGCGTTGCCGCTGTCCCAGGTGGTGTCGTAATAGAGCCATTTCCCGCCGATGTAAGCGGCGTTCCAGGCGTGGTCGATCCATTCGTATTCCCGCTGGTTCCAGTTGCTCTGGCTGTCGTTTGTAATGCCCATGGGGTCGTGGTTGCTGGCCCCGTGGAAGGAAACGCAGGGGATGCCGGAAAGGTTCATGAGCTCTGCGAACAGGGAAGTGTACCCCTCGCAGATGGCCCGCCTGCCGGTATAAACGGAATAGGGGTCCTCCGCCGGAAAATTGCCGGTAGAAACAGCGTCCCAGTCGTAGTAAATATTCTGGGTGACCCAATCGTAAATGGCGGCCGCCTTCTGGGCGTCGGTGGTACAGCCCTGGGTAATAGTTTTTGCCGCTTGGTACAGGGTGTCCCGCTGTTTGGCGTCCGCCGTAATGGAGAAGCAGGTCCTGGACGCGCTTTGGGTGGTCAGCAAATACAAATGCTGCTGGTTATCGTCCGCGGCCCGGTTCCAGTATCCGTCCGCCGATGAAACAGGCGTGGCAAAGCAGGAGGCGACAGCCGCCGAAGCTAAAAACCCAGCCGCGAACCGTTTCCATTTTCCCACACAAATCCCCCCTTGTTTCTCTTATCATACCACAAAACGGGCGGCAGTACAAGTCTAAAAATATGGATATTTTCTAAGCTCAGTCCTCGGGCCGGGCAAACTGGCTGTTGTAAAGCCTGGCGTAAAAGCCGCCCTTTTGCAGCAGGGCCTCGTGGGAGCCCTGCTCCACAATATGCCCCTTGTCCATGACCAGGATGACGTCGGATTCTTTAATGGTGGAAAGCCGGTGGGCCACTACAAAGCTGGTGCGGCCCTCCATCATTTTCTGGAAGGCCCGCTGGACCAGGATTTCGGTGCGGGTGTCGATGTTGGAGGTGGCCTCGTCCAAAATCAGCATAGGCGGCGCGGCCAGCATGACCCGGGCGATACAGAGGAGCTGCTTTTGGCCCTGGGAAAGGTTGCCGCCGTCCTCGGCAATAATCGTGTCGTACCCGTCCGGCAGGCGTTTGATGAAGGAGTGGGCGTGGGCCGCCTTGGCCGCCGCCTCCACTTCCTCTAACGTGGCGTTGGGTTTTGCGTAGGCGATATTTTCCCGGACCGTCCCGGAAAAGAGCCAGGATTCCTGGAGCACCATGCCGTATTGGGCCCGCATGCTGCCCCGGGTGATTTCCCGGATGTCCACGCCGTCCATGCGGATGGAACCGCCCTTAACATCGTAAAACCGCATGAGCAGGTTGATGAGGGTGGTTTTTCCGCAGCCGGTGGGGCCAACAATGGCAATCCTGCTGCCGGGCATTGCTGTCAGGTTCAGGTTTTCGATGAGGGGCCGTTCCGGGTCATAGGAGAAGGAAACGTCCCGCATTTCCACCTGGCCGCCGCAGCTTTCCTTCACCAATGCCTCCGGCGCGTCCGGAATCTCCGAGGGTTCGTCCAAGACGGCAAAGACCCGCTGGGCCGAGGCGAAGGCCGTTTGCAGCTGAGTGATGATGCCGGTTACTTCATTGAATGGTTTGGTGTACTGGTTGGCGTAGCTCAAAAACATGGAGATGGTGCCCACGGTCATGCGGCCGTTGATGGCAAAGGCTGCCCCGGCGATTCCCACCGCCGCGTAGACCACAGCGTTGACGAACCGGGTGCAGGGATTTGACAAAGAGGAGAAAAACTGCGCTTTTTGCCCCTGGGTATACAGCCGCTGGTTGATTTCCTCGAACCGTTCTTCCGCGCGTTTTTCATAGCGGAAGGATTTTACCAGCTTCTGGTTGGAAATCATTTCCTCCGCAAGGCCGGACAGCTCTCCCTGGATGGTGGTCTGTCCCCGGAAATGCTTGTAGGAATTTTTGGCGATAAAGGAGGCCACGAACAGGGAAAGGGGGGTCAGCACCACCACCAGCAGGGCTACCCACACATTGACGGCCAGCATGAAAATCAAAGTGCCCAAAATGGTGACCACGCCGGTAAACAGCTGGGTAAAACCCTGCAAAAGCCCGTCGGAAACCTGGTCGATGTCGTTGACCACCCGGCTGATTAAGTCCCCGTGGGATTTCTGGTCGATATATTTTAAAGGAACGGCGCTGAGTTTATCAAAAAGCTGGATCCGCAGATCCTTGACCGTCCGGTAGGTGATGACGTTGTTGCAGTAGGCCATGAGCCACTGGAACACTGCCGACCCGGCGGCGGCCAGCCCGGTGTAAAGGATGATCCGAACCAAGGCGGCGTAATCCACCTGCCCCGGCCCCAGCAGGCAGTCCACTGCCCAGCCTACGAACACAGGAACCAGCAGGGACAAAATCACCGAAATCAAAGCGCAGGCCATGGCACCGATCAAATACCCCCGGTAAGGCCGGGTATAGGCCAAAAGCCGCTTAACGACATCTTTATTGAAAGAAACACTCATTTTGCCACCTCCTCGGCGTTCATCTGGGACAGGCAGATTTCCTTGTAAACCGGGCAGTTTTCCAAAAGCTCCTCATGGGTGCCAAGTCCCGCCTGCTCCCCGTTGTCCAGGACTAAAATCCGGTCTGCCCGCCGCACGGCGCTGGCCCGCTGGGATACTAAGATTACCGTCATGCCTTTTGTGTCCGTTTTCAAAGCCTTCCGCAGGGCCGCGTCAGTGGCGAAATCCAACGCGCTGGAGGAATCGTCCAGAATCAGCACCTCCGGGGAACCGACCAAGGCCCGGGCTATGGTCAGCCGCTGCTTCTGGCCGCCGGAGAAGTTTTTGCCCCCCTGCTCCACATAAGAATCCAGCTTTTTGGGGAGGGCGTTTACAAAATCGTAGGCCTGGGCCGTTTTCAAAGCCGCCCAGATTTCCTCATCGGAAGCGTCCTCTTTCCGCCAGCGCATATTCTCCCGGATTGTGCCGGAAACCACCGCCGCCTTTTGAGGAACCACGGAAATCATCTGCCGCAGTTGGGACAAGGGGTACTCCCGGACGTCCCGGCCGCAGATTTCTAATCTTCCGCCGGTGATGTCGTAAAACCTGGGGATCAAGTTGACCAGGGTGGATTTGCCGGAACCGGTGCCGCCGATGACCCCCAGGGTTTCCCCGGGCATCAGCTCTAAGGAAACGCCGGAAAGGGAAGGCTCCTCCGTCCCGGCATAAGCGAAGGACACGTTTTGGAACCGCAGAACCGGGGCGTTCCGGTCCGCGGGGATTTCCGCCGGAGCCTCGTCCTTGACAGAAGGCTCCGTTTCCAGCACCTGGTTTACCCGGGCGGCGGAAGCGGAGGCCTTGGTGAAGATCACCACCAGGTTCGCCACCACAGTCAGGGCCAGGAGAATCTGGTTCATGTAGTTGACCAGGGCCACGATTTCCCCCTGAGTCAGGCGGCCGGCGTCCACCTGGAACCCGCCGAACCACAAAATGGCGATGACGCCCAGGTTCATGATGATGGCCGTCAGGGGATTCAGCAGGGCCGAAAGTCGCCCCACCCGGACCGCCGTGTCCGCCAAATCGTCGCTGGCTTCCGCAAAGCGGCCCATTTCCTCCTTCTGCTTGGAGAAAGCGCGGATTACCCGGGCCCCTTCCAGGTTTTCCCGGGTAATCAGGGAGATTTTGTCCAGCTTCCTCTGCATGACCTTAAAAAACGGCACCGACCGGCTCATAACCACATACAAAACCAGAACGATCAAAGGAAAAGCGATGACAAAAATCAGGGAAAGCTGCACATCCACGGTGAAGGCCATGACCACCGCGCCAATGGCCAGGAAAGGAGCCCGCACCACCAGCCGAATCAGCATGGCCACCGCCGTCTGGAGCTGATTTACGTCGTTGGTCAGCCGGGTAATCAGCGAGTGGGTGCCGAACTTGTCCAGCTCCGTGTGGGAAAAGCTGTTGATTTTCTGAAACATTTCCCGCCGCAGGTTGGTGCCAACGCCTTGCGAGGCAATGGAGGCGAAATACTGGCAGATGAGGGCGCAGCCTAAGCTTACCGCCGCAATAACCAGCAGCAGCCCTCCCATTTTGGCAATATACCAGCCGTCCCGCCGGGACACCCCGATGTCAATGAGGCTGGCCATGACCAACGGTACGATCAGCTCCATCACCGCCTCGAACCATTTGAACAGAGGGCCCAAAATTACCTGTTTCTTATACTGACCCAAAAAACGTTTAAGTTTCCACATGTTTGCCATCATCCTTTCCAAAAGGGAAGATACTTTCAGTATGCCGCATTCCTTCAGCATTGATACAAGCTGTTTTAACAGCGGGAATCCTGCGCTTATTAGGATTCGCCAGAATCCCGAGGGGAAACTGCGTTTCCCCTCAGCTTCCGCAGGAAGCTTTTGAGGTTATTATACCATACTGGGAAAAAAATGAAAAGACTGACCGGACCTCTGCGAAATTGTTCAGAAAAGGTTCTTACCTTTTTGGCCAATCTATGCTATAATAACAGTACAAGTGTGTATTAGCCGGGAGGAATGAAAATGGCCCAACATGACGAGGAAGATTTGTTCCAAAAGGCGGAGGAAAGCCTAAAGGAAAAGCGGAAAAAGATTCCGGCGGGGATCATCCTCTGCGCGGCCGGCATCCTGCTGATTGCCGGGGCGCTCATCCTGTGCTGGAAAACGGGAGTGTTTGGCTGAACCGGACTTTACTATAGAAAGGATGAACCTTTTGGATCGGAATTACCCCTTAAAAAGGGAACAGCTGGCGGAGGGCGTCTGGTTCGGCAGCATCGCCGACAGCCGCTTTAAAACCAATTTAGTTACCGTCAACCTGGTTGTGCCCCTTAACCGGGAAACCGTGACGGAAAACGCTTTGATTCCCATAGTCCTGGAAAAATGCTGGGAGGAAGCCCCCACCAACCGGGAGTTTGCCAAACAGTTGAACCGCCTTTACGGCGCGTCGGTGGGCTCCGGCGTCATGAAGCTGGGAAATTCCCAGGTGCTGACCCTGTCCTTTGCAGCTATTGACAGCCGGTTTGCCTTAAACGGCGAGGATCTGTTAAAGGAAGCCGCCCGCATCCTGCTGGGGATGCTGTTCCGGCCGGTGAAAAAGGACGGCCTTTTGGAGGAAGAAAATCTGTCCCTCCAGGCGCAGTACCTCATTGACACCATCCAGGCTGACATCAACGAAAAGCGGTCCTATGCCATCAACCAGACCGTGAAGCGGATGTTTGAGGGTGAGCCCTCGGGTCTGCCCCGGATGGGCTTTGCGGAGGACGCAAAAAAAATCACCCCGGCGTCGGCTACGGCGGCTTATGAACGGCTGCTGAAGGAG
Source organism: Candidatus Merdivicinus intestinigallinarum (assembly GCA_018713335.1). Classification (GTDB taxonomy): domain Bacteria; phylum Bacillota; class Clostridia; order Oscillospirales; family Ruminococcaceae; genus Merdivicinus; species Merdivicinus intestinigallinarum. Next base: position 87,660 of record DVOW01000051.1, on the reverse strand, counting down.
GCCAGGGTGGAGGTCCTCCATGTGGGCATGGGGGACCCTTCCACGGCGAAAGAGCTGTTCCGGCAGGCCTTTTCCGGCCGGGGCCGGACGCCGATGCCCCCCTCGCCCCTGGTTTTGGAGGAAGCGCCCCAAACCCCACGGGAATATACCGAAGAAAAACCGGTGAACCAGGCCAAGCTCTGCATGGGCTTCCGGACCGGGGTAGATCACCAAAGCCCCATGCTCAGCGCCATGCGGCTCATGAACGCGGTGCTGGGGGGCTGCACCACCTCGAAACTTTTTGTGAACGTCCGGGAAAAGCGGAGCCTTTGCTATTACTGCGCTTCCCGCATGGACCGCATCCGGGGCATCCTGCTCATTGACAGCGGTGTGGACCGGGAAAAAGCGGAGGAAACCAAGACCGCCATTCTGGAGGAGCTGGACGCCGTCCGCCGGGGGGATTTTACCGGCGAGGAGCTGGAATTTGCAAGGCTTAGCCTGTTAAACAGCTACCGTTCCGTTGGGGATTCCACCTACAGTCTGGATTCCTTCTACCTGACCCAGACCCTGCTGGGGGTGGAGGAAACCCCGGAGGAACAGGGAGAAAAGCTCATGGCTGTGACCAAGGAACAGGTCATGGAAGCGGCAAACATGGTAAAACTGGACACGGTTTACCTGCTGTCCGGCCCGGAATCCCAAACGGAAGGAGAAATCCCATGCGAAAATCAGTAATCCGCAGCGAAAGGCTGAATGAGGAATACCTGCGCCTGGAGCATGAGTCCGGCCTGCGCATCCTTTTGTACCCCATGAAAGGGTTCCGGTCGGCTTACGCGGTGTTCGGAACGGACTACGGTTCCATTGACAATGAATTCAAGCTGGAAGGGGAAACGGAATTTCAGAAGGTCCCCGACGGCATCGCCCATTATTTGGAGCATAAACTGTTTGAGAGCGAGGACGGCGACGCCTTCACCCTCTTCGCCCGGACCGGCGCGGACGCCAACGCCTTCACCTCCTTCGACAAGACCTGCTATGTGTTTTCCTGCACGGAGAATTTCGCGGAATCCTTCCGTTCCCTTCTGAAATTTGTCCAGGAGCCTTACTTCACCCCGGAAACCGTGGCCAAGGAGCAGGGCATCATCGGCCAGGAAATTCGGATGTATGAGGACCATCCCGGCTGGCGGGTCATGTTCAACCTCTTGACGGCCCTGTATGTCCGCAACCCCATCCGCACGGATATTGCGGGCACAGTGGAGAGCATTGCCCAGATCACCGACAAGCTCCTTTACCGATGCTACAACGCTTTTTACAACCTTTCCAATATGGCGGTGGCCGTGGCCGGGAATTTTGACCCGGAGGAAGTGGAAAAGATCGTCGAGGAGTCCTTAAAGCCCTCTGTGCCGGTGAAAATTGAACGGCCCGTCATCCACGAGCCGCCGGAAGCGGGGCAGCCGGAGGCAGTGCAGCACCTGGACGTTTCGGAGCCCATGTTCTATTTCGGCTACAAGCTGTCTCCAAAGGCGGAGCCCAAAGAAGAACTGCGCCATCAGGCGGTGCTCAACGTCCTGCTGGACATTTTGACCGGGCCCTCCAGCGCTTTTTATGAGGAAATGAACCGGAAGGGGCTCTTGAACGCCTCCTTCGGCGGGGAGGTCTTCGGCGGCCGGGGATACCTGGCGGCATTGTTCGGCGGGGAATCCAAGGATCCCCGGGCGGTGTACGAGGCCTTCTGCCGCATGGTGGAGGAAAAGCAGGAAGTCGGCCTTTCGGAGGAGGATTTCCTAAGCTGCAAAAACGCCCTCTACGGCCGGACCTTCCGGGAAATGAACGATGTGGAAACCATGGCCAACGCCCTCTTCGCCTATGAAATGATGGGGGTCGCGCTGTTTGACATGCCGGAGATGATCGCTTCCGTCACTCTGGCCGATGTGGAGCAGGTCCTCCGGGAGGAATTTTCCCCGGAAAAACGGGCCATTTCCATTATCCTGCCCTTTGAATCTGCGCCGGAACAGCCGTAAAACGGCTCCGGCTTTCAGATAAAATTACAATAGGTGGTGTAGTTTTTGTGAGTACAGCAATCTTAAACTCGGTGGCGTTCCCAAAGCTGGGGCTGGAATTTGAATTTGACCCGGTGGCCTTTTCCATTGGGGACATTCATGTGGCCTGGTACGGCATCCTGATTGCCGCGGGGATCCTGCTGGCCATGGTTTTCGCCATGACCCAGTGCAAAAAGTTCGGCATCATCGCCGACAAGCTGATGAACGCGGCTTTGGGCGGCGTCATCGGGGGGATCATCGGGGCCCGGGCTTACTATGTGATCTTTACCTGGGACCAATATAAGGACGATCTTTCCAGTATTTTCAAAACCTGGGAAGGGGGCATGGCCATTTACGGCGGACTCATCGGCGGTTTGGCTGTGGGGCTTTTAGTGGCGAAGATTTCCAAGATCCGCATCCGCCCGGCCCTGGACATCGCCAGCATGGGCTTTTTGATCGGCCAGTCCATCGGCCGTTGGGGCAACTTCATCAACGTGGAGGCTTTTGGCAGCAATACGGACCTGCCCTGGGGCATGACCTCCCCCAGCATTACCGCATATTTGCAGGAACATGCCGCGGAGCTGTCCTCCCTTGGGGTGAATATCGACATCACAGCCCCGGTGCATCCCTGTTTCCTGTATGAGTCCCTCTGGTGCGCTCTCGGGTTCCTGCTCTTGTTCCTTTACAGGAAGCACCGCAAATTCGACGGCGAAATTTTCTTAATGTACAGCGTCTGGTACGGCGCGGGCCGCTTTGTCATCGAGGGCCTGCGGACCGACAGCCTGACCATCGGCACCATCCGGGTTTCCCAGCTGCTGGCCGGTTTGGTCGTGGTAGCGGGCGTCATCCTGTGGCTTGTCATCACCAGCCGCATCCGCACCCGCCACGACCCGGAATACTTAAAGCTCTATGTCAATACGGACGCCTGGGTCAAGGAACAGGCGGATTATGCCGCGAAAATGGAAAAATCCTCGAAAAAATCCGGCAAGAAGGATATGGGCGAAGCCCAGTCCCACACCACGGAAAACGGCGTGGAAGTAGTGGACCTTGGGAATTTTTCCGGGGAAGAAACGGTTGTGGAGCCGGAAGACGACGGGACCATTGTGGCCGGGGAAAAAACTGAGGAAAAAAGCCCCGACTCTGACACGGAGGAACAAAAATGAGCAATTTGATTGATGGAAAACAGATTTCCGCCCAGGTAAAGGAACAGGTTGCCCGGGAAACGGCGGCCCTTAGGGAAAAAGGGATCACGGTGGGCCTGGCCGTGGTCATTGTGGGGGACGATCCCGCCTCCCGGATCTATGTCAACAATAAAAAGAGGGCCTGCGAAACCTGCGGCATCCAGTCCTTTGAATACGCCCTGCCCGGGACTACTTCTGAAGCGAAGCTTTTGGAGCTGGTGGAAAAGCTGAACGGCGACCCGGCCGTCAACGGGATCTTAGTGCAGCTCCCCCTGCCCAAGCAGATCTCCGAGCAGAAGGTCATCGCCGCCATTTCCCCGGAGAAGGATGTGGACGCCTTCCACGCCGTCAATGTTGGGAAGATCATGATCGGGGACTACGACTTCCTGCCCTGTACCCCGGCAGGCTGCCTCACCCTTATCGATTCCACCGGCGTTTCCATCGAAGGGAAACGCTGCGTGGTCATCGGCCGCAGCAACATCGTGGGCAAACCCATGGCCATGCTGCTCCTGCACCGCAACGGCACCGTTACCATCTGCCACTCCAGGACCCAGGACCTGAAGGAGATCTGCCGGGAGGCGGATATCCTGGTGGCGGCTGTGGGGAAGGCCAACTTCGTCACAGCGGATATGGTCAAGGAGGGGGCCGTGGTCATCGACGTGGGCATGAACCGGCTGGAAAACGGCAAGCTCTGCGGGGACGTGGATTTTGAAGCCGTCCGGGAAAAGGCCGGGTGGATCACGCCGGTCCCCGGCGGCGTAGGCCCCATGACCATTGCCACCTTGATGCGGAACACCCTTTCCGCCGCCAAGCTCCAGAATCAGGTGAAGGCATAATGGGTACGAAAAACAGCCTGTCCGGCAAAGGAGGAAAATGGTTTTGAGAGAAACTCTGTGCATGGGATGTATGCGGGATAAGGGGACGGCTCCCGTCTGCCCTTACTGCGGATATGAGGAGGGGACCCCCCAGTATGCCGCATATCTGCCGCCCAGGACCATGATCGACAGCCGGTACCTGGTGGGGCGGGTCCTCAGTTACAACGGGGAGGGCGTGCAGTATATCGGGTATGACTGCATGAAAGGCTGCCGGGTGGACATCCGGGAATTTTTCCCGGACACCCTGTGCGTCCGGGACGCGGACGGCCGCGGCGTGAAGGTCCTGGACGGCCGCCAGATCCCCTTTAAGGCCAATTTAGGTGATTTTACGGAAATTTTGGGGAAGCTCACCCGGATGCGGACCCTTTCCTGTGTGGTCCAGGTCTTGGGCTGGGTGGAGGCCAACAATACCGTCTACGCGATCATGGAGCATGTGGAAGGCATTTCCCTGCGGGATTACCTGGTGCAGAAGGGGACCATGCTTACCTGGCAGGAAACCGCCGACCTTTTGATGCCCGCCATGAAAACCCTGAGCCTTCTGCATCAGGACGGGATCCTGCACCGGGGCATCAGTGCGGACACCGTCTTTGTGACCCCTCAGAACACGGCCAAAATCGGCGGCTTTGCCGTCAGCGCCGTCCGGGCGGCCCGCACGGAGCTGGCGGCGGAGCTGTTCCCCGGGTATTCCGCGCCGGAGCAGTACACAGCGGTGAACCCTCACGGCCCCTGGACGGATGTCTACGCCGTATGCGCCCTGCTGTACACCTGCCTGACGGGCCAACGCCCGCCGGAGGCTTTGATCCGGTCCTCCGACAAAAAGCTCATGCCTCCCAGGGAGCGCAATGAAACCGTGCCCCAGGCGGTTTCGGACGCCATTTTGAAGGGGCTGGAACTGGACATCCACAGCCGCATCCAGAGCATGGATTCCCTGATCTCCACCCTGTGCGGCATGGTAGTGGAGGCGGAAGCGTCGGTGGTGACAGGACCTGTTCCGGCGGTTTCCCCCATGCCTGCAAAGGCGGAGGAGGATATGGTCCAGATCCCGCCGGTACACCGGCCCTCCTTTAAGAAAAAGGAGGAGCCCCAAGAGGAAAAGACCGCCTATTACCGGCCCGCGTCCGCCCCGGCTACCCACAGCGTGTCCCCGGAGGAAGCCGAGGGGCGGGAGGCGGAACGGCGCAGGACCCGGAAGCTGGTGCTGAACAGCATGCTCATCGCCCTGCCCATTCTGCTGCTGGCCCTGATTCTCACCTTCTGGCTGCTGTTCGGCGGACGGGACAATCAGCGGGACGAGGAATCCTCGGAGCCCAGCACCGCTTCGGAGGAATGGCTGGTGTCCTCTTACCCGGAGGAAGAATCTTCCCGCCGGGAAGAAGAATCCAGAAGGGACGAGGAGAGCTCCCGAGAGGAATCCTCCCGGGAAGAAGAAAGCTCCCGGGAAGAGTCTTCCCGAGAGGAATCCTCCCAGCCGGAATCTTCTGTGGAGGAAAGCAGCCAGGCGACCATGAAAATGGAAAACTTCGTGGGCCAGAAATACGCGGATGTAGTGGCCAGCGCAGCCTATAAAGACCTTTACATCTTCACGACGCCAACCTACGAGTACAGCGACCAGTATGAGGAAGGCTACATCATGGACCAGGACGTGACGCCGGGACTGGAAGTTACCCCCGGTACCAGGGTGAGCCTGACCGTCAGCCAGGGAAGCCGGTATATCGAGCTGCCCAGCTATGAAAAGCAGACCATGCAGACCTATACGGCCCGGCTGTCCAGCATGGGCGTCCCCTATACGGTGGTGTACCGGAAAAGCAGCGATTATCCCCCCGGATATGTGGTGGGATTAAGCGTCAGCGACAGACGGTACGATATTACCAGCGGCGCTACCGTCGAGGTTTATGTATCTCAGGAAGAATAACAAAAAGGCAGGCTTCGGCCTGCTTTTTGCGTTTCGACAAACTTATTGAAAGAATAAAACCATCTAAAAGAGATGAATGATAAATTTTCGTCCACCTTTTTTAAAAGGTGGTGGGTGTCCAGAGGGCAAAGCCCTCGGTCGCTTTCCTCAGAAAGCGAAATCTTATCCTTTCGCGCCCCGGGCGCGAACAAAAAGAAAAGAAGGCGGCTCGCAAGCCGCCCGCGGATGATACCGCGCCCGGATTTTGCAAAAATCCGGGTTTAGAATTTTCCAAGTTTTTCTCCACAGCTCATTTGCGTCAGCAAACCACACGCCTTTGTGCAATTTACCAGACCATATTCCCTTTTTCAACACGCAAAGGCCTGCTTTTTTGGTACTTGCAGAATCGGCGGTTTTGCAATATAATGGAAGCAGTAGAAAACGGAGGTGAATTTTATCAACGTTTTGATTTTATCCTGCCATACCGGCGGCGGCCATGACGCGGCGGCATCCGCCTTGGCGGAAGGCTTCCGGCGGGCCGGCCACAGGGCGGTGCAGCGCGACTTTTTCGGCCTGCACAGTGAAAAGGCCGCAGCGGCGGCTTCGGATATCTATGTGGGGACGGTGAACCATTCTCCCCGGTTTTTCCAGGCCCTTTACCGTGTGGGGAGCGCCATCAGCAGTCCCCGCCGCCACAGCCCGGTCTATTACGCCAACGCTTATTTCGCCCCGGCTTTGGAGGCGATGCTGAAAACAGAGCCGTTTGATCTGGCTGTTTCCACCCATATTTTTCCGGCCCACGCCCTGACCTGGCTGAAAGCCCGGGGCAGGACGGAGATCCCCTTTGCAGGGGTCATGACCGATTACACCTGCATTCCCTTTTGGGAAGAGACCCGCTGCGACCTGTATATCACCCCTCATCCGGATCTGACGGATGGGATCGTCAGGCGGGGGATCCCGGCGGAAAAGATTGTCCCCTTGGGGATCCCGGTTTCTCCGACATTGTCGGATGAGCAGCCGGGGCGGGAGGTCCTGGGCCTCCAGAAGGACGGCCCGCTGGTCGCCATGCTGTCCGGCAGTATGGGCCACGGGGATTTGGGTGCCATTGTGGACGCCCTGCTGCGGGAAGGAAGGCCGGACCTTCAGATCGCAGTCATTGCAGGCCGGAATGAAAAACTCAAACAGGAGCTGGAAAGCCGTTATGCTTCCGCGCCCCGGGTTTTCATCAAGGGGTTTGAGAATATGCCGCCCTGGCTCCAAAACAGCGACGTTTTGATCACCAAGCCCGGCGGCCTGACCATAACGGAAGCTGCCGCGGTCCGGGTGCCGCTGGTGCTGGCCAACGCCATTCCCGGCTGTGAAACGGCAAACCAGGAGTTTTTTGTTTCCCGGGGGATGGCGGCGGCGCCGGATACCCCGGAAGGGCAGGCCCAGGCGGCCCTCGGTCTTTGCGGCGATGGGGAGGCCCGGGAACGGATGCGCGCCGCCCAGGCCCGGACGGTGCGGCCGGACAATGCCCGGCAGATCTGCGGGCTGCTTTTGGAAAAGTTTGGAGGCTGAGGATATGTTCAGAATTAGCTGGGCTTTGGCGGGCGGCGTCCTGCTGGCGTTTCTCAGCGGCAGCGTGCTGTACAGCTCCCTGATCCCCAAAGCCCTTTGCAGGAAAGACCCGGCCCGGATGTCCCCGGACGGGAACCCGGGGGCGTTTAACGCTTTCCGGTATGCCGGGAAGGCGGTGGGGGCCCTCTGCCTGTTCTGCGATATCGCTAAAGGGACGGTGCCGGTGATGCTGTTAGCGCCGTTTTTCCGGAACCACCCGGTTTGGCTGGGGGCGCTGATTGCAGCCCCTGTGGCGGGCCATGTTTTTTCCCCTTTTGCCGGGATGCACGGCGGGAAGGGCATCGCCGTTTCCTTCGGCGTGCTGCTGGCCCTCTTTCCCCAGTCCTACGCTTTGGCGTGGCTGGCGGGGCTGTACATCCTGTTTTCCCTGGCGGTCCGGGTGGCCCCAAACCAGTGGCGGTCGGTGCTGACCTTTTTCTGCTTCGGCGCATTGGCTCTGTGGCTGGAGCCCTCGGCCGGCGTCCGCATCGGCGCGGCGCTCATCAGCCTGCTGGTCCTTTACCGGCACTGTATCGGGATCTCCCAGGTGCCTATGGAGGTGCGCCTTTTCCGCGGCAGGCGGCATTTGCTGCCCTCGGCCTCCCAGGGGCTGGCCCGGCGCCGGGAAGCGCTGAAAGGAAGCCGCCGGGACTGACGGGCCCCTTTCCCGGATATTTTTTGAAAAAAGTGTGATTCATGCAGAAAAAAGCCCGTTTTGTGACTGGTGTGTGACCGCTATGCGCTATAATAAAAGTGGATAGATGGGAGATGAGAGCCATGGTACAGGAGGAACGCCCTTTGATCACCAGCACAGCAGTACGGGAGCTGATCACAATTTACAGCTGCGGCGGCAGCTTCCTGGGGTCGGCCGTCAATGAGTTCCTGGACCGGACTGCCTATTTCCATGATGTCATGGAAATGCTGGCTGTTTTGGAGCAGACCTTCGATCTGCTGTCCTTTCCCCAGTCCACCTCGTCTTACCGTTCCTTTGGCCCGCGAAGAAGACGCGGGAAAACATCCTTCCGGAAAGCAGGTGTCAGATCGATGGAAAAAATCCCTACCGAGTTGGAAAAAGGCAGCGAAAAAGCGTCGTTTTTGGTTCATGTGCAGTTCCGGCAGCATTCTACCTGGCAGGGGAACATCACATGGCTGGACAAAGGGGTGACCCAGCAGTTCCGCAGCGCGCTGGAAATGCTGCGCCTGATGAACGAGGCCCTGGGCAGCGATGGGCAGGGCGTGAGCTTTGAAGACGGCAAGCCTTTTCTTGAGTAAAATAAATGGAGAGGGAAATCCTGGAGGTATCTGCTTCCGGGATTTTTGTATCTGGCGCGTGGTTCCAAAAAGCCCCTGTTACGATATGAAGATCGACAGGCGTTCGTTCTTCAATGCTTCACTGAAAAGGGCCCCCGGGGGAAAGACCTTGATTTTTCCGGCGTTATCCGGTAAAATAAAAGTATCAATATCCAAAACAGCCGGGCAGTGCTCCCGGCTGTTTTGCCGAGGCAGGTGCTGAATCATGACAGAAAACAAAGGGAGGCCCAACATCCTCCTGATTATGACCGACCAAATGCGGGGGGACTGCTTAGGGATCGCCGGGCACCCCGACGTGAAAACGCCCTATCTGGACCAGCTGGCGTCCCAGGGGGCCTGGTTCCCCAACGCCTATACGGCGGCGCCCTCCTGCATCGCCGCCCGCTGCGGCCTGCTTACCGGCCTTTCGCCGGAGCATCACGGCCGGGTGGGGTACCGGGACCGGGTGGCCTGGGATTACCCCGTCACCATGCCCGGGGAACTGGCCAAGGCCGGGTATTACACCAAATGCGTGGGGAAAATGCACGTCCATCCCCTGCGGAACCTGATGGGCTTTCACCACATTGAGCTCCACGACGGGTACCTTGGCAGTTACCGCCGGGCGGACATCCCCTTTTATGAGCATCAGGCAAACGCGGACGACTATTTCCGCTGGCTCAAGTTCCAGCTGGGTTCGGAACGGGATTTGATGGACACCGGCATCGACGTCAACTCCTGGCTGGCCCGCCCCTGGCCCTACGAGGAGAAATACCATCCCACCAACTGGGTCACGGACCGGGCCATCGATTTCCTCCGCAGCCGGGACCGTTCCCGCCCCTTTTTCTTGAAGGCGTCTTACGTCCGGCCCCACCCGCCCTTTGACGCGCCCCAGTGCTTTTTTGACCTTTACAAGGACAAAGACCTGACCCCGCCGCCGGTGGGGGATTGGGCGGACAAGGAACGGCTTGCCCGGTATGGGCGGATCGTGGATTCCGACACCGGCCCCATTGACCCGGAGCTCCTGCGCCAGGCCCAGGTGGGGTATTACGCCTGTATTTCCCATGTGGACAACCAGATCGGGCGGCTCCTCAACGCTTTGGCGGAGGAGGGCGTTTTGCAGGATACGGTGATCTTGTTCTGCTCCGACCACGGGGAACTGCTGGGGGACCACCACACCTACCGGAAAATCCGGCCCTATCAGGGCAGCGTCCATGTGCCCATGATTTTGTATAACGGAGGTCTTCTTGGAAAACAGGAGAACCTGGTGGAGCTGCGGGACATTATGCCCACCTTTTTGGAACTGGCCGGGGCCCCTGTGCCGGAGAGCCTGGACGGGATTTCCATGCTCCATCCAAACGGCCGGGAGTACCTTCACGGGGAGCACAGCGGCGGCGACATCGGCAACCATTATATCGTCACCAAAACAGACAAATACTGCTGGTTTACCCAAAGCGGCCGGGAGCAGTATTTTGATCTGGAAAAGGACCCCCAGGAGCTTCACGACCTTTCCGGCGACCCGGCCTGCAAAGAACGGGTGGAATACCTCCGCGGCCTGCTGGTCAAAGAACTGGCCGGACGGGAAGAAGGGTACAGCGACGGCGCCCATTTGATTCCCGGGCGTCCGGAACGGTCGGTCCTGAGCTTTTTGGAGCAGGCGTAGAAGGCGTTGTAGGGCAGCGTCCTTGATGCCGCCCGCAAATCCTTTTAAAATTCTTTTGCCAAAAATGAGGGAGCGTTCCTTACGGAAACGCTCCCTTTTTGTGTGCCCATGGGCGTATTCTCACAAAATCTGTTCCATGCCGATTTTCTGGACCGACAGCCCGCAGCTTTCATAAAATTTCCGGGCGGATTCGTTGCAGCCCCAGACGTTCAAGGTCACATTGTAACAGCCGTTTTCCCGGGCGAAGTCCAGGACCGCTTCATAAAGGAGCCGGCCAATGTGCTGGCCCCGGCAGGTTTCCTCCACGCAGAGGTCGTCAAGATACAGGGTCTTGATGTCCGTCAGGATATTGTTGTGCAGATGCTGCCGGAAGATGCAGAAAGCGTAGCCCAGCATTTCGTCGTTCTCGTCCACAGCCGCCAGCACCGGCTTTGTGTCGTCGTGGAGGATAGCCAGCAGTTCTTCGTCCGTATATTTTTTGGAAGCCGGGCGGAACAGATCCGGCCTTCCGTTGTGGTGCACCTGGGCCACCTGGAACAGCAGCCGGTTGATGGCGGGGAGGTCCTTCTCCGCGGCGCGCCTGATTTTCATAAAACCATCTCCTTGCAGTATTTTGGATTTATTTGCCCCGGTCGCAGACGGCCAGCAGGCTGGCGGCTTGTCCCGAAGCCTGGCTGTCCGGTTCCTTCCCGGCATACCGGATCAGGCAGTAGGCGTCGGTGACACAGGCGAACAGGTCGGCGGGAAGGACTGCCTTCCCCTTTTTCAGAATGTCCGCCGGGGTGTCCGACGGGACCAGGGGGATATTTTTTAAAAGCAGATGCTGCATGGCCAGCCGGTAGCCCTCCCGCAGCTTTTCACCGCCGTTGGGCATGGCCCGGAAAGCCCTGTATTCCTTCTTCCACCGGCGCTGGTCATAGGGCCGTTCCCGCTTCCAGAAGCTGCCCGGTTCCCGGGAAAGCTCCTCCACATTGTCCTCGAAATATTCATTGGCGTCCGCCGGGCCGGATGTGTGGGCCTGCCGGAACAAAAGCCCCGACAGGATGTCCCGGATCTTGCCCAAAAGGGTACGGATAGCGCCCCAGATTTCACGGCGGTAATAGAAGATCAGCCATAGAAAAAGGACAACTAAACCGATCCCGAAAATCGTCCAAAAGATGCTGGATTCCCCCTGGGCGGCGGGCAGACCCATGTCCCCCTGCATAGGGGTTTCCATAGGTGTTTCCGGGACCGCTTCTCCGGATCCGCCCCAGGACAGCATCCCCAAAAGGGCGGATATCCCCGATTTTAACGAGCTGAGCACCCAGCTGAAAAAGGAGGCAATGGGTTTCCGGAGGAAATATCCCCCGAAAATCAGGACGGAGATGCCTAAAACTAAGGAGAAGCTGTACCAGCGCATCCTGCGGGGCAGGATGCTGTGGTTGTGGCTGCGCTTCTGCATCAGGTAGTCGATGTTCCCCTGGTTTTCCGCCGCCGCGTAAACGCAGGCCGCAAAAAGCAGGGTCAGGGACAGGATGAGCATATCCAGGGGCTGTTTCAGCGCCCAAAACAGGAAGCTGCAAAGCAGGTCCGCCACAATCAAGGCGGTGAGATAGGGTATCCGGATAATATCGCTGTATTTCTCCTCCCAGCACCGGCAGCCCAAGATGCAGGCAGCAAAACAGCATACCCCCACAACAATTGGGACATACCAGAAAACCCATGCGGAGTTTATGGGGATGGAGAAAAATCTCCGTCCGGCGAAAAATCCCGCGCCGCCGCACAAAATGGCTGCCAGGAAGGTCGTAATATTTCCCAGGAAATCGAAAACCCTTCCCTGCTTTTTGGACAGCGCAGGGATGAGGAACGCGCCGCACAGCATCCCAATAAGGCAGGACAGGAGGCACAGGGCCAGCATCACCGCCTGGCTGTACCGGTCCGCCGGTATTTTGGGAATCAGCATCAGTGCGCAGAACACCGGCAGGATGGGAAAGACCGTGCAAAGGACGGCAGTGACCTTTAGCCCGCCCAGCAGGCTCAAGCGTTTGCCCATAATCCCGCCTCCTTTTCCAGTTCTGTAGGGGAAAGTTCTAAGATTTCGCAGCCGGAAGCGTCCACGTCCTCCGGAATCTCCCCTAAAAGCAGGGTGCGGACATGGACGCCGTCGTACTGCTTGCGCCGGATGATGTCCACGATTTTGCCGTCCACGAACCCGGTGACCAGGATCAGATCGGTGGAGGTGAAGTCGTGGTAATGGTCGCTTAAAAAGGTACAGAATTCCTCGGTGCTTTGCAGCTTGAGCCGGGCCAGCATCTGGAACAGCCCCTCCACATAATCCCGGCCCCAGAATTCCTCGGTGGAAATGGTGGAGCGCCCTTCCCCGGTGGTGCAGTTTGCGGCGAACCGCAGGGGCATCCCGGTGGCCAGGGTGGCATCGAAAAGCCCGGCGCAAAGGCGGATGGCGGTTTCCATTTTTTCCGCGTCAATGGTCTTGCTGTCGTGCTCAAAATATCGGGACTGCATGTTTAAAACGATGGTGACGCTTTGGCGGGTGGTGGAATCGTTCTGGAACACCATGAGCTTCTGCTCCCTGGCCGTGGCGGGCCAGTGGATGCGGTTCATGGGGTCAAATTCCATGTATTCCCGGACGCCGGAATTGTAAAAGGGGTCCTCAATAAGGCTCCGGCGGACGGCAATGTCCCCGGTCAGGTACCGGGGCTTGATGAGGGCTTCCTCGCTTAAGGGCCGGGGCAGCACCAGCACCGAGGAATGGACCTCTGCGCCAATGGACTGGTTCACATTGCCCAGCAGGTCGCTGGTCACCAGCACCACCCGGTCGATGGAAAATTCCCCCCGCTTTAAGCAGGTGACTTTCCAGCGGCGGCTCACCTTCTGGTAGCTTTTCAGGGTGAAAAAGCTGGGGACAAAGCGGCTTTTGTCCGTCAGCTGGGACTGGGTCCCGGCAAAATCCAGCCAGCGGGAGGCGGTGATTTCCGTCTTGAACCAGGGAAGGGGCAGCCACTTTCGGTTTTCCAGCTCCTCAATGAGTTCGATCTCATCCCCTTCATAGACCTGGTCCTTGCTCAAATAGCAGCGGTAATGGACGTCCTGAAGGGCGTATTTGCGGTAAATCCAGTTTTGCAGCCAGAGGATGGCCAGCAAAATCGCCGCAAGGGCGGCTAACTGCATAAAAGGGCCTCCTTCCGGCTACTGGGCGGTGTGTTCCGTGGGGGCCTCGGTGTTGCGGAGGATAAAGTCCAGGATTTCATAGGGGGCGTCCGAGGACTGGGACAGGTTGTAGCCTTTACAGATGATCCGGTGGTTCCAGACGTCCGGCGTCACCGCCTTTACGTCGTCCGGCAGGACGTAGTCCCGGCCGTCCATGGCGGCATGGGCCTGAGAAGCCCGCATCAAAGCCAGGGACCCTCGGGGGCTGACCCCCAGCTTCACCTTTTCATGGGTGCGGGTGGCCTCGGCCAGCCTGACGATGTATCCGGCGATGGCATCGCTGACCTTCACATCCCGGACGGCCTGCTGCATTTCCAGCACGGTTTCCCCGTCCAAAACGGGCTGGAGGCTGTCCAAGGGGCTGGCTTTCACATAGCCCGTCAGCATTTTCGCCTCGAAATCCGCGCCGGGGTAGCCCATTTTCAGCTTCAGGAAGAACCGGTCCAGCTGGGCCTCCGGCAGGGGGAAGGTGCCCTGGACCTCAATGGGGTTCTGGGTGGCGATGACCAAAAACGGGGAGGGGAGGGTGTGGGTTACGCCGTCCACGGAAACCTGCCGTTCCTCCATGCATTCCAGGAGGCTGGACTGGGTCCGGGGGGTGGCCCGGTTGATTTCGTCCCCCAACAGGATATTGGTAAACACGGAGCCTTCCTTAAAAACAAATTCCCCTTCCTTTTGGTTGTAAAAATTGATGCCCGTCAGGTCCGAGGGCAGCAGGTCCGGGGTAAACTGCACCCGCTTGAATCCGCAGCGCACAGATTTTGCCAGGGCTTTCGCCAGGGTGGTCTTTCCGGTGCCCGGCATGTCCTCCAGCAGGATGTGTCCTCCGCACAGCAGGGAGAGGACCACTTTTCGGATGATCTCCTCCTTGCCGAAAATGACAGAGGAAAGGTTTTGGCAAAGGGCGCCGGCTGAGGGCTGGATTTGGGAAATGTTCATAGGGGAAAGCCTCCTGATTTCTGATTTTTACAAAAACGTGTATTTATTTCTATAATATCAGAATTTATGCAGAATAAAAAGTGGAATTTTGTGAATAAAACGTTTTTTACATAAAAATAAGAGGCCCCCGCCGGGGAGCTCCGTCAAATTCCAATTGGTTCCGGGAAACCAGGGGTTATGATTCCTTTGTGCTCCCGATTTTCTCAATGCCGGGGATTCATTTGCCGCGGTTTACTAGAAAATCCCTTCCGATTCCGCAGCTTCCAGTATCTTGGGGAACAGCGCGCCGCTGCCGGCGCAGATGGGGCAGGGCCTTTCGTAGGAAAGCCCCATGCGTCCGGAAAAAATCTGCCCGCCGGCCTCCCGGATGATGACGGATGAGGCGGCGTAATCCCAGGGGGAGAGCCGGGCCTCAAAAAAGCCATCGAACCGCCCGGCCGCCACGTCGCAGAGGTCCAATGCCGCCGAACCGGACCGGCGGATGTCCCCGCACTGGGAAAACACCTTTTTCACCACAGCAAAGGTGGGGTCCAGGAGTTCCCGGTAATAGGGGGAGCTGCCGAAGACCAGCAGGGATTCGGAAAGGGACGTGTCCGCCGCATGGATGGGCCGGCCGTTTAAAAAGGCCCCGCCGTCCTTTACCGCGGAAAACAGTTCCCCGGAGTCAAAATTCAAGACAACCCCCAATAAGCCCTCCCCTCGGGAAACCAGGCCGATGGAAATGGCGGAACGGCGGCATCCCCGCATAAAATTGGCGGTGCCGTCAATGGGGTCGATGATAAAGCAAAGCCCTTCCGGCAGCTTCCCGCTTTCCCCTTCCTCCGCCAAAAATCCCGCTTCCGGCAGGATCTTATGAAGTTCCTCCATCAAAAATCCCTGGGACGCCAGGTCGGCTTCCGTGACGAAATTGGCGTGGCCTTCCTTGGTGAATACCTCCGGCCTTTTGATGGCGCGGATCAGCTCCCCGTCTTTCCGGGCGATCTGCTCCACCTGAAGGGCCAGCTGTTGAAGGGCTGCTTTCTCCATAAAAATACCTCCTGATTCCCGGTGTTTCGCATCGATTCATAAAAATCCCGTCAATTTCATAAAGATTCTATATAAAATTTATGATATACAAATCCTGCTGTTCTGTCAAGGGCTTTGGAAAAAGGAAAAGATTTTTGCATGATTTGGCTTGAAGAAACCGCCGGAACATGGTAAAATAGAAAAGACGTTGTAAAAACAGGCGCGGATTTTTGAATTATTGACGGAACTGTTAAAAATCCGTCACATTTATATGCTTTAATCAAAACAGATACTGCATAAATTTGGGAGGAAGCCAAAATGGCCAAAAAGAAAAAAAAGGACGCTTATATTGACCCGCAGCAAAGGGAACTGCGGGAGCTGATCGAGCTGAAAAAAATGCAGCAGGCAGCAGCGGAGCATCCGGAAGAGGTGCAGGCGGAGTTTGAAAAAGAGGAGCCCATTGTCCCCAAAACCTTTAAGGAGAAATGGAAAAATTACTGGTACCATTATAAAGGGGCCACCTGGGGCGGCCTTGCGGCTGTGGTGCTGGTGGTTTGGCTCATCAAAGACATCTTTTTCGGGCCGGAATACGACCTGACCATCACGACGGCCACAAACTACATGTTTTCGGCGCTGAACGACTCGCTGGCGTCGGATCTGGCTTCCTATGCGGAGGATTACAACGGGGACGGGAAAACGGACGTGACCTATGACGAGATCGCCATCACCCTGGACTCCGATGCGGAAAATGTGGATATGCAGGTGAATGCCATCAACATCCAAAAGCTCATGGCCGTGTTCGCCAGCGGCGAGGACCTGGTCTTTATTCTGGAACAGGAAGTCTATGATTATGTCTGCGGTGAGGATGAGGGCATTTTTGTGGATCTGTCCGCCCTGTATCCGGACATTGACATTATTGAAGGGGATAAGCTGATTTTAAACGATACGGCTCTGGGGAAAAAGATGTACTTGAACGGCCTGGAGGAGGATGTGTTCCTTTGCGTCCGGGATATGGGCGGCACCGTCAAGGAAAACGAAAAATCCATGTCCACCCTGGAAAGGAGCCTGGACTTTGTGGAAAATATCCTGCGGGAGGAATATCCGGACAAATTCCCGGCAGATGAAGCTCCGGCGGATACTGATTCGGCGGAAGCAGAGTAAAAAACGCGCACCTTAATGGTGCGCGTTTTGGTTTATGCAAGGATATAAGTTTCCAGCTGGGCGGCGTCGTCCGCGATAAAGTCCGCCCCGGCTTCTTTGAGTTCCTGCCGTCCCCGGAACCCCCAGCTGACTCCTGCGCCGGCGATCCCGGCATTTTTGGCCGTTTGGATGTCCACGTTGGAATCCCCGATCAGCAAAGCTTCCTCCGGCGCGGCCTGGAGCTCTTTCAGAATGGCAAAAACGCCGTCCGGCGCGGGCTTTTTGGCTGCGCCGTCCCGCTGGCCCCACACTGCGGCAAAAAAGCCTTCCCCGAACACTTCCCGGCAGATCTTCTGGACAAACTGGTTGGGTTTGTTGGAGAGCACCGCCAGTTGGAGCCCTTTTTCCTTCAAATGGGCCAAAAGGTCCATCACTCCGGGATAGGGCCGGGTCTTGTCCAGGTAATGGCCGTTGTAGCGTTTGTCAAACAGGGCCTTATACTGGACCACTATCTGCTCATCCCGCATGGGTTCCGGAAGCATCCGTTCCACCAGCTTATAAGCCCCGTCCCCCACAAAGCGCCGGTAGGCGTCCACCGGGTGGGTGGGGAGTCCGTTTTCCTTCAGGACCCAGTTGCAGGCGTCCGCCAGATCCTCCAAAGAATCGATCAGCGTCCCGTCCAGGTCAAAAATGCAGCATTGAAACATATCGCACCGTCCTTCTCTTTTCTCATTCCCTTTTATCATAGCACATTTTTGCGGACGGTACAAGGCAGGGTTGACTTTCTTCGGAAAATGGCGCATAATAGAGAAAAAAGCTCCGGGAGGGAATGTTATGAAACGGATCCGGCTGTTTGCCGCTGCCGCCCTGATCCTTTTCTGCGGCGCAGGCGTCGGCTTTAAGCCCCAAAAAGATACTATCCGGGTGGCCACCTGGAACGTGGACTCCGGCAGCGCCGACCTTTCCGCGCAAAAGGAATTTTTAAGCGGGATCGACGCGGATATTATCGGCTTGCAGGAAGCGGAAGAAAAGACCGCCCGGGTAAACGGCGTCAGCATCTGCGATACGCTGGCGGAGGGGCTGTTCCGCCACACCGAATTTTTTGAAGCCTTCCCCTGGATGGACGCCAACGGCCGCCAGGCCGGTAGCTACGGCTTGGGGACCCTCTCCAAGGGCGTGTTGGTCCAAGGGGAAGCCTGGACGCTGCCTGCTGATGAGGAGCAGAAATTGGAACCCCGGGTCCTGACCATAAACAAGGTTTCCTATCAGGGGGAATTTTTCTATTTCTATAACCTCCATCTGTCTTACGAGGACGACCAGGTCCGTGCGCAGCAGCTGGAGGCCGTCAACGAGATCCTGGCCCAAAACAGCGGGGAATACCAGATCGTGACGGGGGATTTTAACCTCCGGGATTTGGAGGAGCTGGACGCCCTGGAAGGCTTCCAGGCGGTGAGCACTGAGGAAGCTCCTTTGGAAACCTACCACGGAGACGACTGGGACACCAAGTGTCTGGACAACATCCTGTACAGCAGCAATTTGGAGCTGGTGGAAGCGGAAGTCTGCCCCACAGACACATCCGACCACGACCTTCTGATGGCGGAGTTCCGGTTTTTGAAGTGAGTGGGTAGAGCCGCGGTGATTGCGGGTTCCTTATTTTGTAAATTTTTGCGGAAAACAGGGCGGGTAAATCCTGTCCCTGCTTTCTTTTTTTACCCAAATCCGTTATAATGGAAGAAGGGGGAATGACGATGAATTTTCAAAAATCCAAGGGATCTTTCCTCAGTGCGGACGGTATGTCCAAAATCGCCTGCTGTTTTTATGAGCCGCCTGCGGAGCCCGTGGGGGTGCTCCAGATTTCCCACGGTATGTGCGAATACATAGAACGATACGAGGAGTTCGCAGATTTCCTTTGCGGGAAAGGCTTTGCCGTCTGCGGCCACGATCACCTGGGCCATGGGGCCTCCGCCCAGATTCCTGATGGCCTGGGGTATTTCGCCAAAAAGGACGGGGCGGCTTTCCTGCCGGAGGATGTTCACCGCCTGACACAGATGGCCAAAAAACGCTGGCCGGGCAAACCGTACTTTCTGCTGGGCCACAGCATGGGCTCCTTTATTGCCCGGCAGTACCTCACCCTGTATGGAAGGGAGTTAGATGGGGCCGTCATCTGCGGCACGGCGGGGCCGAACCCGGCGGCAGGGGCCGGGAAAGCCCTGGCCTCTCTGTTCTGCGCGGTCGGCTTGGAAAAGCACCGCAGCACCTTCTTAAACAGCCTGGCTTTCGGCAGCTACAACCGCCGCTTCGACGCGCCCAAAAGCAAATACGCCTGGCTCAGCCGGGAGGAAGCCATTGTCCGGAAATATGAACAGGACCCCTTGTGCAATTACACCTTTACCGCCGCCGGGTTCCGGGATCTGTTCACCCTGCTCATCCAGGTGTCCGCCCCGGAATGGGCGGAGAAGGTGCCCAAGGACCTGCCGGTTTTCCTGATTTCCGGGGAGGACGACCCGGTGGGGGACTACGGCAAGGGGGTGCGGAAGGTGGAAGCCATGCTCCGGGCGGCTGGGCTCCGGGACCTTTCCTGCCGCCTTTATCCCGGCGGGCGGCATGAAATCTTAAATGAAACAAACCGCCGGGAAGTTTACGGGGACGTGTGGGACTGGCTGCGGAAACACTTGGATTCCATGGACAAAGCGTAAATCTGTCCTTTTGTGGAAAACACGATTCTTTTTCCTGTGTACAAAATTCCTAAAAAGCCGGAAAAAATCTCCAAAAATCTCGTAACGGCATGGCCTTGCAAAATTTGCAAAAATTCGGTATACTAAGAAACAAGATTTGTTGCTTTTTCAATAATAACAGAAAGAAGGGTTCCTCATGTACGAAAATTTGATGGACACTATCGGCTTTGTGGGACAGTATGACCCGGAAGTAGCGGAAGCCATGGGCCTGGAACTGAAGCGCCAGCGCCGGAATATCGAGCTGATTGCCAGCGAAAATATCGTTTCCCCGGCAGTTATGGCGGCCATGGGCAGCGTCCTCACCAATAAATATGCGGAAGGGTATCCCGGCAAGCGGTATTACGGCGGCTGCGAGGATGTAGACATTGTGGAAGAGATCGCCCGGAAACGGGCCTGCCGGCTCTTCGGCGCGGAGCACGCCAACGTCCAGCCCCATTCCGGCGCACAGGCCAACCTGGCGGTGTATTTCGCCCTGTTAAAGCCCGGCGACACGGTTCTGGGCATGAACCTGGCCCACGGCGGCCACCTGACCCACGGCTCCCCGGTGAACCTGTCCGGCAGTTACTATAATTTCGTGCCCTACGGCATCAACGATGAGGGCTTTTTGGAATACGACAAGCTCATGGAGCAGGCCATGGAAGTGAAGCCCAAGCTGATTGTGGCCGGCGCTTCCGCTTATCCCCGGGCCATCGATTTCGCGAAGCTCCGGGAAATCGCCGACGCCTGCGGGGCTTACCTGATGGTGGATATGGCCCATATTGCCGGTCTGGTGGCAGGCGGCCAGCACATGAACCCGGTGCCCTACGCCGACGTGGTCACCACCACCACCCACAAGACCCTGCGGGGACCCCGTGGCGGCATGATCCTCTGCAAGGAGGAGCTGGCCAAGGTCATCGACAAGGCCATTTTCCCCGGCACCCAGGGCGGCCCTCTGATGCACATTATCGCGGCCAAGGCCGTCTGCTTCGGCGAAGCGCTGAAGCCCGAATTCAAAGACTACGCCAAACGGATCGTGGAAAACGCCCAGGCGCTGGCTGCGGGGCTCACCAAACGTGGTTTCCAGCTGGTTTCCGGCGGCACCGACAACCACCTGATGCTGGTGGACCTCCGCAGCTTTGATATCACCGGCAAGGACTTCGAGAAAAAGCTGGACGAAGTGTATATCACCGTCAACAAAAACGCCATCCCCAACGACCCCCAGAGCCCCTTCATCACCAGCGGCATCCGGGTGGGCACCCCGGCCGTCACTACTAGAGGCTTTGGCACGGAGGATATGGACGTGATCGCCGAGTGTATGTACCGCACCGCCTCCGATTTCGAGGGGACCCAGGATGAGGTCCGCGGCATGGTGGAGAGCCTCTGCGCCAAACATCCCCTTTACGAATAACAAAATATGCCAAAATCCATTTCTTTTACTACCATATCTGGTGGAATCTGTAAAATTAAAGAAACCCTCTTGACAAACCCATACCGGTCTGGTATACTGCAAGTGTAGTCTTCCGTGCGACTGACGGGTTTGTGGAGTCCACCACATGGGAACACGGAAATGTAGATTTTTGCCGACCGTCTGGGCAGCCTTGGAAGCAGGGCTGCCCTTTTTGTTTTGCAAAGGGCAGCTCCCGGGATTCAGAAAGGATGGTTTGTCATGGATTTTGAGCAGTGGAACGGGTTTCAAAGCGGCAATTGGCAGGACGCCATTGACGTCCGGGATTTTATTCAGAAGAACTATACCCCTTACGATGGGGACGGCTCCTTCCTGGCGGGGGCCACGGAACGGACAGAACGATTGATGACCAAGCTCCGGCGGTTACAGCAGCTGGAAAAGGAGTTCGGCGGCGTTTTGGACATTGACACCGAAACCGTTTCTTCCCTGACCAGCTACGCCCCCGGCTATTTGGATAAAGACGATGAGATCATCGTGGGCTTGCAGACCCGCCGTCCTTTGCAGCGGGGCGTCAACCCCTTTGGCGGCATCCGCATGGCCCGGGCCGCCTGCGAGGCCTACGGCTACCACCTTTCCGACAAGATCGAGAACGAGTTCCAGTACCGCACCACCCACAACGACGGCGTTTTCCGGGTATATACCGATGAAATGCGCAAAGCCCGCCACATGGGGGTCCTCACCGGCCTGCCGGACGCTTACGGCCGGGGCCGCATCATCGGCGACTACCGCCGGGTGGCCCTGTACGGCGTGGATGTCCTCATTGCCGAAAAGAAAAAGGACAAAGCGAAAATCGGGGAAGGGGTCATGGATACCGACACCATCCGCCTTTCCGAGGAGCTGTTCCAGCAGATCAACTTCCTGGGCAAATTGAAGGAAATGGCCGCCATGTACGGCTGCGATATTTCCAAACCCGCCTCCAATGCACGGGAAGCCGTCCAGTGGCTGTATTTCGCCTATCTGGCCGCCAATAGGGAGCAGAACGGCGCGGCCATGTCCTTAGGGCGCACCAGCACCTTCCTTGACATTTTCATCCAGCGGGATATGGAACGGGGCCTTCTCACCGAGGAAGGCGCCCAGGAGCTGATGGACCAGTTCGTCATGAAGCTGCGGATGGCCCGCCACCTGCGGACTCCGGAATACAACGAGCTCTTCGGCGGCGACCCCATGTGGATCACCGAAAGCGTCGGCGGCATCGGCGAGGACGGCCGTTCCATGGTCACCAAAAACTCCTTCCGGATCCTCAACACCCTTTACACCCTGGGGCCTGCGCCGGAACCGAACCTGACCATCCTCTGGTCGGAAAAGCTGCCCAAGCCCTTCAAGGATTTCTGCGCGAAACTTTCCATTGACACCGACTCCATCCAGTACGAGAACGACGACCTGATGCGCCCCACCTACGGGGACGATTACGGCATCGCCTGCTGTGTTTCTGCTATGAAGATCGGCAAGCAGATGCAGTTCTTCGGGGCCCGGTGCAACCTGCCGAAGCTTCTGCTTTTAGCCTTAAACGGCGGCCATGACCAGCTTTCCGGCACCGAGGTGGGCCCCCAGATGGAGGTTTACCCCGACGAGTACCTGGATTACGACAAGGTCATGGAGCGTCTGGAAACCTACCGGGCGTGGCTCTGTAAACTCTACGTCAACACCATGAACGTCATCCATTATATGCACGACAAATACGCCTACGAGAAGATCCAGATGGCCCTCCATGACACCGACGTCCACCGGTTCATGGCCTTCGGCGTGGCTGGCCTTTCTGTCATCGCCGACTCTTTGAGCGCCATCAAGTATGCCAAGGTGAAAGCCATCAAGGACGAGGACGGCTACATCTGCGATTTTGAAACCACCGGAGACTTCCCCAAATACGGCAACGACGACGACCGGGTAGACAGCATCGCCAAAGAAATGCTGGAAAAGGTTTCCGCCGAGCTGAAGAAGAACCCCACTTACCGCAACGCCGAGCACACCCTTTCGGTGCTGACCATCACCTCCAACGTGGTGTACGGCAAAAAGACCGGTTCCACCCCCGACGGCCGCAAGAAGGGCGAACCCTTTGCCCCCGGCGCCAACCCCATGCATAACCGGGAGAAAAACGGCGCTTTGGCCTCTCTTAACTCTGTGGCCAAAATGCCCTACGATAAGTGCCGGGACGGCATTTCCAACACTTTCTCTATCACCCCGGACGCATTGGGCCGCACCGATTCCGACCGGGTGGACAACCTGGTGCTGGTGCTGGACGGTTACTTCAAGCAGATGGCCCATCATTTGAATGTCAACGTCATGAACCGCCAGCAGCTGATTGACGCCTACAATGAGCCGGAGAAGTACCCGAACCTGACCATCCGGGTGTCCGGCTACGCCGTCAATTTCTGCAAACTCTCTCGGGAACAGCAGAAAGAGGTCATTTCCCGCACCTTCCACGAATCCATGTAGCGCCGGCGAATCGCCGGTGATAATTTGCCGCGGCCGCACAGCCCCTTATTCACCGCTGGAACGGCGCGACAAGCTGCGCCGTCATGGGGAGATTTCATTTTCTATCGTTTTGTGGGGGCGAACTGCGTTCGCCCGGGAGTTATCTGGAACAGGATCATTATTTGTGGGCGGCCAATGGCCGCTTCAACGCCCATCTTCGCAAACACAGGAGGGTTCTATGACCGGAAAGATCCATTCCATCCAATCTTTGGGCACCGTGGACGGCCCCGGCGTCCGCACGGTGGTTTTCATGCAGGGATGCCCTCTCCGATGCGGCTACTGCCACAACCCGGACACCTGGGACCCAAACGCCGGGGAAACTGCGGACACAGCGGAGGTTTTCGCCAAAATCAAGCGGTTCCGGCCTTATTTCGGGCCGGAAGGGGGCGTGACGGTTTCCGGCGGCGAGGCCCTGCTCCAGCCGGATTTTGTCCGGGAACTGTTTACTCTCTGTAAAAATGAGGGCATCCACACGGCCCTGGACACCAGCGGCTGCCTTTGGAACGAGAAGGTGGAAGGCCTTCTGGAGGTCACGGATTTGGTGCTGCTGGACATCAAAATGACCACCGACGCCGATTACCGGGAATATATCGGCTGTTCCCTGGAAAAGCCCCTGTTTTTCCTCCATAAGCTGGAAGAAAAGGGGATTCCCGCCTGGATCCGCCATGTGGTGGTGCCGGGGCTGACGGATGCCCCGGAGAATATCCGGCGGCTGCGGGAGCTTTTGAAGGGCTTTTCCTGTATTCAAAAGGTGGAATTTCTGCCTTTCCATAAAATCTGCGTGCCCAAATATGAAAAGCTGGGCATCCCGTTCCCCTTTGACCGGTTCCCGGCGGCCACGAAGGACCAGGCGGAACAGGCTTCCCGGGAGTACCGGAGGGACTCTTAAGCAAATATTTAAGAAATATTATGAAATGCCTTCTTGCCGGTTTCACCGGTTCATGGTACAATAGAACACGGACAGCGAAAGGAGTTCTCCTGGCTGCCCGTGTTTTGTCTTATTTCTATCTTTTCGGAGGTTTTTATGATATTCCCCAGGAAATTTCTCATGGCGGCAGCGGCCCTGCTGACAGCCGCCGTTTTGTTTTCCGGCTGCCGGTTCGGCCGAGAAGAGAACGCCCTGGTTTACGACCTGGACGCTGTACCGGTGAATTTGGATCCCCAGTCGGCGGCGGACGCCGCGTCCCAGCTGGTGATCCAGTGCATTTTTGAGGGGCTGGTCACAGCCGATGACGACGGCTCCATCCATCCTGCCGCCGCGGAGGACTGGTCGGTGAGTGGGGACGGGCTGACCTATACCTTCTATCTGCGGGAGGACGCCAAATGGGCAAACGGCGACCCGGTGACGGCGGCGGACTTTGTGTTCGGCTTTCAGCGGCTTTTAAACCCGGACACCGACGCGCCGGACGCGGAGAATTATTTTGGCATTGAGAACGCGGAGGAGGTGGCTTCCGGGCAGATGGAGCCGGAAACGCTGGGGGTTGCGGCCCCTTCGGAAAAGGAGCTGGTCATCCGGCTGGAGGAAGCGGATTCCCGGTTCCTGGAGCTTTTGGACCAGCCCGCCGCCATGCCCTGCCACGCGGAATTTTTCGCCGAAACCAAGGGCCGCTACGGCCTGGGCGCCAATCTGATTATGGGAAACGGCGCGTTTTACTTGAATTCCTGGCCGGAAGACGGGAACCTTTCCCTGAGGCCCAGCCAGACCTACCACAGCGCCTCCTCCGTGACGGCAACCTCCCTTTTGCTGGTGGTCCCCAAGGAGGGCCGGGACTCCAAATTGCAGCGGTTCACGGACGGGACGGTTTCGGCGGCGGCCTTTACCGGGAAGGAATATCTGGAGCTTTCCGGCGGGGATTATACGGTTTTGGAGAATGACAGCGCCGTGTGGGGCCTGGTGTTCAACACCCAGCGGGAACCGTTTTCCAATTTCAGCATCCGGTGTGCCCTGTTCCTGGACGCGGATTTTTCCACCATGGAACCGGAGCTGCCGGAATATCTGGAACGGATCTCCGCGGCCGTTTCCCCGGGGATTGTCATGGGGCAGGGGGAAAGCTACCGGAAGCTGGCGGGGATGCCGGTTTTCCCGGCCCGGGACCTGTCCGCGGCCCAGGAGGCCAGGGACCAGGCATTGGAGGAGGTTTCCCCGGACAGCCTGCGGACGGCCAGACTCATTGTCCCGGAAGGGGAGGGGCACGAAACCTATTTTGCCTATCTTTCCCAAATCTGGCAGAGGGATCTGAGGGTCTACCTGACGGTCGAGGTGCTTCCCCAGGCGGAGTATGACGCCCGGCTGCAAAGCGGGGATTTTGAGTGCGCCATATACCGCCTTTCCGGGGAATATAACAGCCCCGGCTCGGTGCTGTCGGCCATGGAAGGCGGGCTGTATGGCTGCTCCGACCCGGCCTACGGGGAGCTGCTTGCCCGGGCCGGGGAAGCGGAAGGCTCCGAAGCGGCGGCCCTCTGGCTCCAGGCGGAGCAGATGCTCTTTGACCAGTGCCTCTTTCTGCCCCTTTACCGCCAGTCGGAATATTTCCTGCTGAATACCGGGATTTCCGGGGTCACTTATGATTTTTACAGCCGCACGCCGGATTTCCGGTTCGGCGTGGTGGATTGACCGGCCGAAGGTCCGGGGATTTTACAAACTCCCTTTACAAATGGCAGGCGTTATTATATACTAATGAAAAAGGTGAGGAAAGGGGGAGCCGTATGATCACAAACCAGGAGATCGATCACGGAAAAGGCTTTGACTGGGGCCTTGCTTCGGCTGATTACGCCAAATACCGGGATATCTACCCGGAGGAATTTTACCGAAGGATCACGGGATTGGGGTGCTGCGTCAGGGGACAGAAGGTCCTCGATTTGGGAACAGGGACCGGTGTGCTGCCGCGCAATATGAGCAAATACGGCGCGGAATTTGTCGGGACGGATATTTCGGAAAACCAGATCCGCTACGCCAAATTGCTGAGCAGGCAGGCGGGCCTTTCCATCGACTACCTCTGCGCGGCTGCGGAAGACCTGGATTTCCCGGAGGAAAGCTTTGACGTTGTGACGGCCTGTCAGTGTTTCATGTATTTTGACAAAGAGGCGCTTCTGCCGAAAATCCATCGGTTTTTGAAGAAGGACGGCCATTTTCTGATCTTGTTCATGGCCTGGCTGCCGGATGAAAGCGAGATCGCCAAGCGGAGCGAGGAACTGGTGCTGAAATATAACCCGGAATGGACGGGCGGCGGGATGAAGCGGTATGAATTGAAAACACCCGGCTGGTCCGAAGAATGGTTTACTGCTGCCCATGCAGTTACATATGATATCCCTGTTGTGTTCACGCGGGAGAGCTGGCACGGGAGGATCAAAGCGTGCCGGGGTATCGGCGCTTCTTCCTTGAGCCAAGAGGAGATCGCGGCCTGGGAAAAGGAGCATCTCGCCTATCTGGAAACCGTGCCGGAGGAGTTCTCCATCCCCCATTATGTGACGATGCTGGACCTGAAAAAGAAATAAAGCCCTGCGGCCGGCGCAGACCGGACTTTTTTGCAAAAAGCCCTTTACAAATCGGGGGACCCATGATATAATATTTAACGATACCGCATGGATGGCTTTGCGGAGTAAGCCCCAACGGGGACGTTGCCTGCCCTTGGCTCTCCTTGCCGGCAAATATTTTAAAGAGGTGACTTTACCATGATGAGAAAAGAAGAAAAGACCCAGATCATTGAGGCCAACAAACGCCACGAAGGCGACACCGGTTCTCCCGAAGTCCAGATCGCGATCCTGACCAAACGGATCAACGACCTGACCGAGCACCTGAAGGCCAACAAAAATGACCATCACAGCCGTCGCGGCCTGCTGAAAATGGTCGGCCGCCGCCGCAACCTGCTCAACTACCTCATGAAGACCGATATCGAATGCTACCGCGCTCTGATCGAGAAACTGGGCATCCGTAAGTAATTTTTGCAATCGGGAGGCAGATGGTTTTCCATCTGCCTTTTGGTGTATCTTCCGGCGGCTGTCCCGCCGGGCAAGAAACGATAAAAAATCTGTTGGTGCGGGGAAACGGGTGTTTAGCATTAACTCGTACGTCCGAGCTTTCGGGCGCAGGATTTATTGCTAAGCCTGTTTGTGCCGCACAGTCTGGAGGTACAAATGGCACACGAAGTCAAAACTTTTGAAACCACTTTTGCCGGCCGCCCTTTAGTGGTGGAAACCGGCCGCACCAGCGAGCTGGCCAACGGCTCCTGCTGGGTCCGCTACGGCGAAACTGTCGTAATGGCCAACGTCACCGCTTCCGCCAAACCCCGGGAGGGCGTGGATTTCTTCCCCCTTTCCGTGGATTATGAGGAGAAGCTCTACGCTGTGGGCAAGATCCCCGGCTCTTTCTTAAAACGTGAAGGCCGCCCCTCCGAGAAGGCCACCCTGGCTTCCCGGATGATCGACCGCCCCATCCGGCCCATGTTCCCCAAGGACATGCGCAACGATGTTTCGGTCGTGGTCACCGTCCTCTCCACTGACATCGACAACTCCCCGGAAATCGCCGGCTTTATCGCTGCGTCTATCGCCATCTGCATTTCGGACATCCCCTTCCGTGAACCCATCGCCGCTGTCAGCGTGGGCTTAGTGGACGGCCAGATCGTCCTGAACCCCATGACCGCCGACCGGGCCAAATCCGACCTGGATCTGACGGTTGCCGGCTCCGCTGAGAAGATCGTCATGATCGAGGCGGGCGCCAACGAGGTCCCCAACGACGTGATGCTGGACGCCATTGCCGCCGGCCACGAGGAAATCAAGAAGATGGTGGCCTTTATCGCCGGCATCCAGGCCCAGATCGGCAAGCCCAAATTTGCCTTTGAATCCAAAGAGGTCCCCCATGAGCTGCTGGACGCGGTTCTGGAGGAATTCGGCGACGCCTTCAAGGCCGCTTTGGATACCGACGATAAGAATGTTCGGGAAGAACGTTTGTTACCCATCAAGGACGCGATCCACGAGAAATACGACCCCGAATACGCCGAAACCCAGCCCACCCTGCTGGATGAGGTGATCTATAAGGCACAGAAGGTCATTGTCCGCCGCTGGCTCCTGGACGAGCAGAAGCGCGTGGACGGCCGCGGCATGGACGAAATGCGTCCCCTTTCCGCGGAAGTGGACCTGCTGCCCCGGGTCCATGGCTCCGGCCTGTTTACCCGCGGCCAGACCCAGGTGCTGACTGTGGCCACTTTGGGCCCGGTTTCCGACGCCCAGCTGCTGGACAGCATCGACGAGGACCAGGAAAAACGCTATATGCACCAGTATAACTTCCCGTCCTACTCCGTAGGCGAAACCAAGCCTTCCAGAGGCCCCGGCCGCCGCGAGATCGGCCACGGCGCTTTGGCGGAACGTGCTTTGGTCCCCGTCCTGCCGGATGTCAACGAGTTCCCTTACGCTATGCGGCTGGTGTCCGAGGTACTTTCCTCCAACGGCTCCACCTCCCAGGCTTCCATCTGCGGCTCCACTCTGGCCCTGATGGCCGCCGGCGTGCCCATTAAAGCTCCCGTTGCCGGTATCTCCTGCGGCCTGATCACCGAGGGCGACCGCTGGATGACCATGGTGGACATCCAGGGCCTGGAGGACTTCTACGGCGATATGGACTTTAAAGTAGGCGGCACCCACAAAGGTATTACCGCTATCCAGGTAGACATCAAGATCGACGGCCTGACCCTGGACATCATCAAGGACGCCTTTGAGAAAACCAAAAAGGCCCGGGATTATATCATCGACGAGGTCATCCTGAAAGCCATTCCGGCTCCCCGGGACCATGTTTCCAAATACGCGCCCAAGCAGAAATCCACCATCATCCCTGTGGATAAAATCCGCGACGTCATCGGCACCGGCGGCAAGGTCATCCAGAAGATCTGCGCCGAATGCGACGTTAAGATCGACATCAACGAAGACGGCAGCGTCTTTATCCTGGGTATCGACCAGGAGAACGTGGACCGGGCGATGTATATTGTGGAAACCATTGCCTGCGATCCGGAAGTCGGGGCCATCTATAAGGGCAAAGTGACCCGGCTCATGAACTTCGGCGCGTTCGTGGAGATCGCTCCCGGCAAGGAAGGCCTGGTACACATTTCCAAGCTGGAAAATTACCGGGTGGATAAAGTGGAAGACGTGGTCAATGTGGGCGACGAGGTGTACGTCAAGGTCACCGAAATCGACGACCAGGGCCGCATCAACCTGTCCCGGAAGGACGCCATGAACGATCTGGCCCGCCGGAACCAGAAATAAATGATATTTTGAAAAGGAAAGTGGTCTCTATGAATCGTAAATGGATTGCTGTTTTCTGCGCGATGACGATGGCGATTTCCTTAGTTTCGTGTTCGTCAGAAAGCGGGGAAAGCGCTTCTTCCGAGGAGCCATCCACTGTTTCTTTGGCAGTTTCCTCCTCTGCTGAACCTTCAGAAGCAGAAGGACCAAGCGAAGCTTCCGAACCGGCTGAAACGGAAGGGCAGGAAGTCGCTGTCAACCAAATCCTGGACTTCGAGAATGGATATTTTCGAGTGGGTTACCGTGAAGATGGTGCCGACGAGTCCAAGGAAGGCTATATGTCAATCGACGGCGTGGTCACAACGGAAGAACCCAAGGGGCTTTATGAGAATGACGGCTATACCAAAATCACCCTGTATGATGAAAACGGCCAGGAAACCTATGCTAACGACGGAGAGGAGAAGCTGGCTGTTATAGATGCCGCAGACGGGGTTTACCTAGTGCAGGAAATCCGCTCCGGGCTGGATGAAGCGGCATGGTATGCAGGAATCATGGATGCCAGCGGCAACTGGCTGGACGGTCCCTTCAATATGACCGAAATGACCGGCGCTCAGACAGCAGAAGCTGCCAATCAGGGCGGCTTGGGAGAAGGAATGCTGGGAATTTACGCCAAACAGCAGAATAGCAACACCCTGGTGGTGTTTGATGGGGAAACAGGGGCTTGTTTCTCGGTCAACGATGTCTGGCAACAGGATTTGCAGTTCCGGAACGGCACGATGATTTACCAGCAATGGGGCGGCGGCATCAGCGGCGGTCAAAAGGGCGCAATTTGCAGCCTTTCCAAAGATGGAACCGTGACCGAACTGCCTGTAGAGGGGAACCTGCTCTGTGAAGGGGACAATGGCTTTGTAACGGACGCCAACAACCTGTCCTTCTACGACCGCAGCGGCCAGTTGCTTTGGAGTTTTGACCAATATGAATTGGCAGAAGATTCAGAACCTATCATGTATGAGGAGTTTATTTGCATTCAAGTTATTGGTGCAGATGGCAACGCTTACAGAGGCTGTCTGTCTCAACAAACAGGCGAGTTGGTATATGAGCCGTTCCAGGGCGGCGGCTACGTTTGCGGTCAGACTTCTCTGACTGAAAAGGATGGCAAAGCTGTCTTTGTGGATTTGCTGACCGGTGAAACTAATTCCGAGCCGGACGTCGATATCGATTTGTCAGGAATGTATGATGAAATACAGTATTGGCAGGACGGTCTTTATGTCATCCGTCATTATGAAGGCAAGGATGCATCCCCGAAATATAAGCTCTATTTCTTCAACGCCCAGGGGCAGGAAGTTATCCCAACTTTGAAAACCGAATAAAAAATGCCGTCGCATCCCTTTTGGGGTGCGGCGGTCTTTTGCATTTAGGAAGCGTCTGCGCCGGTTTTGACATCAGTATCTTTTTCCTCAGCATTTTCCTTAGGGATAGGCGTCAAAACGATGCGCCCCTCCTCCAAATGGGTCAGCATGGTTTCCCGGCCGGTAATGCCCAAAGCCTCCAGATATTCCTTGGGCAGCTGGACGCGGCCGGTGCGGTCCACAACGGTGCGCTCTTCCACCTCCGGCGGTTCTTCCTCAGAATCCTCGCTTAAGGAGCCGATATTCTCCAAAGAGAGCTTCCGGCGGATAAACTCGCTGCTGGTGCGGCCGTCCCGGATCATCACCGCCCGGCTGACAAAGGAGGACACCAGCCGGTCGTGGGTGACGATGACAATGGTAATCCCCAGCTGCTGGTTGAGCTTTTGGAAAAGCCGCAGCAGTTCCTTGGTGGTTTTGGAATCCACGGCGCCGGTAGGCTCGTCGGCCAAAAGGAGCCGGGGGTTCCCGGCTAAGGCGATGGCAATGGCAACCCTTTGCTGTTCGCCGCCGGAAAGCTCCGTCAAGCGGCTGTTTTTCCGGTGGGACAGCCCTACCAAATCCAGCAGGGCGGAAGCCCGTTCCTTGGCGTTTTTGCAGGAAATGGAGCTGCCGTCCGGACCGGGGAGGGGCGGCATTTTCGCGGGATCAGCCTTGCTGATGGAAAGGGGCATTTCCACATTCTGCTGGGCCGTCAGGTAGGGAATCAGGTTCCGGGCGGGGTTCTGCCAGACAAATCCCACGGTGGAGCGCCGGTACTCCATCATCTGCTTGGGGGTGAAGGCCAGCAGATTTTTGCCGTCCACCGTCAATTTCCCGGCGCTGGGCACATCTAATCCTCCCAGCATATTGAGCAGGGTGGATTTGCCGGAGCCGGAATTGCCGATAATGGCCATCAGCTCCCCGTCCTCCACCGTCAAATCCAGCCCTTGCAGGGCCACCACTTCAATTTCCCCGGTTTTGTAGATTTTTACCAGGTTTTCGCAGTTAATCATGAGGCCTCCCCCTTTCCCGTCACAGCCCGCAAAATCCCGTCCTCCAGGGTAAACACCTGGTCGGCCAGTTGCATCAGATCCGGGTCGTGGGTGGTCATGACAATGGTGGCCCCCTGTTCCTCAATGAGCTTTTTGAATACTGCAATCACCTGCAGGCCCATGTTGGAATCCAGCTGGGCAGTGGGCTCGTCGGCGAAAATCACCGCCGGACGGTGGGCAATGGCCCGGGCGATTGCCACCCGCTGCTGCTCGCCGCCGGACATTTCCTGGGGGAGATGGGCGGCCCGTTTGGCTAGGCCCACATAGTCTAAGCATTCCAGAGCCCGTTCCCTGCGTCCTGCTGCCGGGAACCCGGCCACCCGCAGTCCAAATTCCACATTTTCCAAAGCCGTCATGGCGGACATCAGCGCCACGGACTGGAAAACAAAGCCGATGCGGGTCCGCCGCAGCTTATCCCGTTCCCGTTCCGGCAGGGCGGACAGTTCCTTGTCCTCAAAGAAGATCTTTCCCGAGGTGGGCCGGTCCAATGAACCCAGGAGGTTGATGAGGGTGGTTTTGCCGGAGCCGGATTTGCCGTTCAATAAGTTCAGGCACTGGGGTCGGATGGCCAGGGTCACGTCCTGCAAGGCGTGGACCTCCCCGGCGGCGGAGGAAAAGGTGCGGGTCAAAGCCTCGGTGCGGATGATTGGCGTGTATCCTTCCATAACTTTTCCTCCTTTCTCAATCTTCGCCCAGCTTCAGGGCTTCGCCGGCATGGAGCTTGAACACTGTCCGCCCCAGGATAAAGGCGGCGGCCGCCAGCATGATCAGCACGATCCCCACGGTGCGCCAGTAGTCCTCTGGGAAGGCCACCACCGTAAAGGGGAGGATCTGGTCGGCGGCGTCCACATTGCACTCCAAAATCGGGGCGAACAGCACCGCCGTCAGGGTCCCCAGTCCCAGTCCGGCCAGGATGGAGGCCACGGACACCAGGATTTGCTCCCATAAAAGCACCATGACCACCGAAAGCCGGGTAAGGCCCATGGAACGCAGGATGCCGAACTGCAAAAGCCGCCCCTTGATGGCCAGGACCCAGTAGATAAAGAACCCCACCATGGTAATCAGCATGGTCACCACAAAGGACAGGGTGAAAAAGCCGTTGATTCCCTGGGTCATGGGGTCGTTTTTCATGGCGGTGACCTCCGCCGTGGTGTCTTTTAAGGTGGTGATGGACACCCCCATTTCCGTAAGTTCCTCGTAAAGCTGGGCGGAGGTGACTCCCGGGGCCTTTTTCAGCCAGACGGCGTAAGGCTCCAGCTTGGTTTCCTGCTGAATATAGATCAGGTTCGCCACAGCCAGGGCCGGCGTATGTTGGGCGGTCCCCACCGGGTTAAAGGACGGGAAATAGTCGATCCCGGCGTAGACGATGAATTCCACCGACTCCTTGTTGTCCCCGATGGTCAGAAACACGGCATCGCCGGGGACAAGGCCCAGTTCCTCCATCAGGGAATTGGACAAAAGCAGCGCCCGGGGCTCGTCGGCCATCAGGTTCAGGTACTCGTTGATGTGATGGGGGAGCAGGCTGTTTTTCATCCAGCAGGTATTGCCGAACTCATTGGGGACAATGCCCATGAGCGTGATATTCCCGGCCTTTTGGGAGTTGGCTGTAAGGGAAACATCCTTTTGGGTCAGGACCCGGGCCGCGCTTTGGACGGTTTCCATGTTTTCATATTTGGAAAACTGCGGCTCCGTATAGTAGACCGGCGCCTCCGAAACGGGCGCAGCCCCCGGCGCCACGACGCCGCTGGAACCGCCGGTGGAGGGCCATTCCTCCTGCAGAACGATGTCCGCGCCGATGCTGTAGCGGATGCGGTCCTCGTCGTTCTGGTTCAAGGTCCGGACAGTGACGGCATTGAAAATGCCCATGGAGACCGTAAAGATCAAAAACAGGGAAATGGCCTGGGTGTTCCGGCCGCTGCGGGAGGTGTTGATCAGGGACAGGTACAGCACCGGCCCCCAGAACCGCCGCCCGATGCGGTAGATGAGCTTGATAAACAGAGGGAACACCCGCAGGAACAGCAGGGTCCCGCCCAGGATAAAGAGGGTGGAACTCAAATACATGGTAAAATCGATGGGGATCTCCGATGCGGCCGCGCCGGTTTCCCGGATGATCTGTAGGCGGTTTTGGAAATTGTAAAGGCCGTAAAGGGACACGGCCAGGCAGATAAAGTCCAAAAACAGCCGCTGCCACAGCGGGGCCGGGGCTTTGCCGGATTTTTTCCGTTTGAAGGACACGATGGAGGTTTCGCCGGTAAAAGCCGTGGCCGCCAGCATGGTGATGACCAGCAGCACCGCCGTGACAGCCCCGTAAATCAGGGCCGGAAGGGTCAGGGAAACCGGCAGGGCCTTGCGGTTCACAAACTCCATGAACCCGTTGGAGGAGCCGATGATCTGGCAGAACAACAGGCTCAGCATGGGGCCGATGATCAGCGCCGCCAGGGACAGAACCGCCGACTGGGCGGTATAGACCCCGGTGATCTGGCCTTTGGACGCGCCGCGGCTCCGCAAAACGGCGATCTCGTTCTTTTCATGCCCCAAAATCAGCCGGGACACCATGAGCACATAAAATAAGAGCATCAGCAGGATGGGGATCTCAATGATCCACAGGGTGGCGGTCAGCTCCTCCCGTCTGCCGGTGTAGTCCTCCAAGATAGAGCCAAAGGAGCTGCGGAGCGACGGAGGGAAAAATTGCTGGTCCCCATATTTGGCCAGGACCTGGGAAACAGCGCCGCAGTTTTCCGGGGTCATGCTCCGGTAGTCCAGGGCCGCCGCCCACTGGGCATAGTCAAAGAGGGGAGTTTCCGTTTCCAAAAACATCTGGGAAAACAGCTCCGGCTGGACCATGATCGATTCGGAAAAGGTGTACCAGGGCATGACCCAGAAGAGGCTTTCCGGGTCCTTCATCCGGTAAACCCCGGTGATTTTGACGGTGGCCGCCAGAGTGTAGGAGTTGCCTGCGGAACTGAATTCATATTGGTACAGGTCATAGGAGGACCCCAGGGAACAGCCCAGGTTCCGGGCGGCTTCCTCGCTGACCGCAGCCTCGATGACGCCGTCCTGGACCTCCGCGGAGGGGAACTCCCCGTCCAGCAGTTCAACATGGTCGAAAAGCCCCGTACAGGCCCCAAGACCGCCGCTTATGTACAGGTCCCGGATGTCCTCCATGGCGGTGCCGGCCCGGACGATCCGCAGGTCCCCGGCCTCTGTGAAAACGGAAAATTCCTGCTCCGGCAGGCCGGTTTCCGCGATCAGTTCCTGGAACTGGGCTTCATACTGATGGTAAGACTGGGTTTTGACAGCCGGATTTTTACTGCCCGCATAAAGGTCCGCATCCGCCAGCAGCCGCCCGGGGTATACGTTTTGGGCAGTCTGCACCTGTTCCAGATCTTTTAACAGCATCCGGCTCAAAATGGCGTGGCTGTAAACAGGCATACTGCAAACAATGGCCACGGCCATGAGATAACCGGCCAGCAGGCTCAAAGCCAGCCACCGGTTCTGGCGCATTTTGCGCAGCGCAAATCGGAACATACCGCGGCCCCCTACTTAATAATCACAACTTCGCCTTCTTCAAGGCCGCTGACCACTTCGATACTGGCAGTATTTTTGATGCCGGTTTCAATGACCCGTTCTTTCTTGACGCCGTCCTCCAGCACCTGGACGTAAGACTCGCCGGAATACAGGGAAACCACGTTCCGGGGCAGGATCAGCACGTTATCCTTCTGCTGCTTAATGAGCTCTACGGAAACCGATTCCCCCAGCAGGTCCCCCTCCGGCAGCCCGTCGGTGATTTCCACCCGGATAAAGGGTTCCCCTTTTTCCAGCGCCAGGGAGGGGGACTCGGCGGAGGTCATGACCACCTTGCCGGCGTATTCCGTGTCGTCCAGGGTGACGATCACGTCCTTGCCCAGCTGGAAATCGGAAACCTGGTCCCCGGTGCATTCGATTTGCAGGGAAGTGGGGTCCACTACCCGCATCAAAGTGCTGCGGGCGGCGATATAGTCCCCGATCCCCACGTTGTTGATATAGGAAACGACCCCGTCAATGGGGGAGTAGATGTACTGTTTGGAAAGCTCATCCTGCATCTCGTCCAGCTGGATCTTTTGCAGCTGATAGTCGATTTCCGCCAGCCGGATGGATTCTGATGTGGCGTCCTCCGCCTTTTTGGCCGCATTCAGCGCGATTTGGGCGCGCTCCACCAGCAGCTCCTGCTTTTGGATCTCGCTTTCCAGCTCATCCGTGTCCAGCCGGGCCAGAAGCTGTCCTTTCGTCACAGTGTCCCCGGATTTGACATTGATCTCGCTCAAATAGCCGGAGCGTTTTTCAAAGGACAGGTCGTAGGTGCTGGTGGAAATAAAGGTGCCGGAAGTGGTAACGCTGTCCACGATGGTCCCCCGTTCCACAGTGGTGGTGGTGTAGGTGACGGCGGCAGGCTCCTTTAACGGCGGTGCCAGGGCTTCTTCCTCCTCCGGGAACAGTCCGCACCCGGACAGGGTGAGGGCGGCCAGCGCGGCTGCGGCCGCGGCGCGTAAAATTTTCATCATCATCAGCTCTTTTCCGTTATCATTGCGATTTCTCCAGATGTTTATAAGTATTGCATATTTTATAAAGAAAAACAAGTGGATTTTTGCACAAATCAGAGCTTCCTGTCTGTGGCAAACAGACAAAGATTTCGGAAGGCTTGGAAAACCGGCGGAAATTTGGTATAATGGGTACAGGAAACCATGGGGAAGGGGATGGGAAAATGCTGCTGCCAACGGACTATTTGAGCCCGGCGCTGCTGCGGTGCAGCCATTACGACGGCTACGCGGCGGACCGGAACGCGCCGTACAGCGTCCGGACAGTTTACGATTATGAGGTGGAGTATTACCTGCGCTGTGACGGGGGGATCCGGGTGGACGGGAAATTCCTCCCCTTTGAAGCGGGGGAAATGAACCTGCGCAAGCCCGGACAGGTGGTGCAGGGGGTGCCGCCCTACGAATGCTACATCCTCTGCGTGGACCTGGTGGGAAACGGCCGCCGTGGCGCCAGCTATTCCTTCGGCACCCGGGAAGAGGCCCAGGAACGGTATGAAAACCCCCTTTTGGACAGCCTCCCCGACCGGCTGAAGATCCCCCGCCGGGAGCTGGTGACGGGCCTTTTTGAGAGTATCCTGCGCAACCAGGACGCCGTGGGGGACCTGGCCTTCTTCCAGCTGAAATCCAGCCTGTTCTACCTTTTTTCCGAGATCTTTGAGGCGGCCGCGGCCCACAGCGTTTCCGGCAGCACCGCGGCGGTGCGGCGGGCGGTGCGGCGGCTGCGGGAGGATTTCGCCGGGCCGGTGAAAATCGAGGAGCTGGCCCGGGAAAGCGGCCTGAGCCGCGCTTTTTTCCACCGGCGTTTTTTGGAGGAAACCGGCCTGACGCCGGGGCAGTTCTTAACCCGGCTGCGGATGGAAAAGGCCAAGGACCTTTTGGGCTTCACGGCCATCCCGGTGGGGGAGGCGGGCGCTCTGTGCGGGTATCCGGACCCGGTCTACTTCGCCCGGATGTTCCGGCAATACACCGGCCTGACCCCCAGCGCCTACCGCCGCCAGGCTGCCGGCAGCCCCCGCTGAAGCCCCGCCTATTTTCCAGAAAAGGATACTTTTGTCCTAGTTTTTCAACAAAAATCCTAACGCTTGCAGGGAAATTATGCTATACTGATTCCACAAAGTTTTTTCCGAAAGAAGGAGATTTTTGTGACAGGAAAAGAACGGATGCTGCGGATCCTGCGTCACGAGCCGGTGGACCGCATTGGAGTTTATGAGCATTTCTGGGGCGACACTTATAACGCCTGGCGGGCCGAAGGGCACATCCCCAACGGGGAATCCTTCGACGATCATTTCGGCTTTGACATGTCCGAATGCTGGCCCCTTAACATGGTGGCGGACCTGGATTTCAAGCAGCAGGTTGTGGCAGAGGATGAGGACACCATTACATTTTTGGACGGAAACGGCGCCATCCTCCGGCGGCATAAGTTCCACGACACCACCCCGGAGCATGTGGATTTCACGGTGAAGGAACGGGAGGACTGGGAGAAGATCAAGCCCCTCCTGCTGGAGCCCAATCCCCGCCGCATCAACTTTGAGGCTTACCGCAAGGCCAAAAAAGCCGCTGCAGATGCAGGACGGTTCTTCGTGTGGAGTGGCGTCAATGTGTTCGAGTGCATGCATCCGGTATGCGGCCATGAAAATATGCTGGTGGGCATGGCCCTGGACCCGGACTGGGTGCGGGATATGGCCGAAACCTATGCAAACCTGACCATCAAGCTCCAGGAGATCCTGTTTGAGCAGGAAGGCTATCCGGACGGCATCTGGTACTATGAGGATATGGGCTATAAGGGCAGCCCCTTTATGTCCCCCGCCATGTACAAAGAGATCATCCAGCCCTCCCACATCAAGACCTTCGGCTGGGCCAAAGAACACGGCCTGCCGGTCATCGTCCATTCCTGCGGTTTTGTGGAGCCCCTGGTGCCCTACATGATCGAAGCGGGCATGGACTGCCTCCAGGTCATCGAGATCAAGGCGGGCATGGATCTGTTGAAGCTCCACAAGCTCTATGGGGACAAGATCGCCTTTATGGGCGGCATCGACGTCCGCACCCTTTACACCAACGACCGGGAGATCATCACCAAAGAGCTGGAAAGCAAGATCCCGGTTGTGAAACAGGGCTTCAATTATGTGGTGCACAGCGATCACTCCATCCCCAAAACTGTCAACTACGAAACCTACTGCTTCTTCCTGGAAAAAGCCCTGGAACTGGGCAAATACGAGTAAAAAGAAATGGGCCGGTTTTGATACCGGTCCATTTTGCATGTGATTGCGTGGTTTAGCGGCCGTTCATTGGATACCCATACGATTCGGAATGCAGCGTTGGCGTTGTAGGGGACGGGTTCCCCGTCCCTCCAGATTCCCAAAACGTTTTTCATTTTACGCGGGCCGGGCGACCCGGCCCCTACCAATTTCCTGAATCAGTGTCGGCGGTTCGCCGCTGGTCTTTCAAAAATCAGCCGGATCGCCGCATGGAAGCCCATGTCGAACCCGTGGTATAAATGCTCGGTGTTGCAGGCTCCCCAGGCGGTATCCAGTTTTTCCAGATCCCGCGCATCGGGTATTTTTTCTTCCAGCAGGTTATAAAAATAACGGTAGGTCTGGGCCAGTTCCGGCGGGTCCGGCTCCTGCTCCAAAATATCGAAAAATAAATCGCGCAAATCATACATGTCATGTTCCTCCTGTCAAAATTTGGGTTTGACAAGAACGCCCATCTGATGTATACTGGATTTCAGATAGGATTTTCCTGTCGGTTTGAATAGATGTAGGCTGCTGGTTTGCAAAGGTGCGGCTTACATCTATTTTTTTAGTTCGGCGTATTGCTGTTCGATTCCATCCCGCACAACATCGGACATGCTTTTCTGCTTTTTCTCGCAAACAGCTTTTAATTTATTGGCGGTGTCCTCGTCCATCCGAATCCGGAGAATCTTGTTTTTGGGATGGTCGGTCAGTTTCGTGCCTTTTTTAATACCCAAACCCTCACCTCTTTTCAATATGGGTACAATCTTATAATACTGTGATCACAAAGAAAAGTCAATACCTTTTTGAAAATTGTAGGGGCCGGGTTGCCCGGCCCATCAAATTGCCGCCTATGCGGCGGGTCCGGCTTCTGCTCCAAAATATCGAAAAATAAATCGCGCAAATCATACATGTCATGTTCCTCCTGTCAAAAATTGTGTTTGACAAGAACGCCCATCTGATGTATACTGGATTTCAGATAGGATTTTCCTGTCGGTTAAAACAGCACTGCGCAACTTGCTTAGGGTGGCGGTGCTGTTTTTTATTTGCTGATTTCTTCGTCAATTTTACGCCGTAACCACGTTGTGCGGTTTTCTCCCTGTTGACGCAGCTTGTCATCCAAACGTTGAACCTTTTCTTTTTCAACCATAACGACAACCTGCTTCAGTTCTTGGCGTCTTTTGCGAAAGTATTCAGCTCTGCTTTTTTCAGCCACTTCATCACCTCTTGTGTAGCTAACTACATTGTATCATGTAGTTAACTACTTGTCAATGACGATTTTTATTTTACGATTGTAGGGGGCAGCGTCCTCCGCGCTCTGCGGTAAAACGTTCATTTTACCAGAACATCCGTTATCAATCCGGGATGTGGCGTTGGCATTGTAGGGGCCGGGTCGCCCGGCCCGCCAGATTGCCGCTTATGCGGCGGGGCGGAGGACAGAAAAGTTTAGGTTTTACGCAGCACCCCATCTTTTTTGCGCGAAAAAAGATGGGGGAGAAAAACGCGCCGGGGCAAGCCCCTGGACCCCGCGCCGCGGCCGCATACCACCAGATGCGTATTGGCTGTACGAATTTTAGGAAAGACATCATGGCGGGGGTTGTATTGGTGCCGTTGGTGCTGTAGGGGACGGCCATGTCATCAATTTGATGACGGACGTCCCAGTGATTTTTCCGAAATATTCCGGCCTTGTACGCGGGCGGCCAATGACCGCCCCTACAAATTCGTTGTCTGTTTGGTTTCATAAAAACGCGGGCCGATGTGGGCATCGGCCAATACGTTTTTCGGTTGGTGATGAAAAACGATAGAAAATGAAACCTTCCTAATAACGGCAATTTATTTGCCGTTCCAGCGGTCAGATAGGGGTTTGTACGGCCGCGTCGTCTTAACGGCCCGGTTACCGGGCTACATCATGATTTGGCCGTTGATGACAATGCCGAACCGCAGGTCAAAAAAGGCCGCGGCCTTCCGGCACAGGAGCATCCGGGTCATGAAAATCTCGAAATATTCCAGGATCGGGCAGATGCTGGAGTCAATCTCCAGCTCCAGGGTGATGGTTTTTGCCTCTTTGTCCAGTTTCAGCCCGCTGCGCTCTACGGCATAGTTTACCCGGTCGTGGATATCGAAGGCGATGGTGTCCTTGCTGCGGACACGGCTTCGGCGCACGTCGGATTTGTCTGCCAAAATCAGGGCCGCCGCCAGTTCATTGACCGGGTAGGCCGTTTCCTCATCGTGGTTGCCGATGGCGGTGATTACCGCCGCTGTTTCCTCCGGGGGCATCCCCAGCTTGTCCAGAAGCCGGAAGGCCATGATCGCGCCGCTTTGGGCGTGGTCCACCCGGTTCACCACATTGCCGATGTCGTGGAGATACCCGGCAATCCGGGCCAGTTCCACCGTCCGGGCCGGATATCCCAGCTCTTCCAAAAGATCCGCCGCCTGTTTGGCGCATTTGGCCACATGGGCGAAGCTGTGCTCCGTAAATCCCAGCGCCTCCAGAGAAGCGTCGGCCTGACGGATATAGGTGTTGATTTCCTCACTGTGGCGCAGGAGGTCGTAGGTGATTTCCATAAAATCACTCCTTTCATGCTGCATACTGTCAGTATAACACATTTTTTATCTGGAAAAAACCAATTTGCGGAAAACCTTAAATAAAGTGCGAAAAATCTAATGATTTTGATAGCATTTTCCAGCGGACTGTGATATAATGAACCTAAGCGCGGGAGGCTCCTCTGCGGCTCCGGTTTCAGCACGCGGAAGATCACAGAGGGGACGACCGGGAATTTGACCAACAGAACGGAGTGAAATCCCAATGACACACAAAGAACGGTTTATCAAAACACTGAAAGGCGAGAAAATCGGCGGCCAGGTGCCAACCTTTGAGCTGGTATTCTTCCTGACCATGGAGGCTTTTGGTAAAGTTCATCAGTCCCACCGGGCTTATTCCCAATGGAACCAGATGAGCCAGAACGAACGGAACCTCCACATGAACGAAATGGCGGATCTGTACATCGAAACCGCAAAACGGTACGGCCACAGCGCCATTTTCCTGCACCCCAATCCCGGCGATTTTGAAAACGCCCTTTGGCTTTTGCAGCTGATCCGGGAAAAAAGCGGCGATGAGTATTATCTGATGATGCACGGCGACCCCACCTGGGCCATCCCGGACGGCGACAGCATGTTCGAGTTCTCCGCCAGAATGTACGAGGAGCCGGAAAAGCTCAATGAGGAGTCCGAACGCCGCCTGGAAAGCGCTTTGGAATTTGCCCGGAAGCTGGACGACAACGGCCATCTGCTGGACGGCTTTACCCTTTGCTCCGACTACTGCTTCAACACCAACCCCTTCTTCAGCCCCGACAAATTCGACGAGCTGATCGTTCCCTACCTGAAAGGTGTCATTGACGAGTACCGCAAAATGGGCTACTACACCATCAAGCACACCGACGGCAACATCATGCCCATCGCCAAACAGATGGCAGACTGCGGCCCCGATGCTTTCCACTCCCTGGATCCTCAGGGCGGCGTCAGCATCCCCGAGCTCCGCAAGCTCATCGGCGATAAGATCGCCCTGGTGGGCAACGTCAACTGCGGCCTTCTGCAGACCGGCACTGACGAGGAATGCCGGGAGGATGTAAAACGTTCCCTGCGGGAAGGCATGGAGCGCGGCTACGGCTACATTTTCTCCACTTCCAACTGCGCTTACACCGGCATGCCGTTGGAGCGCTACGAAATGATGATGGATATTTGGAAAGAATACGGCAACTACGACCGTTATCCCAACGGCAAAGGCATCTAAGGGGCCTTTCCATCATACGCAAAATGAATTTACAGGGACGTCCTTGGGGGCGTCCCTGTTTTGTTATGGGATTACAAAGAATAGAGCCGGGAACCCGGCTCTGTCGGCGTACCGCCTATGCGGCGGGGCAGAGGACAGAAAAATGTTTAGGTTTTACACAGCACCCCCTCTTTTTTTTCACGAAAAAAGAGGGGGGAGAAAAACGTGCCGGGGCAAGCCCCTGGACCCCGCGCCGCGGCCGCATACCACCAGATGCGTATTGGTTGTACAACTTTTAGGAAAGACATCGTGGCGGGATTGTATCATGATTTGGTGCCGTTGATATTGTAGGGGCGTGCATTGCGCGCCCGTGGTTTGCCAGAAACGTTCCCGTGTTTATGTGGGCCGGGCAACCCGGCCCCTACAAAACGAAAGAAAATAAAATCTACCCATACGGCGAATATTTTCGCCGTCCAGCGGGTGGTGCGATGCTGTGCGGCCGCGGCGAATTGGCTGCCCGGGTTCCGGGCCCGCGGCGACTTAGCGGCGGGGCTTCCCTGATATAGCCCTAAAAGCGGGGAAATAATCTTTCACTGGGGCGCAACTTGTTTGCGCCAGCCGAAGCCTAACGCGGGGTACAGCGGCCGCGTCGACTTATCACCGGCGATTCGCCGGTTGGTAATAACAGCAGCCGTCCACCCTGGCGCCGGTGACAGCCGCATCCGTCCGGGCACAGTACCCGTCCTGCTGGTACCGGCAGTCCTTGCTGCATGGAATCAAGTTCATAAAAATCCTCCTCCCATCAGATTTTTCATGACCGTTACCCTGATATTTTGCCGTTTTTCCGGCACACTATACCCAGACGAATTTTGAGGAGGGTGCGATTGTGAAAAGAGCCGTGATATTTTCCGCCGCGGTACTTGCGGCGTTTGTTGGGGCCTTGATGATTTCCGGCGGAAAACAGCCGGAAGTGCAGCTGATTTCCATGAAAGAGCTGGCCTATACAGAAACCGTTTCCGTGTCCGGCGTTGTGGAATCCCCAAACCAAAGGGAACTGAAGCTGGACTACCCGGTGGTTCCCAAAAAGGTCCTGGTAAAAGAAGGGGACGCCGTGTCCTTCGGCGACCCCATTGCCCTGGTGGACAAGAAAGCAACCGTCCGGGCGGCGGCCGGATTTGCGGCGCAGTTTGCAGAGGAACTGCCGGACAGCGCGGCGGACAAGGTGAAAGAGGCTTTTTCCGCCATCAGCGGGGAGCTTTCCCAGAATATGGACGCCCTGCCGGAAACCATTTCCGCCCCCATGACCGGCGTCGTCACCTCCCTGTCCCTGACTGCCGGGGAACTCTTTTTGCCCACAGGACCCGCCGCAGCCGTTTCCACAGTGGATACCCTCCAGCTGCGGCTTTATGTGCCGGAATCCCAGGTGAACCTGTTAAAAACCGGGGAAACCTTCACCTTTACGGTCCCGGCTG
The DNA here is from genome assembly GCA_018713335.1 of Candidatus Merdivicinus intestinigallinarum. Taxonomy (GTDB): domain Bacteria; phylum Bacillota; class Clostridia; order Oscillospirales; family Ruminococcaceae; genus Merdivicinus; species Merdivicinus intestinigallinarum. Next base: position 43,496 of record DVOW01000051.1, on the reverse strand, counting down.
TCCAGGACGGGCTGTTTGAGGCCCATATCACCCGGTTCAGTCCCTCCGCCTACCAGAAGCTGGACGGGATGTCCTACGAGACAGTGGTGGACGCGGTGGCCAGGGTGGAGGACACCTTCAACGCTCTGCGTCCCGGCTACACCGTCCAGGCGGAGCTGCCTGCCGGGGAGGAGGAAACCCTCTGGCTCCTGCCCTACGAGGCGGTGGCCCAGGATGAAGACGGCCAGGAATATGTGTATGTCTGCCGGGAAGGGGAGATCTCCCGCCGGGATGTGGAAACCGGCCGGGAACTGTCCACCTCCGTCCAGATCGTAAGCGGCCTGGGCCGTTATGAGAAGGTGGTTTTGGACGCGGAGGCCCTGGAAAACAGCGCCGGAGGGGATGAAGCATGGAGTTTTTGAAAAACGCTTGGCGGAATACCGGCCGCCGTCCCGCCCGGTCCCTGCTCACCATCCTGAGCATTGCCATCGGGGCCTTTTCAGTGATGCTCATCGGTACAGTGGGGATGATCGGCCAGCAAGCCGTCGCCAGTGAACTGGAGGACTTAGGTCTTCAGGGGCTGATGCTCAGCGGGGAAGAACGGCCCCTGACGGAGGAGGTCCTGACAGAGGCGTCCCAGGAGCCTTCTGTGGCTGGGGCCACTCCCCTTTTAGTGGAATATACGGACATCCGCGGACGGGGAGAAGGGCGGAAAGCCGCCGTTTGGGGCGTTGACTCCGGCGTGGACCAGATCATTTCCATGGAACTGAAATACGGCCGGGAGATCACCCCGGCGGACATCCGAAGCGGCGCTCATGTCTGCGTTGTGGAGGAAAACCTGGCCATGGAGATCTTCCACCGGGAAAACGCCGTGGGAAAGACCCTGACAGTGACTTTGGACGGGGCGGAGGAGAAATTTACCATTGTGGGCGTTATGGAAACCGGCGGCGCGCTGCTCCAGGGCATGATGGGGGACAGCGTGCCATTATTTGCCTACCTGCCCTACACCGCCCAGCAGCAGTGCACCGGCCGGAAGGACTTTGACCGGATCGCCGTCAAACTGAAACAGGGCGTGGAACCGGACGACGCTAAACGCCTCCTTTCTCGGCAGCTTGGCGGGGAGGAGGCGGTGAAGGTGGAGGATATGAACCGCTATGCCGGGACGGTCCAGCAGGTCTTGAGCATCGTGTCCCTGGTGCTGGCGGCCATTGCGGGCATCAGCCTTTTGGTGGCCTGCCTGTCGGTCATGACCACCATGCTCTGCTCGGTGGGGGAACGGACCCGGGAAATCGGCATCAAAAAAAGCATCGGCGCTTCCCCGCAAATGATCGTGTGGGAATTTTTGCTGGAAGCGGCCCTGCTGAGCCTGGCCGGGGGCCTGGCGGGGATTTTGGCCGGCGTCCTGGTGGGATGGGCCGGCTGTCTGGCCTTAGGGCTTTCGTACCCTTTCCCGGGAACTTTGGCCTTGGCCTGCGCCGGGGTTTCCCTGGTCGTTGGCACAGCCTTTGGGGCGTATCCGGCCCGGAAAGCGGCGAAGCTCAAACCGGCGGACGCCCTGCGGACAGAATAAAAATGCCGCCGGGGCAGCTCGCTCCGGCGGCGTTTTTTAGGGTAATTTAGGAGAGAAAAGGGTTCGTGCGGTTTTTCATCAGCTGGGATTTCAGCACGCCGCCAATCAGCAGCCCGCCGACGGCGGTGATGATGATCTCCGGCACCATGTAAAGTCCGTTGTAAATCAAAGAATACACAACGGACAGAGCGTTCCCGTGGAAGGTTTCCAAGAACCATCCGCCCCAGGGCACGTTTTCCCCGAAGAACCATTCGGCGTAGCCGGAAAACAGGAAGAACCCGGAGAGGAAATGGCAGAGGTACCGGCCCAACAGGCCAATCACTGCCCCAACCGCCAGGGCCGCCGGGACATTCTTCACGAATTTGGGGGCAAACCCAGCCAGCCCAATGGCTGCGAAAGCCAGGATATAGTCCAACAGCATGACCCAGAAAAAGGTGGTCAGGCCGCCGTTTGATTCGATCATGGCGGCCAGGCCCCCGGCCCGTCCGCCGGAAATCAGCATGGTGATCAGCCCGTGTACCACTCCGGCCAGGGAACCCCATGCGGGGCCGTATTTGTAAGCGATGACGACCAAGGGGAGCATGGAGCAGAGGGTGACGGACCCGCCGTAAAGCCAGGTGGCGTCGAATTTTAAAAAGGTGTCGATCAAGATGCCGATGGCCAGCAGGATGCCGCTTTCCGTTAAGCGGAGGATTTTTTGGTTTTGATTGGTCTGCATAAAAAACGTCCTTTAACTGTTATTTCAGGGGCTTTTTCCTGGCGGCCAAGAAAAAAGCCGCGGGGCAACCCCACGGCCGGAATTTGTCTATTGCAAATCTTCCTTCGGTGGGATGATCCACACAGGTTCGAGGGTTGAAGCGCGCTTCTCTCAGCCGGATTCGCACCGGTACCCCTGATTCGACATCTATTTTAACACAAATTTTACATTTCGTCAAGGAAAAAGACTTTTCTTCTTATGGTTGGCTCCTAAGCAGCTGGTGCAGGACCGGCGTCAGTACGCCGGCCATCGCGCGGTATCCTTGAGCGTTTGGGTGAACGCCGTCATAGCTGTACTCCTTTTTCAAATCGAGGCCGTTTTCGCTTGTCATGGCGGAATAGCAGTCGGCGTATAGAACCTGGGCCTGCTGACAGAGCCTTTGCAGTTCTTGGTTGATGCTAAGGATCAGGGCTTGGCGCTCTGCTTTTTTCTCGCTCTGGAACCATATGGGGAGAACCGAACAGAGGATCATCCTTTGACCGTATGCCTTGGCCTGGCTCAAAATGGACCGGCAGCTTTCCCGCACCGTATCCAAAATTTCCTCACAGGTACAGCAGCCGTGTGGATCGTCAAAGCTCCCGTCCAGCCGCCAGGTGTTGTTGATGCCAATCAGGATGACAGCGCAGCGGGGATGGAGCTGCAAAACGTCCGCTTCCAGCCGTTTTGCGAGGATCTCCGCCGTATCGCCGGAGATCCCGCGGTTCAGCAGGTATCCAAACTGCCGGAAATATGTGGGCAGGCTGAAAAACTGGGTAATAGAATCTCCGGCAAAAATCAAGTCGGCCGGGCTCCCCTCCATTTGGCACTGCTCATTCTTGATATCAAACTCCGTCCTTCGCGCGTCGGCGGGTTCGCCGAAAAAACCGGGAGAAATCAGAGAAGCCATGGCTAGCACTCCTTCAGCTTTGAAATGACCAGAGGATATAAAGCGTCGGCAAAAAGACCGTGCATTTTCCTGGTGGGGTGATTGATGTAGTTGGCCAGCAGCTCCGTGGTATCAATGCCGTACTGCCATAATTTTTTCCATTGCTGGTAGCAGTTGCATACGGTCACTCCCATGGCTCCCGCCAGTTTTACGGCTTCCTCCATATAGGTGTCGGCGGTCCCGTCCAGCTGGCACCGGGCCGCGATGCCCGCAAAGGAACGGTAGTCCGGGTCCACCTGGGGATGGACATATGTATTGAGCATATTGGGCGTCATAAAAATCGTTTTTTCCGGGGACAGCATTGTAAAAATGCCCTCCAGGGCCTGCAAATATCCGTGCAGTCCTTCCTTTCCGGCGGGGATGTCATTGAGGCCGAAGCACACAACGGTTAAATCCGGGCAATGGGCCAGCACATCCGACTGAATCCGGTCCAGGCCGTTTTGCGCCCGATCTCCGCCGACGCCGGCGTTCACCGTGCAGATATCCGGGAGCCTTTTGCCCAGCAAAGCGTGGTAGGCGGATCCCGGTTCCGCAGGCGCTTTGATTTCAAAACTGCCTTCTGTGACGCTGTCGCCGAAGAATGCAATTTTTTTCATGGGTCCACCTGCTTCCTGCTCCTGGCCGTTACTCGTGCCAGTCGTCCGGCTTTGTTTCCAGCTTCAAGGGGTAATCCCCCAAATGCTCCAGCTTAAAATGATTGGCTTTGTAGGTTTCGTAATCAAAAGCCTCCAGCTCATCAATGGCCAGCTTGTGAAATTCGTAAAAGTTCGGCCACCATTCATAGCCCTGACCCAGCTTCGCGTTTAAGTAAGCCTCGGCAATGTCGATCCCCATCTGAGGGGCCACATAAAAGGCCCCCATGGCCAGCACATTGACGCCGTTTCCCGTAATGGCCCGCAGCGCGGCCGGAACGCTTTCCACAACCCCCGCATGGACATGGGGGCATTTGCTGGCGGCAATATGGATGCCCATGCCGGTCCCGCAAAAGACAAGCGCCCGTTCAAATTCCCCTTCCGCAATCAGGGAACCGACCCGCAGCCCGACGCGGTGAAACATCAGGTCGGTATCCGTTTCGTCCAGGGAGCGCACGCCCACATCGGTGATTTCCCATCCCTTCTTCTTCAGATGTGCCGTCACATGTTCCTTTAACGGGAACCCGGCGAAATCAGCGCCTACCAGCAGTTGTTTGTTTGCAATGGTTTTCATGATGCCATCTCCTTTGATAAACAGCAAGCGATTTCCTGCTCTCACTCCTATAACAGGGATCCGCAAAGGCCGCAGAGAATGCTCCGCAGCCTTTGTGAAACTGTCAGCGTTTATTTGGAAAGATCGTCGTATACATCCTGGTGCAGCTGGATCAATTCGTCCACATTCAGCTGTTTCAAGGTCTCAACATAAGTGTCCCAGTTGCTCAAGGGTTCTTCCCCGGTAATGAACCGCGCTTCCATTTGCTCTACATAGGACTGGATGTCGGTGTTCAATATGGCGAGGCGTTCCGACTGTTCCTGGTTAAAGTACACCTGAGGGAACGGGGTTTTGGCAAAGGGCCGGAGCGTTTCGGCGCGCTCGTTCAATTTCCAGGTATAGGGCGGCTTGTCGTTATATTCCAGCGCCCAGAGCCGCGCGTTTTCCTCAACAGGCAGGGGGGTGCCGCAGTCGGGGGTGATCTGGCCGCCGCGGAATTCCTCCGCGTTCATGCCGTCGGGTACGATCTTGACGTAGGCCGTCTTGGTTTCGTCCGTCCATTTCCAGTGTACGTTTTCCTCGCCGAAGCGGACTAAGTCGTTCCCTTCTTCTGTCCACAAATAGTCCACCCAGCGCATGGTGGCCTCCGGATGCTCGTTGGTGCTGGTGATGGCGAAGGTCCCTCTGCCCACTGTGTTGTAAAGCTGGCAGACCTGGGTGTCGTTCACAGGACTGGTCAAAGGAAGGAGGGCGCTGTAATCGTCGTCCCGTTCAGGAGGACATACCAGCCACGGGGCGGCGTGCTGGAACATGCCCAGGCGCATTTCCACGCCTTTTGCTTTCAGCTGCTGTTCTGTCTGGGTAAAGGTTTCGTTGTCCAGCAGCCCTTCCGCATACAGCTTGTTGGCAAATTCCAAATAGGCCTTATAGTTTTCGGTAATGGGGTTATACCGCACAACGCCGTCCACAACCTCCACGCCGTTGCCGACCAAGCCGAACGCCCCCAAAACGCCGCTGCGCAGGGCGCCGGTTCCGGATAACGGGATCTCGTCGTTCGGGTCCCCGTTGCCGTTTGCGTCCTCATCCTTAAATGCCTTCAGCACGGTGTAAAGTTCGTCGGTGGTGGTCGGAACGGACAGCCCCAGCCTCTCGCACCATTCGGAATTGAACCAGTTGACGGGGGTCAGGCAGTGCATGATCTGCACAACATGGGGCAGGGCGTAGATCTCGCCGTCAGGGTGCGTGATCGCGGAACGCACGTCAGGATTTTCCTCCATATATGCGGTAAAATTGGGCGCGTAGGTTTCGATCAAATCGGAAAGGGGGATCAAAACCTTCTGGTTTTCCCCATAGGTGACCTCGTCCGTGTCGGAAAGGCTCCCGCCGAAGAACAGGTCCGGGTAATCGCCGCTGGCGAAGGCGATGTTTTTCTTTTCCGTGTAAACATCGGCGGAGGGAGTGTCAAACTCAAAATGGATGTTTGTCATTTCCTCCATTTTCTGGAAGAAATACAGATCCTCCCAGGGCCCCTGGATTGCCTGCTTGACCCCCATGAGCTTCAGCGTAATGGGCTCCTTGACAATGGGGAACCCTTCCAGGTTCAAGTTGGGGTCGGCCGCCTGGTCGCCGCTGGCTTCTTCGGACGCGGCGGGGCTGCTGCTTTCATCCGGCGCGGAATCGCTTTGGCTGTTCCCGCAGCCGGTGAACACTCCGGAAGCCACCATAACTGCCAAGAGGATGGATGCCAGTTTTCGCGTGCTTTTCATAGTCATTCTCCTTTTTGTATGATTTTAGAACGGTTTGTTCTAATGCTCTTAACCTTTGATGGCGCCTACCATCATGCCTTTAATGAAAAACTTCTGCACAAACGGGTAGGCGATCAGCACCGGGATGGTGGCGACGATCATAACGGAATACTTGATAATTTCCGCGATACGGGCCTGCTCCGCCATGCTTTCCAGGTTGCCTGTGGCGGCGTTGGTAAAGGAGGAGGCCGCGATCTGATTCTGGATCAGGATCTCGCGCAAAAAGAGCTGAAGGGGAAAGAGGTTGCGGTCGCTCATGTAAATCATGGCGTTAAAGTATTCGTTCCAGTGCCCGACCCCGTAAAACAGCGCCATTACTGCGATGATCGGCCCGCATAAGGGGAGCACCACCCGGAAAAAGATTTTCAGATCGCTGGCCCCGTCGATCTCTGCGGCTTCCTGCAGCTCCTGGGGAATACTGGAGGTTATGAAGGTGCGGACCAACACGATGTTCCACATGGAAGCCGCCCCCATAATCAGCATCAGCGCCACCGTGTCCAAAAGGTGCAGGCTCTTAATCAGCAGATATGTGGGGATCAATCCGCCGCCGAAAAACATGGTGAAGGTAAACATCAGCGTGAAAAATTTCTTTCCGATAAAGTCTGCGCGGGAAAGGGGATAGGCTGCGCCGAAGGTGATGATCAGGTTGATGACAGTGCCCGCCACGGTGTAGAAAATGGTGTTGCGGTACCCGATAAAGATGTCGTTATTTCGGAACACCCGCTGGTACCCTTCAAAGGTGATCCCTTTGGGCAGCAGGATCACCTGGCCGCTTGCCACTGCGTTTGGGTCGCTGATGGAGGCGCTTACGATAAAGATCAGCGGGAACAGCACGATCAGCAGACAGAAGGTCAAAAAGATGTATGTAATGATGTAGAAGCCGATGTCAGCTTTTGTGAGTTTCATTTTTGCGCTCATTTGTCGTCCCTCCCTTTCTTTTACCACAAGATGGTGTCGCCCAATTTGGATGATACGAAATTCACAAAGGTCAGCAGGATCAGGTTGACAACGGAATTGAGCAGACCGACTGCTGTGGAAAAGCTGTACTGGGCGTTGACTAAGCCCACCTTGTACACATAGGTGGAAATGACCTCGGAGGTCTGCAGGACCAGAGGGTTCTGCATCAGATAGATCTTTTCGTAGCCCACGTTCATAATGGAGCCGGAGTTCAAAATAAACATAATGGTCATGGTGGGGACGATCCCCGGAATGCTGACATGGATCATCTTTTGGAACTTGGTGGCGCCGTCAATGGTGGCCGCCTCATACAGCTGGGGATCGATGCCGGCCAGCTTTGCCAGGTAAATGATAGAGCCCCAGCCGGTCCCCTGCCACACGCCGGACCACACATACATGGATTTAAAGTATGACTGGTTGGAAAGCCAGGCGGTCGGCTCGACTCCAAAGTTTGCCAGTATGAGGTTCACAATGCCGGTATTTGTGGAAAAGAAGGACTGCAGCATACCCACCAGCACTACCACCGAAATAAAGTTGGGGGCGTAAGTAACGGTCTGGACGATTTTCTTAAACGGGCCGTCCCGGACCTCGTTCAGCAGCAGCGCTAAAAGAATGGGCATGGGGAACCCGACAATCAGGGAGTAAATGCTGATTCCCAATGTGTTTTTTAAAAGCAGCAGAAAATTTGGGGATTCAAAAAGCCGGATAAAATGCTTGAAGCCTACCCACTCGCTCCCCCAAATCCCTTTGGTTGCGACAAAGTCCTTAAATGCAATTTGGATACCGTACATGGGGAAATAACAGAATACCAGGAAAAATAGAAACGCGGGAAAAATCAAAAGATACAGCTGATAGCCTTTTAGTATCTTCAGAGATTTTTTCCGAAACCGTACCGCAAAAGAATCGCGCATATACCCATCTTCTCCTCTCTGTGCTTGATGAAACGAGCTCTGCCTAGCCATGGCATTACAGACAAAAACGATATTTTTATGATATGGTATGCTGACCAGAAAGCAAATATGTGAACTCTGTCCCACTATGCAAAATTCCCATTTTTGTTGATGATCGATCATAATATTAAAGCAGCACAAAAATTTTTATTTCTATATTGTGATGAGTGATAAGATGATGTATACTGACAATATATGATGATAGGGGCAGAAAGTGAAGGAGGGTTCTTCATGACGGGAAGGTATTTTACACTCAACGTCATCATCCGCAAAAACCAGATCGAAGCCGCCCACGGGCTGGATATCGGGGAAGATGAGACCCAGCTGCATTCGGTGGAAACGGTTTCCGCTTTCCGGCAGGCGGTGCTGGAGGGATGGCCGGAGGGAAAGGTCACCTGGGCGCTGAGCTGGGAGGCTTTGACAGACCCCAGCAGCCGGTATCAGGACATCCGGCGGCTCGTGCGGGAATACCGCCAGGCTTACGGGGACGACGTCACCTATTTCCTGGGCGGCTATTTTGCCAATGCGTATTCCCCCCGGGAAAAGGTCCGCCGGGAGCTGCACCTGGGGCTCCAGAAGGTAAGGGAGGTGATGGGGGTCAGCCCGGAAAGCGTCATAGCGGGCTTTTTGTCAGCACAGAATATGAAATGGCTGGCGGAGGAGGAAGGCATCCACGTCTGCCAGGGGACGATCTGGAGCCAGTTTTCCATTGACAACCAGGATGGGGAAGGCTCTGTCTGCTACCCGTATTACCCGTCGATCCAGCATTTCTGCAAACCGGCCCAGTCCCCTTCGGACCAGGTGGACTGCGTCAACCTGGACGGATGGACGGTGGATTTCCTGGCAGCCCGGAGGCCCGGCTTTGAGGGCGGTTTCAACAGCCGTATGGGGATCGGCCCCATTGAAACCCTGGGGGCCTTCCCGCCGGAAACCGCCATGGAGGAGATCGAAGCGGTGACCAAGACCCATTTCGGACAGGAAAACCTGGACCGCAACGGTTTCGGGTTCCTGACAGTGGCCTGGGAGATCGCCCTGGTTACCCAAATCGGCCGCCTGGACTGCCTGACCCGGTGGCTCCGCTGGATGAAGGATACCTGGCCGGATGCCCAGATGCTCACAGAGGGCGGGTTCGGCCTGCTTTGGAGGGCGCACCATAAGGACAACTGCGGCCTGCGGTACCATTTTGTTCAGCAGGGGACAGGAATCGGCGGCTCCGATGAGGATAAGCAGATCAAATGGTTCCAGACCCAGGCCTTCCGTCTGGCGCTCTTAAAGGATTTGAACACCGGTGAGGAACAGGTCATTGATTTTACCCGTTACGATACGGACGCCAAAGAGCCGGAGGGACTGACACGGCATTGGAGCCTGATGGGGGACTTGAACCAAAAAGGGACCCGGCCCCAGGATAAACCCCGCAGCTTCCGGGAGCTTCCGGATGAATGGCAGCGCCTGATTTTGCAGGCGGTACCCGAATTGGACAAAAGGAGGAGTGAGTGAGATGGCATTTGAACATGCTTCCTTTATCAAATCGCCTTACCCGTTTCAGAAAGAGTATACGAAACAGGACCCGGCCCCGCTGTACCGGAAGGTCTTTCAAATTTCCGGCAGGATCCTGTCGGCCCAGGCTTCCGTCTGTGGGCTGGGCTATGGATACTGGTGGCTCAACGAAAGGGCAGTCAGCGAAGACCTGTTTACCTCCGCGGTCAGCGATTACCGAAAAACCTTATGGTACCATACCTACGATGTGACCCATCTGCTTCAGACCGGGACCAACGTTGTGGCCGCTATGCTGGGAAACGGCTTCTATAATGAATCCCTTGACAGCCCGTGGAACCTGAAGGACGCCTCCTGGCGGGACCAGCCCAAACTGATTTTTGAGCTGCGTGTTGAAACGGACCAGGGGCCCCTTGTGATCGGGAGCGATGACAGCTGGAAGTGCACCAACCAGGGGCCGGTCTATTACCATCAGCTGCACAACGGGGAATATTATGACTCCCGCAGGTACATCCCCGGGTGGAACGGCGCCGCCTTTGACGACAGCCAGTGGCCCAGCGCGGTCCTTGACCCGACGCCTCCCGCCGGCGTGCTCCGTCCGTGCCTTTGCGAGCCCATCCGGGAAATGGCGGCTTTTCCTGCAAAATCCGTGGTGCGGACCCCACGGGGCACATGGCTTTTCGATATCGGCCAGAACATATCCGGCTACGTCCGGCTGCTGATTAGCCAGGACCGGGGGGATGAGATCGTCATCCGCTATGCGGAGCAGATCAAGGAGGATCTGTCCTTAGAGCACAACCACATGGATGAATTCTATCCCACCAGCGAGTTTGAAACGGACCGGTTCATCTGCAGCGGCAGGGAAGAATCCTGGTCCCCTAAGTTTGCCTACCACGGCTTCCGCTATGTGGAATTGGAAGGGGTGCGGGGGACACCGGGCCGGGAAATGGTGACCGGCATTTTTGTCCACCAGGCCATACGGGAAATCAGCGGCTTCCGGTGCTCCGACGAACGCTTGAACCAGCTGGACCGCCTGGGGAGAATTTCCACCTACTCCAATCTGTTTTACATGCCTACGGACTGCCCCACCCGGGAAAAGCTCGGATGGACCAATGACGCGCAGGCGTCCGCCAACCAGATGCTGATGAATTTTGACATTGAGAAGCTCTTTGAAAAGTGGATGACAGACATTATCGATTCCATCGGGGAGGACCATTCCTTGCCCGGGATTGTGCCGACGTCAGGCTGGGGCTACGGCTGCGGCCCGGTAGCGGACGGCATCCTGTTTGAGCTGCCCTGGAAGGTGTGGGTCTTTACAGGGAACCGCGGCCCGCTGGACCAGGCCTATCCCCATTTCCGGCCGTATCTGGAATACCTGCTTTCCCACTGCGGCGGGGAAGAATTTCACGGCTACAGCAGCACGGATGGGTTCCCGGGGCTTGGGCTGGGGGACTGGGCAGGCCCGTTCCCGGATATGGGGAACGGCCCCACGCCGGTCTGGTTTGTGGGCACCGCCTTTTATCTGCACCTGTGCGAAATCGCGGAAAAAGCCGCCAGGCTGGAGCAGGACCCGGAAGGAGAAGCGTATTTTTCGGAAAAATACCGGCAGATGCGGGAAAAATTCCTGAATAAGGTCCTGACGCCGGAGGGCAGATGCGTGATCCATGAGCAGACGGCGGTCGCTTTGCTCATCGATTTTCGCCTCTATGACCGGCTGGAGCCTTTGAAAGACCAGCTGGTCCAGACAGTCGAAGAGCATGACTGCCACCATTACTGCGGGATGGTGGGGCTGCGCCATTTGTATTATGCCCTGGACGCCTGCGGGCGGCAGGACCTCTGCCTGAAGATCATCACGGCAAAGGGCTATCCCGGCTATATGGAATGGCTGGAACAGGACGCGACGACCCTTTGGGAAACCTGGCAGCCTTATAATTCCAAAAACCACCATATGTATTCCGACGTCCTGTTTTGGCTGATCAAATCCTTGGCCGGTATTTCGCCGGACTTTGAGCAGCCGGGCTTCCGGCACATCGAGATCACCCCGTATATAGCGGAGGAGCTGACCTGGTGCGAGGCCTGGCGGCAAACGGCTTCCGGCAGGCTCCATTGCAGGTGGGAACGGGAAGGGAAGAAGGCGGATCTGTACCTGACGGTGCCGGAAGGCATTGCGGCGAAGGTCGTCCTTTCTAACGCCAGCTTCACAGACGGCGCTTCCTGCAGGGAGGTGCAGCCCGGCCGGCATCATTTTGCCCTGCAAACAGTGTAAGCCGAAAAGACGGCGGAATTTTCCAGTGGCATTTTGCGGAAAGCAGGTGAGAATATGACAAACAAGCAGAGGTTCCGGCAGGTCCTGTCCGGGCAGTTGCCCCCGGACCGGCTCCCCATCATAGAATGGTCCGTCTGGTGGGATAAAACCATTCATTGCTGGGAACAGCAGGGGAACTACGATTTCCATTACCTTGAAAATCCCGATCATTTCTGGAACGAGGATTCCCAGCAGCTCTTTGACCTGTGGAAATTGGACCGGCACCTTCAGATATGGGCCAACGCAAAGGGGCCGGGCTGTCCCGCCCCATCCGGGCACGGCAAACCCCGTATCCGCAGCATGGAGGAATACCTGGCCGTCCAGAAATCCGTATGCGGCGACGCTCTGGTATCCCGTTATGAGGAGCAGGCCAAAAGGATCAGGCGGGACTATCACCCGGAGGAAACGCCGGTTTCCCTGATCTTGGAGGGCTTCTTTTGGCACCCCCGGGAAATGCTGGGGATCGAGGAGCACTTGTATGCCTTTTACGATGAACCGGAGCTTATGCACCGCCTCAATGAGGATCTGCTGCAATTCAACAAGAAGGTGATCGAACGGGTCTGCAATACCATCGAGGTCGACCATATCTGTATTGCGGAGGATATGTCCTATAATCACGGCGCTATGCTGTCAAAGCAGTCCTATGATGAGTTCCTGCTCCCGTATTATCAGGAACTGGTCCCCTGGGCTAAAAGCTTCCGCACGGTTGTCACCCTGGACACAGACGGGAATGTGGAGCCCCTGATCCCCTGGTACCTGCAAGCCGGGATCCAGGGCGTTACGCCTTTGGAAAGGATGTCCGGCGTGGATGTGGTCCGCATTATGCAGACGTATGAAAATTTTTATGCCATTGGCGGATTTGACAAAACTGTCATGTCCATGGATGAGGCCGCCATGCGAAGGGAATTTGAAAGAATCTATCCCGCCATGAAAACCGGCCGCTATATTGTGTCCTGCGATCATCAGACGCCGCCCCAGGTCGATCTTGAGCATTACCGCCTGTACCGCGCGTTGCTGGAGGAATATTGCCGGAAGGCCTGTGAAAGGGAAGACGAGCCGGCGTCCGCCCCGGTCAATACTTGAAAATTCCATAAAAAGAAACGCAGCGAACCCCCTTCCGGCAGTTCCGCTGCGTTTCTATGAGAAAACAAAAGGGACAGTCGGCGTTTCAGCCGGTCTGTCCTTTTTGCTCTTTTATGATCCGTTTTCCAAAATGTGCTTGGCAACCCGCAGCCCGTCTACGGCGGCGCTCATAATGCCCCCCGCGTACCCGGCCCCTTCGCCGCAGGGATAGAGCCCTTTGACGGAGATGGAGTTGAAATCCTCCCCCCGGCTGATGCGGATGGGGCTGGAGGTGCGGGTTTCCGGCCCGGTGAGAACGGCGTCCGCCTCGGCGAAGCCGTGGAGCTTCCGGTCAAAAAGCCGCAGGCCGTCCCGCATCATCCCGGTGATCTGCCGGGGAAAGAGCTCGTCAAAGTCCACCGGCGAAAGTCCCAGGGCGTAGCTTGGCCGCACCCGGTTCAAGGAAAGGCCGGTTTTCTCCTCCAGGAAATTCCCTACCGTTGCGCCGCAGGCCCGGTAGTTTTCTCCGGCCAGCTGGAAAGCGCGGTGTTCCAGCTGCTCCTGAAGTTCCAGCCCGGCAAAAATACCGTTTCCGAAGTCCGAGGAATCCACCGATACCACCAAAGCGGCGTTGGCGTTTTCCTTGTCCCGTTTGTATTCGCTCATGCCGTTGGTCACCACCTGCCCAAACCCGGAGGCGGCGGGCACCACCGTGCCGCCGGGGCACATGCAGAAGGTGTACACCGCCTTTTCCCCCTGCCGGTGGGAAAGCTGGTATTCCCCGGGGGGCAGGTCCGGGTGCCCGGCCATTTTGCCGTAAAGCCCCCGGTCGATCCACTCCTGCCGGTGTTCAATGCGCGCTCCAACGGAAAAGGGCTTGGATTCCATGAAAACGCCGTGCCGGGCCAGCATCCGGAAGGTGTCCCGGGCGCTGTGGCCCACGGCTAAAATCAGACGGGAAACCGCCAACGGCTGGCCGTCGGCGAAAATCCCCGTGAGCTTCCCGTTTTGGACGGAGATCCCCGTAAGCTGGGTGTGGAACCGCACATCCCCGCCGTTTTGGAGGATTTCCTGCCGGATGGACCGGACGACCTGCCGCAGCCGGTCGGTGCCGATGTGGGGCTTGGCCTTTTTCAGGGTTTCCATGGGGGCCCCGTGGCGGCCGAACTGCTCCAAAACGTAAGAGCACAGAGGATCGTTGATCCGGGTGGTCAGCTTGCCGTCGGAAAAGGTCCCCGCGCCGCCTTCCCCGAACTGGACGTTGCAGTTTTCGTCCAGCTGGCCTTGGGTCCAGAAGCTTTCCACGGCCCGCACCCGTTCCTCCACCGGCCCGCCCCGTTCCAGGACGATGACCGGAACCCCGTACCGGGCCAGAAGGCTGGCGGCGAACATCCCCGCCGGTCCGAAGCCGGCGATTGCCACAGGCCCTTCCGGCTTGGGGCCGGGACGGACGGAAAAGGGCTGATCCTCCTGCCAGCGGACGCCGTTTTTGCTTAAGAAGGCCTCCTCGCCGCCGTCAAGGCGCACGACCACGGTGTTGACTTTGTGGATGTCCTGCTGCTTCCGGGCGTCCAGGGAGGTTTTGGAAACATAGGCCTCCCGGACCCGGCTTTTGGACACGCCCAGCAGCTTGACCGCCCGGGAAACTGCGGCGTCCTCCGGTTCCCCCAGACGGGTCTTGATGTTGTTGAGTATCAGCATAAACGCTCCTCCTGCAAAAGAAAATAGGCGGGAAAGCCAGTTTCCCACCTCGAACTGTCGAAAAACTTTTTGCAAGTAAAACTATACACAGAGAAAAATAAAAGTTTTACTCGATTTTTTCAAAAAATCGCGGATTCCAAAGGCAGCGCCTTTGGTCGTTTTCCGCAGAAAACGAAATCCTGTTTTTCGCGGCCCGGCCGCGAATTTTTAAATAAAAAGGCGGTCCGCAGACCGCCCGGCGATGACCCGCCGCCGTAATTTTGTAAGCAAAATTACGGTTTAGAATCTTCCAAATTTTACTCCACGGCACCGTATACCAGCAGCGTGCAGAAGTTTGTGTAATTCTATCAGGCACTTAGAGGCGGGAAAACAAGTTCCCGCCCGGTAGGGATTCTTGTTATTTGGCTGTCAGATTGACGGTGGTGGTGTAATCGCCCACAGCCCAGGCCAGCACCTCGTCCTGGCAGTAAACCCTGGCGCTGATGGTGTACTGCCCTTTTTCCAGGGTCACCTGGGAAAGGTCCACCGTCACCACCAGGTCGTCCGCCGAAAGGGTTTCCATGACGCTGTCCTCCCCCACAATTTTGACGTTGCTGAGGGCCTGGGGCACAATGGACACATCATAACCGGCAGGCAGGTTTTCCAAAACGAAATTGCTCTGGGGGATGGAATAGGTCCGTGCGGTAAAGCCATCCTGGGGGAAGGCAACGGTGACGGAAGTGACGCTTTCCATATTGGTAAACCCAGCAGGGAGGGTGACGTCCAGGGTAAATTCCCGGCCAATGTCGATGGAACGGAAGTCAATGGGGCCGATGACGATTTCGTCCTGGTTGTCAATAATATCCGGGGCGGCCGCCACTAAAATCGTATCCTGGGACAGGGTGTATTCCAATTCGTCTAATGGGAATCCCTTGGGCGTATTGATAAATTCCACGGACAGGGCCATTTCCTTGGTTTTGTAAATGGGGATGGTGATTTCCACATTTCCCGGTTCCACTGTCAGGTACTCGGAGGAAACAGGGGCGCCGTTCCGGTCCAGCAGCACCGGCGGCGCCGTCAGCTGAAGGGAATCCGTCATGTTTTTGTCTTCGGTATCCACCGTGACGGAGCAGCTGGCGATCCGTTCCACCAGGGTCTGGGGGCCGGTGACCAGAATATTTTCCTCATTGGCGTAGGGCTGCTGCATAATGTAGCCGTCGGCGGCGCTTAGATTGGGCGTCTGGATCTCCAAAGTAAACTGCTCGCTGACGATTTTATCGAAGTTTAAGGTGGCAGTGCTCTCCGAGATGCCGGTGATCCGGTAATCCGGGTCGTTGTCCTTTTTGGTTACCTCGATGGGCAGAGTATAGGACTGGGGCTTGTTGACGCTGTTTAAGGAAATAGAGGCGCTGAAGTCGTCGGCGGTGAGCCGGTGGACTTTGGATGATTTTCCGGTGACATAGACCGTTACCATGATTTCCGAGTCGCCGATCTGCTGAAGGCCCAGGCTTTGGGGGATGGAGCCTTCATAATTGATGGTCACCGGGACATTGTTGATGACCACGTTGCTCTCCGGCTTTAAGGAGATCATCACGGCAAACCAGGCGACAACAGCCGCCAGGATGGAGAAAATCTGGACAAAATGGTTGTTTTCAAACAAGCTCTGAAAGCTGATGCGGATTTTTTTCATTTTTTCCTCCCCTTCCAGAAGCCCGCTTTTTTCTCCTTCTTCCCTTTTTCTTTGGTTTCCTCCGCCTCGGGGATCAGGTAGAAGTGCAGGGTCTGGCGCAGCTTTTCAATGGACAGGTTCCGGATCAGGCGGCCGTTGACGGCAAAGGAGATGCCGCCGGTTTCCTCGCTGACCACAATGGTCACCGAGTCGGAAACCTCGCTGATGCCTAAGGAAGCCCGGTGGCGGGAACCTAAGTTTTTGTCGATGTCCTCTTCGTGGGAGGGCTTCGGCAGGAAGCAGGCCGCCGCCAGGATCTTTCCGTCCCGCATGATCATGGCCCCATCGTGAAGAGGGGAATTTTTAAAGAAGATGTTGCCGATGAGCTCCACGCTGGGGATGGCGTCCACCATGACGCCGGTGGCGATCTGTTCCCCCAGCTTGGTTTGGCGCTCAATGACGATCAGCGCCCCGGTGGCCGACATGGACAGCCGCTGCACCGCCTCACACAGCACCTCGATGGGCTGCGCCCAGACGGCGCTCTTGGCGCTGTCCTCTCCGTGGGTCCAGGGGGTCAGGGTGGTCACCTTGGCCCGGCCCAGCTTTTCCAGGGTCCGGCGCAGCTCCGGCTGGAACACCACGATAATGGCGATAATGCCCAGCTCAAAGACTTTGTTTAAAAGCCAGGTAATGGTGTTCAGCTCCAGAAGCTGAGCCAGCAGGTAGCAGGCTCCCATAATGATGATGCCCTTTACCAGCTGTCCCGCCCGGGTTTCCCGGACAATCATGATGCCCTTATAAAGAAGGTAAGCGACCAGCAGGATGTCCAGCAGGTCCAGTGGGAACCGGAAGTCCTTTGCGACCCCTACGATGGAATCCCACATATTCAGCAATGTCTGCATATCGAATCCGTCACGGCCTGAAAGAGGCCCCTTTCTTTGATTTTTAGACTGGCGAAACCAGGCTTACTCTTTTATTTTACCATATCTGGCGATAAATTCAACCTTTGGGGAGGCCAATTTTCTTAATTTTTTGGATTTCGGTTAAAAATTGCGCAATTTGCTGGGGCGTGTTGAAGTGGGAAGGGGAGAACCGCACCGCCCCCTGCTTCTGGGTCCCCAGGGTGCAGTGGGCCAGCCCCGCGCAGTGGAAGCCGCCCCGCAGGGCAAATCCCCGCCTGTTCAGGTAAGCGGCGATTTCCTCGGAAGGGGAGTCGCCCACATTAAAGCTGACGATGGGCGCTTTTTCCCCCATGCGGAAGCTCTCCGCCAGCAGCTTTACATGGGGCATCCGGGAAAGCTCCCGGTAAACCCAGGCGCAGTAGTCCATTTCCCGGCGGTAGATCCGCCCGATGCCCCGGGCGTTCAGGTAGTCCATGCCGGCCCCCATGGAAAGGACGCCCACCGTGTTGATGGTGCCGCTTTCCAGCCGGTCCGGGTAAAAGTCCGGCTGCTCCAGATCCAAGGACGCGCTGCCGGTGCCCCCCTCCATGATGGTGGCCAGCTCCACGCCTTCCCGCAGGATGAGAAGGCCGGCGCCGGTTGTGCCGAAAAGCCCCTTGTGCCCGGCGGCGCAGAGAATGTCGATGCCTAAATCTTCCATATGGATGGGGAAAATCCCGGCCCCCTGGGCGGCGTCCACTAAAAAGAGGATGCCGTTTTCCCTGCACATGGCCCCGATTTCCCGGATGGGCAGGACCGTGCCGGACAGATTGGAGGCGTAAGTGCAGACGATAAGCCTTGTGTCCTGCCGCAGCTCGTTTCGGAAATTCTGGACCGTGCGTTCCGGGTCCAGCTCCTCCACCCGGGCGATGGAGTACTGCACCTCCCCGGTTTTGCTCATGGCATGGACCGGCCGGATGGCGGAATTGTGCTCCATGGAGGAGAGGACCACATGGCCGCCGCCTGCCATGGCTCCTTTGATGGCCATATTTAACGCCATGGTGCAGTTCAAGGTGAAAATCACGTTTTCCGGCTGGGCGCCGAACATGGCCGCGGCCTTTTCCCGGACGCTGAAAACCTTGGCGGCTGTCCGCATGGAAATATTGTGGCCGCTGCGTCCCGGGTTGCCGCCGTAAAACCGGATGGCCTCTGCCGCCGCCCGCTGGACCTGGATCGGTTTTGGGAAGCTGGTGGCCGCGTTGTCAAAATAGACCATGCCAAAAACCTTCCTTTCCGGGGAGGGGAGCAATGGAAGGACGGGTCAGTTCCTCTGAACGACCCCCAGGACCCGGATGCCGTTTTTTTGCAGCAGGTCCGCCGCTGTCCGGCCGTCGCCGGAAACCGCCAGGCTGTAGCTGCATCCGCGCTGTGCGAATTCCTCCGGCGTGCGGAGGATGGCGCTGCGGATGCCGGCCTTTTCCAAGATACGCTGGCCCTTATAGGCGTAAGTGACGGAACGGAGCACCAGAATAGCTTTCTCCATTGGCTGTCCCTCCGATCTGGTGGATTTTGAGGGGAACCCCCTCGGGACAGTATATGCATCCGGCGGCGTTCCTGGTTCCCGCCTCAGCTTTGGTCCAAAGCCAGGCGGGCTTTGCGGATGGATTCGGGATTTGCGCGCCAGATTTGAAATTCGTCCAGCCCCGGCAGGCCCATGGGCACCCCTTCCTTCCGGTAGGCCATGCCGCTTTGCAGGACCTCCTTGCCGGACAAATGGAAGGCCCGGATGGGCGTGGTTTTCAAAAAGTCCGCAATGACGGCGGCGTTTACCCCGGCCCCCGCCATAATGCGGATATCCCCGGCCTTTTTGGAAAGCTCCGCCAAGAGCTCCTTTCCGGCGGCGCAGGAGGATTGCTGCCCGGAGGTCAAAATGGTGTCAATGCCCAGGGCTTTGGCCTCCTCCAAAGCCCGCAGCGGTTCGGCGCAGACGTCGAAGGCCCGGTGCAGGGTCACCGGCAGGAAACCAGCTTCCTCTATAAGAATTTCCATCCGCTGCATGTCCAAATCACCTTCCGATGTGAGGCAGCCAATGACCACGCCGTCCGCCCCAAGTTCCCGGAACAGCCGCACCTCCCGGCGGATGACGGCAAATTCCGCTTCTGTATACAGAAAATCCCCAAACCGGGGCCGCAGCAGCACCCGGATGGGCGTGGAGATCCGGGCGCGGATTTCCCGAAACAAAGCGGGGCTGGGGGAAGTGCCGCCGATCATCAGGTTGGCGCACAGCTCCAGCCGGTCCGCCCCGTTTTGGGCGGCAATGACGGCGGATTCCACCGAGTCCACGCAGCATTCCAATAATTTTTCCATAAAGATCCCCCTTTTCCGGAATACATTTATTGTAGCACAGCGGCGCGGCCTTTGCAATCTCCGCCCAAAGGTGGTATGATAGGAGTATCCCACATAGAAAGGAAGGATTCATCATGAACCCCATCCTGGACCGCCTTGACCAGAACCCGGTGATCGCCGCCGTCCGCAGCCGGGAGGAGATCGGAAGGGCCGCCTCCTCCCCTGTGGAGGCCGTGTTCCTGCTGTGCGGGGACATCCTGACGGTGAAAGAGGACGTCCTTTCCCTGCGGCAGGCGGGGAAGCTCATTTTTGTCCATATGGACCTGCTGGGGGGCATCGGCCGGGACGCCGCGGCCATGGATTTCCTGGCCCAAACCGCAGGACCGGACGGCATCATCAGCACCCGGAGCCAGATGATCCGCTGCGCCAAAGAACGGGGGCTTTTGACCATCCAGCGTTTTTTCCTGCTGGATTCCCAGTCCGCGGCTATGACCGCCGAAACCGCCGCCGCTTCCCGGCCGGACCTGGCGGAGATCATGCCCGGCATCTGCCCCAGGGTGTTGAAAAAATTGTCCCGGCAGATGAAAACGCCCCTCATCGCCGGCGGGATGATCGAGGAAAAGGAGGACATCCTGGCGGCCTTAAACGCCGGGGCCAAAGGGGTTTCCACCAGCCGCGCCGCCCTTTGGGATATGTAGCCGGATATTGGCAATATGCTGAATTTTTCCTTTTGTTTTTCGTAAAACAAACAATTATTGGGCGAAATATTCTTTTTTATCTGATTTTTATTTACATTTCGTCCGGAAAATGATATGATGTTCCTATACAAAATCTTTGCGGAAAGAAGGAACGACCAAAATGGGCAATTATTTCCAGCCTGAAATTGAACGGGCTTCCCGGGACCAGATCCGGGCCTGGCAGGATGAGCGCCTGGTGAAGCAGGTGCGGCACGTTTATGAGAATGTGCCTTATTACCGGAATTTGATGGACAAAAAGGGCGTCGCGCCGGAGGATATCCGGTCTGTTGACGATCTGCATAAGCTCCCGTTTCTCACCAAAGACGACCTGCGGGATGCGTATCCTTACGGCCTTCTGGCAGTGCCCCGCAGCGAAGTGGTGCGTATCCAGTCCACCAGCGGCACCACCGGCCGCCGGGTGGTGGCTTTTTACACCCAGCATGACATCGATCTGTGGGACGAATGCTGCGCCCGGGCCATTGTGGCGGCGGGCGGCACCAGCGAGGATGTGGTGCAGGTGTCCTACGGTTACGGCCTGTTCACCGGCGGCGCGGGATTAAACGGCGGTTCCCATAAACTGGGCGCTATGACTCTGCCCATGTCCTCCGGCAATACCGAACGCCAGATCCAGTTTATGTGCGACTTGGGGGCCACTATCCTCTGCTGTACGCCGTCCTACGCCGCTTATCTGGGGGAATCCATCCGGGAACGGGGCTTGCAGGACCAGCTCCAGCTGAAAGCCGGAATTTTCGGCGCGGAAGCTTGGAGCGAAGAAATGCGCCGGGATATTGAGGATACTTTGGGCATCAAGGCATATGATATTTATGGGCTGACGGAAATCTCCGGCCCCGGCGTGGCTTTTGAGTGCGAGGCCCAGACTGGGATGCACATCAACGAAGACCACTTCATCGCGGAGATTATCGATCCCAACACCGGCGAAGTTTTGCCGGACGGCGAAAAAGGGGAGCTGGTGTTCACCTGCCTGACCAAGGAGGCCTTCCCTCTGCTGCGCTACCGCACCCGGGACATCTGCGTTTTGAGCCGGGAGGAATGCCCCTGCGGCCGCACCCATGTGAAAATGAGCAAGCCCATGGGCCGCAGCGACGATATGCTCATTGTCAAGGGGGTCAACGTATTCCCGTCCCAGATTGAAACGGTGCTGCTCAATAAGGGCTATCCCGCCAACTACCAGATTCTGGTGAGCCGGGAGAACAACTCCGACAAGCTGGAGGTCCAGGTGGAAATGACGCCGGAAATGTTCTCCGACGCTTTAAGCGAAATCTCCCGCCGGGAGAAGGAGCTGGTAGAGGCCATGAAGGCCATGCTGGGCATTTACGTCATCGTCAAGCTGGTGGCCCCCAAAACCATTGCCCGCAGCGAAGGGAAGGCCGTCCGGATCATCGACAACCGCAAGCTGTACTAAGGAGGGATTTTCATGACTGTCAAGCAGATTTCCATTTTTTTGGAGAATAAGCCGGGGAAGCTGTTGGAGCTGACCCGGGTCCTGCGTCAGAACCAGATTGATATGCGGGCCCTGTCTTTGGCGGAAGCGGAGGATTTCGGCATTGCCAGGCTCATTGTGGACGACTCCTATAAAACTGCCTGCGTTCTGCGGGAGGCCGGGTACATTTTGTCCATTACCCCGGTTTTGGCCGCCGCCATTCCGGACCAGGCCGGGAGCCTCTGCGCCATTTTGGAACAGCTGGAGGCCCATTCCGTCAACCTGGAGTACACCTATGCCTTCACCGGCCGGCAGGCAAATTCCGCTTATATCATCCTGCGGGTGGACCAGCCGGAAAAGGCGGCGGAGATCCTGTCCTCCGCGGGCATTCATCTGGTGAGCCAGTCCGAGCTCTGCGACCTCTAGCGGCGAGCCGCCGCTGGCCCGGAATCCGGGCTGATTGTCGTCAAGCTTGCTTGACGACGCGACGCGGCTGCACAGCATTGAACCAACTGCGTAAGCCGTTGTGGTACACGACAACGGCTCGGACTGTTTTCCTCTATTGTTTGTAGGGGCCGGGTTTCCCGGCCCGCATTTTTGTATTCATGGGACGATGTGGGCATCGTCCCCTACAACACTAACAACACCGATCATGATATAATTCCGCCACGATGCCTTTCCTAAAATTCGTACAGCCAATACGCATCTGGGGGTATGCAGCCGCGGGCCCGGAGGCCGGGCCGCCAATTCGCCGCGGCCGCACAGCATCGCACCGCCCGCTGGACGGCGAAATACATTCGCCGTATGGGAGGAGTTTCATCCTCTATCATCTTAATGAAAAGGTTGTAGAGAACGTCGTTTCGGGGATTTTGTACCGAAAACGGCGGTTAATCCCGCCGTTGACAAATCCAACGCGCGGCATGACGGCCGCGTCGTCGTATGGGCGGCGATTCGCCGCTTGTAGGGGCCGGGTTTCCCGGCCCGTATTTTTTGCATTTTTTGGTATGATTTTTTTGATTTTTCCGGCAGAGTGTGCTACAATAGAAATAATGTATTTCTATGAGAAAGGATGCTGAACATGGAGCATGAAAAATCCTGCGGCGCCATTGTGTTCCGCAAATATCACGGCAACACCGAGCTTCTGCTCATCAAGCACGCGGTAGGCGGCCACTGGTCCTTCCCCAAAGGCCATGTGGAGGCCGGCGAAACCGAAGCGGACACAGCGATCCGGGAAATCAAGGAGGAAACCGGAATCGACGTGGAACTGAACACCGCTTTCCGGGAAGTGGTTTCCTATTCCCCGAAGCGGGACACCACCAAGGACGTGATCTATTTCCTGGCTAAGGCGAAAAATTACAACTACGTCCCCCAGGAGGAAGAAGTGGCCCAGATTAAGTGGGTGGAGATTAACCTGGCCCATTCCTTCCTCACTTACGACAACGACAAACAGCTTTTAAACAAGGCCCGCCCCCTGATTAAGGATTTATACTGATTCTTTACCAAAACGAGGTGGATCAATGTGAGAAGCTCCCCCCGGCGGAAAAAAGCGCTTTACTGGGTTCTCGCCGGCCTGTTGGCGGCAGCTCTGCTTGTTTACGCCGGTTACCCGCTGCTCCGGCCGGAATATTTCTATACCAGCCTTATCCGGGCGGTGACCCGGAACCTGAGCAATCACGAAAGGGCAGGGGAGCACGTTGCGCTGGATTTTGACGGGACTGCCATTGCGGAAAAGGAAGCGGTTCAGGAGGAAATCTGCCGGAATTTGACTCCGCTGTCCGTCCAGTATTCTGATGGGACAAGCACTTTTTCCTTTTCCACTCAGGATGCGGGCAGAGAGCTTAAAATGTCATTCCGGCGGGAATCCTGGCGGAGATTTCAGGTTTCTGTATATGTGTTCCATGCTTTGGACGGGGACACCATCTCCTCGCCGGTTGGCGTATATGGATATACGGCGGTCTATCATCCCCTGCTGCGTTGGTGGCGGGTGGAGTCTGATACCTGAGGATTGCCCGTTGACCTTTTGCCGAAAATCCGCTACAATAGAAGCGTGAGGTTTTTTGCAACAGGAAGCAGAAAATTGTCTGATGTGAAGGAACCGGCGTTCTAACGCATCTGAAATGGGCCGGAAAGCTGGGCTCTCCCGCTGTCCGCTGACTTTAGTTTATTTTAGAAAGGAAACAAAAGCTATGACTTACACTTACATCCCCAAAGGCGTATGCTCCAGAAAAATCGACTTGACTATTGAAGACGGCGTGATCCGCGATGTGAAGTTTTCCGGCGGGTGCAGCGGCAATACCCAGGGCGTGGCCGCCCTCTGCGTCGGCCGCAAGCCGGAGGAGGTCATCCCCCTGATTAAGAATATCCGCTGCGGCTTTAAGCCCACTTCCTGCCCGGACCAGCTGGCCAAGGCCCTGGAAGAAGCCGTCCAGGCGGCGGAATAATATCCGTACCTGATTGAAGCAGGGGACACCGCGTCCTCTGCTTTTCATTTTGGGCCGTTTCGGGCTGCCTGCAATATTTACAATCTTTTTTGCCCGGAAACACTATTGCATAGCGGTTTTAATTGCAGTATCATAGAAAGGACAGGATGTCCCAACCCTATGGACAGACAGGAGGAATTGCTATGATCACCGGCGCGCAGCTTTTTACTGTCCGCGATTACACGCAGAATCTGAACGATTTTGCGGAAACCTTAAAGAAGGTAGCCGATATTGGCTATACCACCGTGCAGGTGTCCGGCGCCTGCGCTTTTGAAGCGGATTGGCTCAAGGAACAGCTTCAGAAAAACGGCCTTTCCTGCGTCATTACCCACACAAACCCCGACCGCATCGCCTATGATACGGAAACGGTCATTGAGGACCATAAAACCTTCGGCTGCGGATATGTGGGCCTTGGCTCCATCCCCTGGGGGCTGGCCCAGAACCCTGCCGGACTGACGGCCTTTGTGGAGGCATTCCGGGAGCCGGCCAAAAAGATCAAGGATGCCGGCCTCAAGTTTATGTACCATAACCATGGGTTCGAGTTTGAAAAGGCGAACGGCGTGACTTTGCTGGAACGGATCGCCTGGGCCTTCCCGGCGGACGAGCTGGGCTTTACTCTGGACAGCTACTGGGTCCAGTACGGCGGCGGCGACCCGGCGGCCTGGGCGGAAAAGCTCTCCGGACGGGTGGACTGCGTCCATGTGAAGGATATGCAGTACAAAAACGGCAAGCCGGATATGGCCTATATCGGGGAAGGGAACCTGAATTTCGACCGGTTCTTGAACGCCTGCGAGAAAGCGGGCACCAAATACGTCCTGGTGGAGCAGGATGACTGCCAGGGCCGGGACCCCTTCTTCTGCCTGAAGAAAAGCTATGAGGCGCTGGCCGCAATGGGCCTGAAATAACAAAAAGCGAGGTTGTTTTTATGGAAAAAGTAAGACTTGGCATTATTGGGATCGGCAACATGGGTTCTACCCACATCACCAATATCGAGGTAAAGAAAAGCTGCCCGGAAATCACCGTCACCGCTGTGGCGGACATCAACCCTGCCCGGCTGGATTGGGTGAAGGAGAACATTGGGACCCATGTGGCCCTTTTTGACGACGCGGAAAAAATGATGGATTCCGGTTTGGTGGACGCCATCCTCATTGCGGTGCCCCATTATTTCCACCCGGTTTACGCCATCAAGGCCTTTGAACGGGGCCTCCATGTCATGAGCGAGAAGCCTGCCGGCGTTTACACCAAGCAGGTCAAGGAAATGAACGAGGCCGCCAAAAAGGCCGGCGTTGTTTTCGGCATGATGTTCAACCAGCGCACCAACCATATTTACCGCAAAATGAAAGAGATCGTGGAAAGCGGCGAGCTGGGGGAAATCAAGCGCACCAACTGGATCATTACCAACTGGTACCGTCCCCAGGCGTACTATGATTCCGGCGCGTGGCGGGCCACCTGGTCCGGCGAAGGCGGTGGCGTCCTGCTGAACCAGTGCCCCCATAACCTGGACCTGTGGCAGTGGATCTGCGGCATGCCGGTGAAGGTGGACACCCATATGCACTTCGGTAAATGGCACGACATTGAAGTGGAAGACGACGTTTCCACCTATGTGGAATACGCCAACGGCGCCACCGGCATTTTTGTCACCACCACCGCGGACGCCCCCGGCACCAACCGCTTTGAGATCTCTCTGGACGGCGGCAAGCTGGTCAGCGAGGACGATAAGCTCTATATGTGGAAAAACGAAATGTCGGAACGGCAGTTCTCCGCCACCAATACCATCCCCTTCGGCTGCCCCAAAGCGGAGTTTACAGAAGTGGAAACAGACGGGGGCAACGAGCAGCACGTTGGGGTGCTGAACGCCTTCGCTGGCAGGATCCTCCGGGGCACCCCGCTGATTGCGGAAGGCTACGAAGGACTCAACGGCCTGACCATTTCCAACGCTATGCACCTTTCTGCCTGGCTGGGCAAACCGGTTGACATCCCCTTTGATGACGAGCTGTTCTATGAGGAACTGATGAAACGGGTGAAAACCTCCCGCCGCAAAGAGGATATCGGGTCGGTTTACGCGGATACCGCCGGCACTTATAACAGCAAATGATCCCCATAAAAGTTTTGCCCCGTCCGGTTTGAAAACGCCGGGCGGGGTTTTTGCGCAAAAAACGCGGCATCCGGAAAGGACGCCGCGTTCCTTTATTTTGTTTCGGGGATCTCCAGCCCGTCGTAAGCCAGCATGACCTGTTTCCCAAACCGTTCCTGCAATAGACGCTCGTACTCCCCGTGGAGCAGGCCGCCTTTGTGGGCGATATGTGTCACGTAGACCCGGGAGCTTTGGTCCAGGGTCCCCTGGCCGTACAGGGCCTCCAGGGTTTCCGTCAGGCTTTGCAGGGTCATGTGCCCGCAGTCATAGGGGGCTTCCATCAGCCCGAAGCTCCCCTCGATGACCAAAACGTCCAAATGCCGGTTTTGCAGCCATTCCAGCGTTTCCCCGTAAAACCGCCCGGTGTCGCTGGCGTACATGACATTGCCGGAAGGGCGCTCAAACACAAAATTGGCGCTGTGCTCCCCGTTAAAGAAGCCCTCATGCCGCCCCCGCATGGGCGTTGCCAGCATTTCCCCCACTTTGACCGTTTCATAAAAGGGCAGGGGATGAAGCTCGTAAACCTTCTCCATCCGGAAAAACTGCTCCCGCATCTGGTCAAAGGGGGCTTTCCGCAGCAGGCGGCAGGCTTCGGAAAAGCCCTCCGCCGCTTCCGGCGACAGGTAGACCTGAAGGGGCTTGCAGGGGGTAACGGACATATTGAGGAACTCCATGTTCCAGTAATCGAAATGGTCCTCGTGCATGTGGGTCACGAACAGGTTCTGCAAGCCTGTCAGAGGGCTCCGGTACTGGCTGGAAGCGAACAGGGTGTCCGCGTTGAAATCAATGAGAGTTTCCTCGTCCAGCCGGAAGCTGCTCCGCCGCCGGAAATCCCGGCTGTCCCCGGATGAACGGGTCCTTTGACAGGTTTCACAGCCGCAGAAGGGGTTTGGGAACTGCTCCGCGGCCGCGGTGCCCAGAAATAACATGGCAGTCGCTCCTTTCAAAGGCTAAAATGATGGTATACGGAAACGGGGCCGAACATCCGGCCCCGCACAGGGTTTTCTTTTCCGTTGAAGGATATCGTTCCCGCTGAAAAGATCAGCCAAGCTCCTGAATACTGGACAGGATCTTCTCCAGACGTTCCTGGGCCCGGGCCAGCTTCGCTTTTTCGTTGTTGACGACCTTTTCCGGGGCTTTGGCCACAAATTCCTGGTTGTTCAGCTTGCCGGAAATGATCTGGATGTCCTTTTCACAGGCTTCCTTGTCCTTGTTCAGGCGGGCCAGCTCTTTTTCCTTGTCGATCAGGTCGCCCATGGGAATGTAGACCTTGGCGCTGTCGGTGACGGCCAAAGCGGCGTTTTCCACAGACAGATTTTCACCGATGGTGACGTCGGAAGCGGAAGCCAGACGTTCAAAGAAGGACACGCCTTTTTTAAAGGTTTCGCCGTAGCTGGTTTCGATGAACAGGTGGGCTTTCCGGGAAGGCGGCACGTTCTTTTCGGCCCGCACGTTTCGGATGGCCTTGATGGCGTTCATAACGCGCTCAAATTCCAGCTCGTCCTCCGCGAAATTCAGATCCTCCCGGTATTCGGGGAACTTGGAAATCATGATGCTTTCGCAGTCGTTGGGGATGGCCTGCCAGATTTCCTCGGTGATGAAGGGCATGAAGGGGTGCAGGAGCTTTAAAGTGTTGGCCATAACGTAAACCAGCACCTTCTGAGCATTCAGCGAGGTTTCGCCGCCTGCCTGGAGCCGGGATTTGGAGATCTCGATATACCAGTCGCAGAGGATGTCCCACAGGAAGTCGTACACATTCTGGGCAGCCACGCCCAGCTCGTATTTTTCCAGGTTGTCGTTGACCAGCTTCACCAGGGAATTGTATTTGGACAGGAGCCACTTGTCCTCAATGAGGAGGGTTTCCGGCAGCTCCGGCTTTTCGATCTCGTCGGACAGGTTCATGAGGATGAACCGGGAAGCGTTCCAGAGCTTGTTGGCAAAGTTCCGGGCGGCCTTCACCTTGTCGTCGGAGTAACGCATGTCGTTTCCGGGGGAGGTGCCGTTGGCCAGCATGAACCGCAGGGCGTCGGCGCCGTATTCGTCGATGACCTGTAAGGGATCGATGCCGTTGCCCAGGGATTTGCTCATCTTCCGGCCCTGGCTGTCCCGGACAAGGCCGTGGATGAAGATGTCGGAGAAGGGCTTTTTGCCCATATATTCCAGGCCGGAGAAGATCATCCGGGAAACCCAGAAGGTGATGATGTCATAGCCGGTAACCAGGGTGGAAGTGGGGTAGAAGTAGTCCAGGTCTTTGGTTTCATGGGGCCAGCCCAGAGTGGAGAAGGGCCACAGGGCGGAAGAAAACCAGGTGTCCAGGGTGTCCGGGTCCTGGGTCATATGGCCGCCGCATTTGGGGCATTTTTCCGGGGCTTCTTTGGAAACCGCGGTTTCGCCGCATTCGTTGCAGTAGTAGGCGGGAATCCGATGGCCCCACCAGAGCTGCCGGGAAATGCACCAGTCCCGGATGTTTTCCATCCAGTGGAAGTACATCTTGTCAAAGCGTTCGGGGATAAAGCGGATGTCGCCGCTGCGGACCGCCTCAATGGCCGGGGCCGCCAGCTCTTTCATGGAAACAAACCACTGTTTGGACACCATGGGCTCTACGGTGGAGTGGCAGCGATAGCAGGTGCCGACCTCATGCTGGAGGTTTTCGGTTTCCTTGAGGAAGCCGCCCTCTTCCAGGTCTTTTAAGATGGCCTTCCGGGCTTCCGCAGTGGTCATGCCGGCGTATTTGCCGCAGTCTAAAACGTGAGGCTCGTTGGCAGTGGCCCGGCCTTCGGCAAAGATGGCGTCAGCGGCGGCCTTGTCGGCGGCGCCGGTCATATGGCCGTCGTAGGTGAACACCCGGACAATGGGCAGGCTGTGCCGCAGGCCGACCTCATAGTCGTTGGGGTCGTGGGCCGGGGTGATTTTTACCACGCCGGTGCCTTTTTCCATGTCGGCGTGCTCGTCGCAGACGATGGGGATCTCCTTGTTTAAGAGGGGCAGGATCACGTGGCAGCCGTGGAGGTGAGCGTAGCGGGGATCGTCGGGGTTGATGGCCACGGCGGTGTCACCCAGCATGGTTTCGGGGCGGGTGGTGGCCAGCTCCAGCATTTCGCCGGTTTCTTTTACCGGGTAAAGCAGGTGCCAGAAGTGGCCGTCCTGGGTTTCATGCTCCACTTCCGCGTCGGAAATGGAGGTGTTGCAGTGGGGGCACCAGTTGACCATGCGGTTGCCCCGGTAAATGAGGCCCTTGTTGTAAAGGCGCATGAACACTTCCTGCACCGCCTCGGAGCAGCCCTCGTCCAGGGTGAAACGTTCTCTGGACCAGTCGCAGGAGGAGCCCAGTTTTTTCAGCTGGGTGACGATCCGGCCGCCGTACTGCTCTTTCCAAGCCCAGGCCCGTTTTAAGAATCCTTCCCGGCCGATCTGTTCCTTGGTGACGCCTTCCTTGCGCATCTGCTCCACGATTTTCGCCTCGGTGGCGATGGAGGCGTGGTCGGTGCCCGGGAGCCAGAGGGTGCAGTAGCCCTGCATCCGCCGCCAGCGGATGAGGATGTCCTGCAGGGTGTTGTCCACAGCATGGCCCATGTGCAGCTGGCCGGTGATGTTTGGGGGCGGGATGACGATGGTATAGGGGTCCTTTTCCTCGTCAATGTGGGCGGTAAAGTAGCCTTTTTCCTCCCAGTTTTGATAGATGCGGTCCTCGAAATCCCGAGGATTGTACATCTTTTCCAGTTCTTTTCTCGGCATAAAGATGCTCCTTTCGTTGCATTTCTGATAACAAGGGGTTGAATTGTAGGGGCCGGGTCTCCCGGCCCAAAACCAGGCCAATATCGGCGGGCCGGGAAACCCGGCCCCTACAAAATGGAATCAGGTGATTTCATCGGGATAAAAACAATCCTGTTCCCAGGTAAGGGAATTCTGGTCGATATACAGCCAGATTTTTTCGTATTCCGCCTGGTTCCGGATGATGTGGTCGTGAAAAGACCGCTGGAAAACGCGGCGTCCGGATATTCCGTCCAAGGCATTGATTTCTTTGGTGGCCTGATATTTGAACCATGCCATAACGGTGCTGATTGTAGGGGCCGGGTTTCCCGGCCCGCATAATTCCCATTCAATTCGGAAAATAAAATGAATGTGATTGGGCATAATAACATATTTTTCCCGTTGAACCATTGGGTATTTGTCCGAAATCTGCCGAATCACATCGTCTGTAATCCGGCCGTATTTTGTCAATCGAGGGCCGGGACTCTCGGCCCCTACCAGAATCTCTGATAAAAATGGGGTGCGGTTTTGGGTGCACCTGGTCACAAAATACGCGGCGGGGCTGCTGTAATTCCAATTTTGCAGGCGGTTTTGTTTCCGTAAAGGCCCTTCCATTACTTTTCTTCGGCCATGGCCGCCACCTTTTCTTCGTCCGGCGTGGAGTAAAGGGTGTAGTAATGGTCGAAGATCACCATGCCGGGCTTGGCGCCGTTTGGCTTTTTCACATTCTTCACCTGGGTGTAATCCACCGGGATCAGGGCCGCGCCCCTAGCCTTGGAGTTCCAGGCGGCAATGGCGGCGGCTTCCTCCACCGTCCGGTCGGGAAGGTCGTTTAAGTCCGTCCCTTCCGTCACCAGGATCACATGGGAACCGGCGAACCCCTGAGTGTGGAACCAGATGTCCCAGGGCCGGGCGTCCCGGCAGGTCAGCTTGTCGTTTTGCTTGTTGTTGCGCCCGCACCAGACCAGATACCCGTCGGAGGTCCGGTATTTTAAAGGCGGCTGGGCCTTTAGGAGCTTATTTTTGTTCTTGTAGTTTTTCAGATACCCCTGCTCGGAAAGTTCTTGGCGGATCTCTAAAAGCTCGCTTTCGCCGCTGGTCCGGGACACGGCGTCGAACACGCTGTCCACATACTGCAGTTCCGCCTCGCCTTCAACAATGAGCTTTTGCAGCATTTTTTCGGCGGTGGCCGCCTTGCGGTACTCTTTATAGTACTTCTGGGCGTTGTCCACCGGGCTTAAGGCCGGGTCCAGCTCGATGTCCATTTCCCGGTTGTCGTTGTAATAATCCTCCACCGTTACAACGCGGTCGCCCTTTTTCATTTTCCAAAGATTGGCGGTCAGCAGCTCGCCCTTCTTTTTCAGTTCCTCCCGGTCGGCGCAGGCGGCCAGCTCCTCCTTCTGGGCGGCGATTTTCCGGGCAAGGCGGTCGGTAGTATTGACCAGCATCCGCAGAAGGTCATTGGAGCGCTGTTTCATCCGTTCCAGCCGCACCCGTTCCGAATAAAAGCTGTCCAGCAGGGCGCTGGGGGAGCCGTAGGTTTTGCTGACCACCAGTGCGCCGTACTGGGTGATGTCCACAAAGGAAAATTCCCGGGGCTTGCCGTCCTGGTCAAAGACGGTAGTGAAATTTCCTTCCCCGGTGCTTAAGGCTTCCCGGATTTTCCCAAGGAAGAAGAACAGCCGGTCCCATTGGTCCTTGGTCAGGGCGTTTTTGTCCGCGTCCTGGCCGTGGATGGTGTAGGCGGTGATTTCCCGGGTCAGCACCGAGGAAAAGCCCTCCAGGCTCCCCATGAGGCTTTTGGCCAGGTCGGCGCTTTTTTCCGAGAGGATCCGCGTCTTCAGGGCTTCGTCCCCTGTTTCCAGCAGGTTCAATTTGTCCTGCCGGGGCGGTTCCGTGTAGCGGATGCCGGGCAGGATGGGCCGGACGCCGGACATTTCCTGGTCCACCCGTTTGATGGAATCCATGACCTTCCCGTCCCCGTCAATGAGGATGATGTTGGAGTGCCGCCCCATGATTTCCGCCGCCACGGTGATGTTCACCAGGTCGCCCAGCTCGTTGGTGGCCTCAAAATCCAGGTACAGCACCCGGTCCATGCCCATCTGCCGGATCCCCAGCAGCTTGGCCCCGGTCAGGTGTTTCCGCAGGAACATGCAGAACATGGGCGGGGTTTTGGGGTTTTCAAAGGGCTGTTCCGTGTAGTGAATCCGGGGGCTGTCGGCCCCGGCCGACAAAAGCAGCCGTCCGCTCCATCCCCGGGACCGCAGCAGGAAAATCACTTCCTCCCGGGAGGGCTGGTAAATCCGGTCGATACGGCTGCCCACGGCATTTTGTTCAATTTCCAGCTTCAGCATGCGCAGGTATGCGCCGTCCAGTGCCATAATCGCTCCTTTCTGTCCATAAAAAACGCCTTCCGGGGAAAATCCCCAGAAGGCGAATCAATCGCGTTACCACTTCTGTTCGCTTTTGCCTCGCGGCAAAAGCCTCTGCCGGTACTTCCATACCGTCCCGCTTTAACAGGCGGACCTGTCGCAGCCTCAACCGCAAAAATGCGCTTCGGTGCGCCGTTCAGGGGCTACCTTCCGCTTTCCCCGCCTGTTTTTCTCCCAGCCTCTGGCTTTGCGCCAACGGAAAAACTCTCTGAAAGCCCGGATGGAAAGCATACTCTCCCCGTCATTACGTTTGGATACAGATTGATTTTAACACATTTCCCGTTAGTTGTCAAGGGTGGGGAAAGGGAACGTCAGCGCCTCGTTCGGGATCATTTCTCCAACCTTGAAATAGGTTCCGCCGCCCCACCCGATGATGGGCTTCGCCTCGTTGACGGGGACCGGGCCCAGTTCATCCGGACCGGACTTTTCCACGAACCGTTCCTCCACCAGTGTGTTGCGGATTTTGCAGACAAAAACATCGCTGTCGTCCAGAGGGATCGTCTTTTTGACCTCCAGCTCGAACACCCACGGGCTTTGATCCAGCACCGGCACGTCCAAAACCTTCCCTTTGGAAATGGCGGCGTCCACATCCATTTTGCCGGGATCGTATCCCAGCGTATTGCCGAAGTAATTGGCCAGGGGGAGCAGCTCCTCACTGACCAGATTGGCGGAGAAAACGCCGGCGGCACGGATGCGGTCCTTGGTCATTTTTTCGCCGCCAATGCAAGCCATGACGCAGAGTTCGCCGTCCCAGCAGTAACTGAGCCAGCAGAACAGGCCAAAATTGGGGGAACCGTCCTCTTTATAGGTTCCGAAGGTGTAAAAGGTCTGCGGGCAATATGCGTTGGATGGGGTGGGTAAGGAAACCTTCATATTTTTCCTCCTTTTCTGTTCGCTTTTGCCAGTACTTCCATACCGTCCCGCTTTAACAGGCAATCTTCAACTGTTAAGTACAGATTGATATTACCGCGGGATGATAGCCTTGAATGGGAAATGGAATCATTTTATGCTTCCCTGGATACGACAAGCTGCGTGATCCCGTCCGCGTCAAAAGAAACGCTGGAACCGTTGTAAGGATATACCGCATTCCCCGGCTATTGCGATTACGGCAGCTTTTTCCCGCATCTGGGGCAGAACTCGTACTCTCCCTCTACTTTCGTTCCGCAGTAGGGGCAGAAAGCGGCGTCCTCTGCACTCTGGGGCGGCTGGGAATCCGGCCTTTGGGAAGAAAAACGCTGTTCCAAAGGGTCCGGCTCCTCGCCGTCCTCAGTGATGTCAAAGGAGGAATAGCGGTTTTTCCCGGTGGCGTTGCGGAAATGGTAGACCGCCTGGGCGATGCCTGCAATGACGAAAATCACGCCGAATATGGGGAAGAAAATGGGCGCGCCCATGGATGCCGCCATGATCGTCCAGAATATCCCGAACACAATGACGATGATGGAGCCGATAAAATTCATTCCCGACGGGCCCCGGCCCGGTTTGATGCTTCTCATGCCGATCCCTCCTTTGAAAAGGCAGCCAGGTACTGTTTAAAGTTTGTGTGTTCCAGTTTCCCGGCAATCAGTTCCCAGGCCGTCCGGTTTTCTTCCGCAAAGGAAGCATCCGGGCGCTGGGTTTTCCAGTTTGGGGGCTGGGGCCCCAGATAAGGCCGGAAACCGAAGCGGGCATATAAGCCGACAGCCTGCCAACTCCAGGTCTGGGTGGCCAGATAAAGGGGCTTTGGGAAATGCAGGCCCTCCCATTGGGCGCAGAGCCTTGCCAGCATGGCTTTGCCGATCCCCCGGCCCTCGTAACGGCTGTCCACCGCCACCCAGTGGATCCGATAGCGGGGCTCCCCAAAATGGTTCCCCGTCCAAAGGCTGGCTGTGCCGGCGATTTCCCCTTCCGGGGAACGGACCAACAGCATGTTTCCGGACAGGTCCTCCGGGTGGGCGAGAAATTCCTCCCGAAAATAGGCAAGGCCCTTTTCGCGGCTTTCCATCATTTGGGTGCGGGCCATCAGCGCGGCCCATTCCCTTTCCATGCCCGGTTCCCAGCCGCAGAAGGAAAACCCTTGGGGCAAAGCCGCCGGCAGGGTTTCCTCCGGATGTTCCCGAAGCATGAGGACGCCGTAATGGGACAGGGAAAGATCCAGCACAGCGCGTCCCTCCTTTTACCGGTACCGGAACAAGGGCCGGTCGGCCATGGCCCGGCGGAACTCCACCTTGGGGAACCGTTCCGCCAGGTATTCCCGCAAAGGCTCCAGGATAATAGATTCCGTTTCGTAATGTCCCGCGTCAATTAAGGTCAGCCCGGCGGCGGCCGCCTCCACCGCCTGGTCGTGCTTTAAGTCGCCGGTAATGTAGGCGTCTGCCTCCGAGGCCAGCACCTCCTTTAAGAAACTGCCGCCGGAACCGGAGCAAAGGGCCACGGAACGGATGGGGCTTCCGGCGTCCAGGAGCCGCAGGCCCGAAAGCCCCAGACGCTCCCGAACGAGGCCTGCCAGTTCTTCCCCGGAAACAGCCTGGGGAAGAAGGCCGATTTTGACGAACCCGTCCCCGCCGTCCAGGTCGTCCGCGCTGGAAAGACCCAGCAGGTCCGCCAGGGTGTCGCTGACCCCGCCGGGGGCACGGTCCAGGTTGGTGTGGGCGGACAGAACCGCAAGCCCCGCCTGCACCGCCTGGTAAGCCACATCGTCCGGGCTCAGGCTCTTTAAGGGGTGGAAAATCACCGGGTGGTGGGTGATCACCATCTGCGCCCCCCGCTTTTTTGCCTCCTCGCAGACTTCCGGCGTCAGATCCAGGGCCAGCAGGCAGAAGGAAACCGGCTGGTCCATGCTGCCGATCAACAGCCCGCTGTTGTCAAAATCCTCCTGAGTGTCAAAAGGGGCCCACTCGTCCAGGGCCGCGCAGATTTTTCCGGCTGCGATCACAACGATCCCTCCCTTTCCAGAAGCTCGTCCAGCTGTAAGTAGATTTCCTGATATTGCTCCGCCGCCGGGTCCCCGGAAGCGGACTGGGACATGCCCAGCAGGATGACCCGCAGCTTGTTTTGCAGGAATTTCAAATATTGCCCGGCCAGCTGCCGTTTTTGGGGGCTTCTTAAGGCATCCGGCATTTTGCCCACATGGGCGAAAAAGTCGTCGCATTCCCAGTTGCTGCCCTCGTA
This sequence comes from Candidatus Merdivicinus intestinigallinarum, assembly GCA_018713335.1. Classification (GTDB taxonomy): domain Bacteria; phylum Bacillota; class Clostridia; order Oscillospirales; family Ruminococcaceae; genus Merdivicinus; species Merdivicinus intestinigallinarum. The sequence goes on along the minus strand of DVOW01000051.1, from coordinate 7,810 downwards.
CCGGGCGGAAATCACCGCGTAAAATTTGCCGCCTGCCTCCGCCGGGGATTCGGCGGAAATGGCATACCCGTTCCGGCAGAGCCACCGCCGGAGGTATGGCGCCTGGGTCATGGGCTGTAAAATCAGGTGTTTCCCGGCAAGAGGGGAACGGGCCTCCAGAATGTCCCCAATGAGCATCCCGCCCATGCCTGCAATGGCGATGTCCGTCACTTCCGTTAGGTCGATGCCGGAAAGACCGTCGGCCAGCCGGGTGTCGATCTTATCCGAAAGTCCGGCGGCCTGGATGTTCATTTTAGCGGAGATCAGGGGGTTTAAGTTCACGTCCGAGGCGATGGCCCCTCGGATTTTTCCCTGCTCCATGAGCCAAATCGGCAGATAGCCGTGGTCGGTGCCAACATCCAGAAGGAACCCGCCAGGGGTAACCAGGTCCGCCGCCGCCTGCAAACGGCCGTCGAGATTTTTCATGTACAAGCCTCCATATAGCAAAACAGGGGCACGAACCCCGTGCCCCTTATTTGCCCTCTGATTTTATCAGGATTCGTTCATTTGGCGGGCGAACACAGTTCGCCTCTACATTTGAAACGTTATTTGTTAATGTGCGCGTTGATTTTTTCTACCAGCTCGTCCGCGTCAACGCCGTGGACCATGCAGGCTTCTGCCAGGGATTCGCCCCGGGCGGAAGGGCAGCCCAGGCAGTGCATCCCCATTTCCAGGAAATACTGGGCAGTGGTGGCATCAAAATCAAGAATATCGCCGATAACAGTTTCTTTGGTAACGACCATGGGAAACATCCTTTCTTTTATAGTATAGCTTTATTATAGACAACTTTCGTCCAGAAATCAAGCTGTTTTGCAAAAATTCCAGGAAAATTAACGTTCCCGCCGTTCCCGGTCCATTTCCTCCAGGTTGTAGGGGGTCTGCTGGTAGACGAAATAGTTGAGCCAGTTGACAAGGAGGAGGTTCGCGTGGCTGCGCCAGATGAAACGGGGCGGGTTGTCCGGGTCGTCCCCCTCAAAATAGTTGTAGGGGATGTGGATGGGCAGCCCCTTGTCCAGATCCCGGAAATACTCCGCCGCCAGGGTTCCCCGGTCGTACTCCGAATGCCCTGTGACGAAAAACTGCCTCCCGGAGGTGTCCGCCACAATGTGCACCCCGGAAATCGGGGACTTGGTGAGGATCTCCAGCTCCGGATGCCTCAGGATGTCCTCCTCCCGCACCTCCGTGTGGCGGGAATGGGGGACGTAGAACACCTCGTCGAACCCCCGGAGAAGCTGGTGGAAGGGCTGCAGGACCGTGTGAGGGAAAATGCCGAACATTTTGGCCGGCAGGTCGTATTTGGGCACGCCGTAGTGATAGTAAAGCCCGGCCTGTGCCCCCCAGCAGATGTGGAAGGTGGAGTAGACGTTGGTTTTGGACCATTCAAAGACCCGGCAAAGCTCCGGCCAGTAGTCCACCTCCTCAAAGGGCATCTGCTCCACCGGCGCGCCGGTGATGATCAGCCCGTCGAACCGCTGGTCCTTTACGTCGTCCAGGGTTTTGTAATATTTGAACAGGTGGTCGTCGGAGGTGTTTTTGGACACATGGGAGGCCATCTGCAAAAGCTCCAGGTCGATCTGAAGGGGAGTGTTGGACAGGAGCCGGAGGAGCTGGGTTTCGGTTTCGATTTTCTTGGGCATCAGGTTTAAAATGGCGATTTTTAGGGGCCGGATATCCTGATGGATCGCCCGTTCCTCGTCCATGACGAAGATATTTTCCCGCTGCAAAACGGAGTTGGCGGGGAGGGTAACGGGAATGTTAATGGGCATGGGCAGACCTCGTTTCTGATGGATGATAAAAGTGCTTTCAGCGGTTACGGAAAATGCGGGCGAACATGTCGTCAATTTGATGACCGTCACCCCTGCAATACGATAGAAGATAAACCTGCCAAATCGGCGAATTTATTTCGCCATCCGGCGGTCGGATGGAGGTTGAAACGCTGCGTCGAACTATCACCGGCGATTCACCGGTTGTAGGGGCCGGGTCGCCCGGCCCGCGTAAAATACAAAAAAATTTCGGGGAATCAGTCGTGAATAAATGCCCCTACAAACGATAGAAGATGAAACCTGTCAAATCGGCGAATTTATTTCGCCGTCCAGCGATTGGATAGGAATTGAAACGCCGCGGCGTCTTATCAGCCCGGATTCCGGGCCGCTAGCGTTGGATGGACAAAAGTTTCTGTTTCAGGTCGTTTTCCAGCTTCACCAGCTCCACTTCCGCCTCCCGGCGTTTCTGGCGGCCTTCCTCCTGAATGCGGATGACCTCGTCCAGGGTGGTAATCAGGCTTTCGTTGGTGTGGCGCAGGGTTTCCATGTCCACAATGCCTCGTTCGGATTCCTTGGCCGTGTCAATGGTGGCCATTTTCAGGGTGTCGGCGTTGCGGCGCAGGAGCTCGTTGGTCATATCGCTGACCGCCCGCTGGGCCTCGGCAGCCTGGCGGGAATGCTCCACTCCCAAAGCCAGCACCATCTGGCTCTTCCACAGGGGGATGGTGTTCACCAGAGTGGACTGGATCTTGTCGGACATTAAAGTGTCGTTGTTCTGCACCAGCCGGATCTGGGGGGCCGTCTGAATGGAGATCATCCGGGTCAGCTCCAGGTCGTGGATCTTCTTTTCAAACCGGTCGCACATAGCGTTCAAATCGTTGACCGCCTGGGCGTCCTCCGGCAGGCCGCTTTGGGAGGCTTTCTGCATCAGCTGGGCAAGCTCGCCCTCCCGGACCTCCTTGAGCTTCCGTTTGCCGGCGATGATATAAAGGGAGAGTTCCTTAAAATAGGTCTTGTTCATCTCATACATTTTGTCCAGCATGGACACATCCTTGAGAAGCTGGACCTGATGGGATTCCAAAACCTCGCAGATGCGGTTGACATTGGCCTCGGCCTTGTCGTATTTTGCCTTTAGGGCCGTCATTTTGTTGGCGGAACGCTTGAAAAAGCCGAAAAAGCCCTTTTCCTCCTCTTCCACGTCAAAATCCTTCAGCTGGGTCACCACATCGGTGAGAATCTGGCCAACCTCGCCCAAATCCTTGGTGCGGACAGTGCTCAGCACGTTTTCGGAGAAGTCCGCGATTTTTTTCTGGGCGCCGGAGCCGTACTGGACGATGACACTGGAATTGGACAGCTCGATTTTCGGGAGAAATTCCTGGACCGCTTTTTCCTCAGCAGGGGAAAGGACGGGTTCCGGAGGCTCCGCCGGGGCGGCCTGCTGAACCTGGGCGGGGGCCGCAGTCAGAGTAGGCGCGGCCGGGGCAGCCGGAGCCGCGGCCGCCTGCTGTACGGCTTCTTCAAAATCCAGGGTTAAGGTTGGGACTTGTTCCAGTTCGCTCATAAGTCAAAACTCCTTCCGTTTTCAGGGGTATCCATTTTCAGCTCGCCGTCGATGAGCCCTTCCTGGGCCAGCATGGTTTCCAGGGCGGAAATATCGGCGGAAAGGCCCATTAGGTCCTTCTGCATCAGGTTTTTATACAGGTTTTGGAACGCCAGGTTGATGTTGTCCAGGGTATCCAAAATCTCTTTTTTGACACTGTCCGCTTCCTGGGTGGAAATGCCCCGCAGCTCCAAATCCCGGTAGGATTCCGTGAGCTTCAGGGTGGTGGGCAGGTAATAGCTCATGAACCGGCGGATCTGGGAGAGCTTTTCCGGGTGTTTTTCCACATACCGGAAGATCTGGGAGCAGATCTGCTCTAAAGTGTCCAGCTTTTCGGAAATGTCCTGGGCGGGGAGGGCATCGTTCAGTTCCCGGATCTTCCGGATATAGCTTTCGCCGGTGGAGCGCATTTCCTCCAAAGCGGCGGCCTCCGGGTTTTCCTCGGCGATTTTGCGGCGGCGCTCCGCCTCAATCTGCTGGGCTTTCAAATTCTCCTTCATGGCCAGGTACTGGTCATAAACCTCTTTGCTTAAAATGAAGCAGGTTTCCTCTTCATCAAAGTAACAGCCCTTGAACAGACCGTCGCTGGTCATGCGCTTTAAGTCCTTTAAAAGCTTTTGCTGGGGGATGGCGAAAAATTCGGCCATATCCGCGATGGAGGCGTAATCCACTCCCTTCAGCTGGGCTTTATATTTATGGTACCGCCCAATGTACCGGATACGGTGGATGCCGCAGGCCGCGGCCGTGGCGCAGGCGGCTGCGGGCAGCACGGCGACAGCGATCTCCACGATCATCGTCACAGGGTTCCAGTAGCTCAAATATGAGAGCTGTTCCACCATAAAGCTCAGGCTGGAAAGGCCCAGAATGATGCCGAATACGGTGAGCAGCCAGGCCGCGGCAGTGCCGTCTTTCCGTTTGGCCTGGGGCTGGGTCTTGCCGAAGCTCTGGAAGCTGCGGGGCTGGGGCTGCGGCCTTGGCTGAGGACGCGGACGCGGGGAGGGCCGGGTAAAGGTGTTCCATTGAGGGGCGCCGCCGTTTGCGCCCGGGCCCCCCGCCTGGGGACCGCCGGAGCCGGGCGGGGTCCAGTAGGTTTTTTCCTGGGTCTGATGATTTTGGCTTTCAAAAGGCGGCCGGTTCTGCGCGGCTTGGAACCCCTGGCCAAATTCCCGAATGGCGTCCCCGGCAACTTTGCCCGCGCTGCGCATGGTTTTCTGGACGTCCCGCTTCAGGGCGTCCATTTCCTGCGGGGACAGGACCCGTTCCGTGACCCGGCTGATCTGTTTATTCAATTGGTTCAATAAGTCGTCCATTTGATTTCCTCCATGGAAAAAATCCGGCAAAACGCCTTAAGTTTCATTATATCTTATTTGAAGGAAAAGCACAAGGGAGCAGGCTTAATTTTTTGTTAAATTGTTTCTTAAGAACAGAATCCCGCCAAGGCGGAAAAGGAGAGGAACTCCTCCTCCCAGCAGGCGTTCCAAAAATCCTCCATGGCGTCGGGGCTGTATTCCGTTTCGCTGGAAAAGCTCCGGGCGTTTTCTATCCGGTTTTCCAAAGAGAGCCCGCCGGTTTCCAGGCGGATTTGGGCGTCCAGCAGGGAGATCACCGCGACGGCGGCGACGGCGAATTTGATTTTGGACAGAAAATCCCTATCCTCACCGGCGTCCAGCAGATACCGGAACAAAAAGTAAAAGATCAGGCGCTCATAGGCCTCCCGGTCCTCCGAAAGCATCCGGAGGGGGACCAGCGCCCCAAGGCGTTCCCGGATGCCGGCAAGGCGGGCCGGCCACTCTTTGTCCAGAGGTTCCCGGTTTTGGAAAAAGGAAAGGAGGCTGTTCAAGGCTTCCCGGTCAAAAGAAAATCCGTCCAGCTCCGAAAGGGTTTCCCGCCGGAATATTTCCTCCTGGTAGGGGGCGGCGGCTTGAAGCAGGGAGGCCCCTTCATCCAGCGCGTCCTGAACATCCGCCCCCAGGCAGAGCAGGAGGAAAAGCCGTTCTGTTATAGAGTAAGCGCTTTCCAGCGCCAGGGAAAAAGCGGTTTCCCGGACTTCCAGAAGCTCCGGCAGCCAGTCCGGGTCGGATTCGGACGGTTCCTCCGTCGTTTCGGATTGAAGCAGCCCGGGTTCATGGGTGAAAAGGAGCCGTCCGGCTTCCTCGCAGCAGAGCCCAAGGCCGGATTCCCGCAGATTTCCATATGGATTGTGGAACCGGGGGTGCTGGGCGCAGATCTCGCAGAGGATTCCCTGGCCCTTTGCCAGGATCAGACGGCAAAGTCCTTCTTCATTGAGAAAAGGGCAGCGTCCGTCCTCCCTTAACCGGAAGTGGGGCGGGTTTTCCCGGCAGATCGCCCGCCGGAGCTCCTCGCCCATGGGGCCGGGGATGCTTTGATAAAGGGCGGCGGTTTCGGGGTCGATGTCGATTTCCCAGCCGATGCAACAGCTGTGGCGGCAGGAAGCGGCGGTGCATTGAAAAAGCGGGTAGTAGGATGGATATTGAAGTTTCAATGGGATCCCTCCTTGTTATAGGAAAACTCCCCCGATCGTTCGAGGGAGTTTTTCTTTATTATAACAGGAAAAATGCCGAAACGCAATCCCTTGCCCTGATCCGTTTCTCAGATAATACCGAAGCAAATCTTCCCGGCCGCCGGCTTTCAAGCGTTCGCCCTGGCTTTTTTACTTTAGGTCATCCAGCACTTTACCAATATCATGATTTAGATAAATAGCCTGACGTTCCATTCCTTTTGGCCCGATTGCCTCGCCAAAATTGATACAAGAATAAACTGCTTTTGGATTCTTTGCGGTCATTTGCCAAAATGGATATTTGATGATCGCCGGGGTGTTATACCCAACGCCCAGCTCTAAAAAGAGGATACGCGTATTCTGATGTCTTCGGATAAACAGTCCATACCGTTCCGCCGCCTGATGCCAGCCTTCGTCCTCCACAAACTTGTCGTCGGAACGGAGGTTCATGGTAAGCGGCTTTCCGCAATGGGGGCAGACAGGCAGCAATTCCGCCGGAACACGCATATTTTTTTGCTCTGCCAGCATCCGCCGCACCATATCTTCATTGTCAAAGGTTTCGCTGCAGCAAGGCTCACTGCATTGAAAAAGGCCATAATCGCCCTGTGTGTAAAAGAGGCGTTTTTTATCAAACCCCGCTTTTTGGAAGCAGTGGTCCACATTGGTTGTGATAACAAAGTAGTCTTTATCATAAACCAATGCTAAAAGATTGTCATAAACAGGTTTAGGTGCGTCCATATAGCGGTTGATATAGATATACCGGCTCCAGTAGGCCCAGTGTTCCTCCAGAGTGCTGTATGGATAAAATCCGCCGGAATACATATCGTGAAAGCCGTACTTTGCTGCAAAATCCGAAAAATATTTTTGGAAACGTCCGCCGCTGTATGTGAACCCGGCAGAGGTGGAAAGTCCCGCGCCTGCGCCGACGACGATTGCGTCCGCGGCTTCGATCTGGTTTTTCAGCCGGTCAATTTGTCCCCAGTAACTCTCGGTAGATGATAAGGTCGGTTTCCTGAAAAACATTGAAGATCACCTCCATTTCGCTGTGCGTCTGCGTTTTGTGATCTTTCACGGCCTGAATGGCGATTTGCGCCGCTTCCTTATTTGGAAAATGGAACTCGCCTGTTGAGATGCAGCAAAACGCAATGCTTTTCAGATGATTTTTCTCCGCCAGTTCCAGGCAGGAACGGTAGCAGGAGGCCAGCAGTTCCCTGTCCCGACCGGTGAGCCGGCTGCCCACGATAGGCCCAACGGTGTGCAGGACATAGCGGCAGGGCAAGTTGAAAGCCAGCGTGATCTTCGCCTTGCCGGTTTCTTCTTCATGCCCTTGCTGTTTCATCAGTTCGGCGCAGGCCAGCCGGAGCTGGACACCTGCAAAGGTGTGGATGGCGTTGTCGATGCACCCGTGGCAGGGGACAAAACACCCCAGCATCTGGCTGTTGGCCGCATTGACGATGGCGTCGCAGCGCAGGGTCGTAATATCTCCCTGCCAGAGGTAGATCTCCGGCTGTATTGGTTGGAGATCGGAAATTTCGGTGATCCCTTTCCCCCTGATTTCTTCTCGCAGATAGGCGTTCTGCACCTCTAAAAATCGTTCACTCACAGGTTCCGGCATCCGGATATTCAAAAGCGAACGAAGCAGGCTCCGCTGCTCCTGCTCATCCGTCGGGATCTTCAGATCGGGATATCTGGGCTGTTCACAAAGCAATTCGTTTATGAGGAAAACTCGTCTTTCTGATTGAGTCATATTATACTTACTTCCTATTACAATATATTTACGGGAACAGGCACGGCAGCCAGCCGTGTCTTTTTCCGCATTGTTGCTTAAGCTGTTAAAATGAGAGTGTCTTGGCCTGATGTCTACCTCCCAGGACTATAGTGTCCGAACAT
>DVOW01000050.1 GCA_018713335.1 Candidatus Merdivicinus intestinigallinarum | reverse complement strand
CGTTCCTTTTGTCAACCCCTTTTCAGAAGTTTCTTTCAGAACTCTCTGTGATCTTCCAGCTTTCGGCCTCCCTCGCGGGACAGCTTGTTTATATTACCACATCTTTCCCTTCCAGTCAACCCTTTTCGGCCTGATTCTATTTTATATATAGAAATCACGTCTGATTTTACATTTTTATAGCCTGTTTTTATACAGAAGACCGGTTGCCTGATAAAATGCCTTCTATTTTTCCGATTCTATGCTATAATAAAAAGGAACTATTATAAGGAGGCTTTTTTATGTTTCATGAAGTGAATCCCCTGGAACTTTCCTGCAACCCCTTCCAAATGATCGGCAAAGACTGGGCCCTGGTCACTGCCGGGGACGAAACCGGCTACAATACCATGACAGTCAGCTGGGGCAATATGGGCATTATGTGGAATAAAAACATCGTCACCGTCTTTATCCGCCCCCAGCGTTACACCAAAGAATTTTTGGACCGCTTCGACAACTTCACCCTTTCCTTTTATGAAGAATCCTCCCGGGAGGCCTTAAAACTCTGCGGCAGCAAGTCCGGCCGGGATCTGGACAAAATCAAGGCTGCCGGCCTTACGCCTGTCCACGAAAACGGCACGACCTATTTTGAGGAAGCCCGGCTGGTGCTGGAATGCAAAAAGATTTATCTGGACAAGATCCGCCCCGAAGGGTTCTTGGACCCCTCTATCCAGAAAAATTATCCGGAAAACGACTACCACCTCATTTATATGGGAGAAATCACTCGGGTGCTGCAAAAGTGAGAAAATTCGAGTATGTCGTGCCGCCCCGGTTTAACGGGGCCAAATTGCAGGATTTCTTAAAATACGCCCATCACTATTCCCGCCGCCTGATTATCGAGCTGAAAAGGGGCGGCATGGCTGTCAACGGCGCCCACCGCCGCATGGTGGACCCGGTCTACACCGGGGACGTGGTAGAGATCGCCTTTATTGAAGAAGGCTGCGACCTGGTTCCCAACGCTTCTTTGAATGTGCCCATCGTCTACGAGGACGACGACCTGGTGATTTTCGACAAGCCCTGGAACATGTCCGTCCATCCCGCCGCCGACGGGGTGGACGATTCCCTGGGAAATTATTTCGCCTATTTATATGGAAACACCCTGACCTTCCGGCCTGTCAGCCGCCTGGACAAGAACACCACCGGCCTCTGCATGTCCGCCAAAAGCACCTTGAGCGCGGGCCTGCTCATCGGGACGGTGGAAAAGGAGTACATCGCCATCGCCGAAGGGGTACTGCCGGAGGACTCCGGCACCATCACCATCCCCATCGGCCGGGTGGAAGGCTCCATCATCCTGCGGAAGCCCGACCCGGACGGCCAGCGCGCCGTGACCCATTATACGGTCATTGGCCGGACAAGCGCCCACACCATGGTGCAGGTCCGCCTGGAAACAGGCCGCACCCATCAGATCCGGGTGCATTTCGCCGCCCTGGGCCACCCCCTGGCCGGGGACACCCTTTACGGCGGCCATGACGATCTGATCCCCCGCCACGCCCTCCACTGCGCCAAAATGGCCTTTCCCCACCCCTTTACCGGGGAACCCATTGCCGTGGAATCCCCCCTCCCCGCCGATATGCAGGATTTGATGTCCAGGTAAACAGATAATGCTGTACAAAATAAACCGGATACCTTAAAATGGTATCCGGTTTGCCATATAGAAATACTTTTTAGTTCTTCTTTGCGTAAAGGATTACTTCCGTTGAGTTCTCATCGATCGGTTTCCTTTGGAAATTCTCATATTCAAATTCCAGTGAAAACCCAGCGTCCCATAACCACCTGTGGATTTCATCAAGAGAAGCGTAGTGCTTTGTTTCTTCTGTTTCTTTTCTGATTTCATTTCCATCAGCGGATCTTTGCAGGAGAAATCTTTTAAATTTTAAAAGGCCGGTTTCTTCACAAAAAGCCCCGTTTGTGATGGAAGCTTTCTCAAAATTTCCCTGATCATCCGCGCCTTCCCAGCTCCAAACGATACTGCCGTCATCCTCGCAGGATTGCCCGGCTTTTGTCAGTGTACGGCCATTTGAGGCGTAAGGGGCATATCCAATGTACAAATGGCCTCCCGGCACAAGGGCAGCGGCGGCTTTTTGAATAAACAGTTCCTGTGCCTTGGCGTTCCCTAATTCGGATTCTATATTGAACAAAATATTGCCGGCAAGCACAACTGCATCAAAGCCGGTGCCCCAATCCTGCTGTACTGCATCCCCTTTGTACCAATGGATATTGGCAAGCCCCTTTGCTTTCGGCGCGATTCTGTCCAGCATGGCTTCATCCATATCAAAACCTGTGACAGTATGCCCAGCCTTGGCCAGCGGAACCAGGATGCGGCCGCTGCCGCAGGCCACCTCCAGTATCTTTTTCGGCGGTTTACCGACAATGGAAAGGATAAACTCCACATCGTCTGTAGCAGTTTCATACTGGTCATATACTGCCGCGCTCAATTCCCGGTTAAGTTTCTCTTGATTTAACATCATATTTCCTCCGTTTTTCAGGAGGGCTTAAAATACCGTCACCCTCCTCATATTTTTCGTGACAATTCTATCTGGCTGCTTCATATGGAACACCCTTTCTTTTGAAAAATTGTTGTTTCCAACATAATTAGTATAGCATACGTAACGGAGAGGCGGCAAGAAGCATTTTTCACATTTTAAGTTACGGCTTTTCCGCGCTCTGTCCCCTTACCAGCGCGCTGAGGGTGGAAATATACGATAAGTACGGAACCGGCTCCCCCTGGGGATTCCCCATGCCGAAGGCGAAGCCCTTGTTTCCCGTCAGAGCCTGCAAGGCTTCGCAGTACGCGATGATTCGGGAGGGCTCCTGATTTTTCAGCCAGGAAAGGCGGGTATCCCCCAAAATGGCGAACTCCTCGTGATACTCCCGCCAAAGCTCTGCCGTTTCCGCGGTATAGGCTCCTGTGAGATGCACCGCGTCAAAGCCGCACCCCGCAGCCCAGTCCAGCGGAACCGGCTCCTGCCCGCAGTCCGCCCAAATACAGGGCTTCCCCAGGCTGTGGACCGCCGCCGTCAGCTCCCGGCTGATTTCCAGGAAGTCCTCCTTCCCCGGGACAGCCTCCCCCCGGTCCCGGACAATGACGGCGCAGACCGCCGGGTCGCCCGCCAGCTTCTCATAACCCCGCCGGAAAGCCCCGAGATCACCGCCTGTTTCAAAGAACCCGGCCCGCATCCCGGCCGCCGCCTTCATCCCCTGGGGCAGAACTTCCCCAAGGCCTTCCAGGCCCGGGAAAACGCCGTCCTCCTCCAATAGCTCCAACACCACGCAGTCCATCCGGCACCGCAGGGCCGTTTCCGCCAAAGAACAGGCCCTTGCTTTTTCTTCAGCCCATAAATGCGCGCCCTTCCGCCACAAAAGCTGTTCCGCCAAAGACCTGTCCCAGGCGTATTCAAACCCAACGGCCCGCCCCGGCTCTTGATTGGCCAGAATCCGCAGGAACTCCCGATAATCCGCCATAAATTTCTTCCCTCAATTTTTCTAAAAATGCCTGTACCTCTTTTTCCCTGCGGAGAATAACCAGTTTCCCGGCAAAAGGCTCCAGCCGCTTTTTCAAACCGTCTTTCCCACTGTCGCAGTCCCGCCGCCAGCGGAACATGAGCCGCAGCATCAAAAAATCCGGCCGGTACCCGCACGCTTCCTTCCCGGCCCTTTGCCGCAGCCACCGGCGCAGAATGCGAAAATCCCGGACAAAGGCGGCAGGCTCCAGCAAAATGATCTGGTCCGCTTCCTCCATGCCTTTCACAAAGCAGGTCCGCCCGGCGTCCTCCATGACCCAGCTTTCCCGAGCCAGGATGTCCGCAAACAGCGCGTTCCGCACTTCCTCCGGGCGCTTTCGGTTGTCCCCCGGGTCGTCCGGGTCCGGCTCGTAAACCACGGTGTCCAGCTCAAAGCAGGGCAGCCCCATTTCCCCAATCTTTCGGGCCAACGTGCTTTTCCCGCTTCCCACCGAGCCGGTAATGTAGAGCTTCATCATTTCCCTCCGTGCATGCGGAAAATAAGGCACGCACTTATTAAAGGCACAGCCGGTAAATATCCAGCATTTCCTTCTTGCCGATTTCAATGTAATCCGGCAGAGTCCGCTTGCCGAAGAAGGTGCACTTCTCCGCCATTTCCTCGAACCGGGAATCGTCGATGTCAAGCTCCGAAAGCCGCACCGGCATCCCGATAGAGTGGAAATACTGTTCCGTGGCCTCAATGCCCGCCAAAGCGGTGCGCTCCGGGTGCTCGAAGTTCATGGGGATGCCCCAGACATTGACGGCATACTGGGCGAACCGGGAAATATTGTGGGTGCAGATATATTTGGCCCAGGCCGGGAAAATCACCGCCAAACCGGCCCCGTGGGCCACTCGGTCATAAGCCCCGGACAGCTCGTGCTCCAGCTGGTGGCAGCGCATCATGAACTGCTTGCCGCAGCCGGTAAGGCCATTGTGGGAAAGGCTCCCCGCCCACATGAGGGTGGCCCGGGCCTCGTAATCCTCCGGGTTCTCAATGGCCCGGCGTCCCGCCTCAACGACGGTTTTCAAAAGGCCCTCGGACATGGCGTCGGTTAGGGGATTGTCCTCGTTTAAGGAAAAATACCGTTCCAGAGTGTGCATCATAATGTCCACAATGCCGCAGCCGGTCTGGTATTTGCTGACAGTAAAGGTCAGCTCCGGGTTCATGATGGAAAAGAGGGGCCGGTTGCTGGGGGCGTTGAATCCCCGCTTCAGCCACCCATCCTCATTGGTGATGACGCAGGAATCGCTCATCTCGCTGCCGGAGGCCGCCAGAGTGAGGATAGTCCCCACAGGCAGGGCCTTTTCCGGGACCCGCTTTTTAGAGGAAAATTCCCAGGGGTCGCAGTCGTAGTAGGCCCCCGTGGCCGCAGCCTTTGCGGAATCCAGCACGCTGCCGCCGCCCACTGCCAGAATCATATCCACCTTCTCGGATTTGGCCAGTTCCGCAGCTTTTCTCGCAAGGCTGAGCTTCGGATTGGCCTCAACGCCGCCCAGCTCCACATAATCAATGCCGTTTTCTTTTAAAGAAGCAATCACCACATCATAAAGCCCCGATTTTTTGATGCTGCCGGAACCGTAATGGAACAGCACCTTGGAAAAGCCGTAAGATTTGATGATCTCCCCCACCTGTTTTTCCGTCCCTTTCCCGAAAAACACCTTGGTGGGCGTGTGGAAGGTAAAATTCTGCATAACTAACAACTCCTTTATTATTGACGACGCGGCTGTAAAGCGCCGTTCGGTACCGCTGGAGCGACGCGACAAGCTGCGCCGCTGTAGAAAGGGTCCCACTTCTTTTGAAAGTTTTATTTTCTAGTATTCTCTTTCACTCGTTACAGATGTTTTCCCGTTACCCGGATAAAAACAATCTTTCTCCCAGCATAACGGGTCTCGTCAATGCAATTCCAGAATTTCTCATATTCCCGTTCATTGGGGATAATGTGGTCGTGATAGGACCGCTGGAATATGGGGAATCCAATTTTCCTATGAATCATTCTTTTTAACGTGGATATCAACGCGGGAACAACGCCGTCCCCCACAATTTTTTCTAATATTTCCGCCCGGTTCTGAACGCATACCGTGATGAAATACGCCCCGTTTTGACTATAATCGTACCCCATTAACCGGTTCTGTTTCCGTTCCGGATGGCTCATTTCCCGGCGGCCTGCTTCCAGTCCTTTTCAATGGCCTGCAGCTGGCCCATGACCTCCCGCAGGGTGTCCAAGGAGCTTTGGCCTTTGAGCTTCACCGAAACAAAAGGCTGCGCTCCGGCGTTGACCGTCACCCGCCCCTTCATCCGGGCGGACAGCGCCCCCGCCAGATTGATGTCCAGCTTTTCCGGGATCATCTGCAAAGCGTCCGCCTTCTGGGTAATTTCCTTGAACCCGAACCGGGCCGCCGTGTTCCGCAGCAGGGCCACATCCACCAAGCCTTTCACCGCCTGGGGCGGCTCGCCGAACCGGTCGATGAGCTCGTCAAGGATGTCCATGCTGTCCGCTTCATCTTTAATAGAAGCGATCTTCCGGTACACGTCGATCCGCTGGGCCAGGTTGTCAATGTAGGTTTCGGGGATGTGGGCCTCCAGCTGGATATCCACCAGGCATTCGGCGGACGCCTGGGTTTCGGGGGCTTTCCCCTGCTTTTCGGCCACCGCCTGGGAAAGGAGCCGCAGGTACATGTCGTACCCCACCGCCTCCATGTGCCCGTGCTGGCGGGTGCCCAGGATGTTCCCGGCCCCCCGGATCTCCAAATCCCGCAGGGCGATCCGGAACCCGGAACCGAATTTCGTAAACTCCCGGATGGCGTTTAACCGCTTAGTGGCCACCTCGGACAGCACTTTCCCTCTCTGGAAGGTAAAGTAAGCGAAGGCCCGGCGGTTAGACCGCCCGACCCGACCCCGGAGCTGGTACAGCTGGGAAAGCCCCAGCCGGTCGGCGTTTTCGATCACCAGGGTGTTGCTGTTGGGAACGTCCACGCCCGTTTCAATGAGGGTGGTGCAGACCAATATGTCCAGCTCCTGGTCGATCATCTGCTTCCAGATTTTGGAGAGCTCCTCCTCGGCCATCCTCCCGTGGGCCACCCCGATGCGGGCTTCCGGAATGGCCGCCTTGATCTGTGCCGCCCGGCTGTGGATATTTTCAATATTGTTGTAAATGTAATACGCCTGGCCGCTGCGGTGCAGTTCCCGGCGCAGGGCCTCCATAATGACCCCCTCGTCGTATTCCAGCACATAGGTCTGAATGGGGTGGCGGTTCTGGGGCGGCTCCTCGATGACGCTCATGTCCCGGATGCCGGACATGGCCATATTTAAGGTCCGGGGGATAGGGGTCGCCGACAGGGTCAGCATATCCACCCCGGCCAGCATCTGCTTGAACCGTTCCTTGTGGGCCACCCCGAACCGCTGTTCCTCGTCGATGATGGCCAGGCCCAGGTCCTTGAACTTTACGTCCTTGGACACCAGCCGGTGGGTCCCCACCACAATGTCCGCCCGGCCGGTTTCCAGCTTCTTCACCACGGCCTTCTGCTCCTTGGGGGAACGGAACCGGGAAAGCAGCTCGATTTCCACCGGGAAATTGCCCATGCGGTGGATCAGGGTCTGGTAATGCTGCCAGGCCAGGATGGTGGTGGGGCAGAGGATGGCGCACTGCTTGCCGTCCATGACGCACTTAAAAGCCGCCCGGAGGGCCACCTCGGTTTTGCCGAAGCCCACGTCCCCGCACAGCAGCCGTTCCATGGGGGTCTCCTTCTCCATGTCCGCCTTGATCTCGGCGATGCACCGCAGCTGGTCGTCGGTTTCCTGATAATCGAAATGGGCCTCAAAATCCCGCTGGTAATCGGTGTCCGGGGAAAAGGCGTAGCCTTTCACCTTCATCCGCTGGGCGTACAGAGCAATGAGCTCGTCGGCCATTTCGTCCACGGCTTTTTTGACCCGAGCCCTGGTTTTCTGCCACTCCCCGGAGTTCAGCCGGTTCAGTTTGATCTTGGAATCCTCCCGGGGACCGATGTACTTGCTGACCAAGTCCAGCTGGGTAACCGGCACATACAGGGTGTCCGCCCCGGCGTATTTGATTTTAATGTAGTCTTTGACAATGCCGTGCAAATCCAGCTTGTGGATGCCGTCAAAAATCCCGATGCCGTGGGACACATGCACCACGTAATCCCCAACCGTCAAGTCGGAAAGGGACTTGATCTCCTCCCCCTTGCGCTTTTTAGGCGGGGCGGCGGCAACAGTGACGGCCTTGCCGGTGGTGGTCAGGGAAAATTTGATCTGAGGGTACTCGAACCCCGCCGACAAGGTCCCGGCCAGCACCAGCACCTTCCGGTACTGGATAGCTTTCAGATCCTTGACGTAAGAGGCCGGCAATCCCATTTTGGACAGGTCGGAGGCCAGATTGGCCGCAGCCTTGGGCGTCCCCGCCAACACGGCGCAGCAGTAGCCCTCTTCCAGCAGGGGCATCAAGTCGCTGTGCAGGAGCTTCAAATCTCCGTTCCAGCCGGATGACTGCAAGGGGCTGATGTTCATTAAGTCCTTGAGCCCATCCCCGGAACCCGCCCGGGCAAAGGTGTCCAGCATGGCCACCCGGTGCTTCATGAGCCGGGCCTCCGCCTGTTCCGGGCTTAAGAGGTAGCTGTCCAGTCCCTTGCAGAGCTGCCCCTCATCCAGCAGGATTTTCATGTCCTCGCTGTACTGCCAGAAAAGCCCCCGGGCGTTTTCCCGCATCTCCGACCGTTCGCTCAAAAACACCGGCGCGTCCTCAAAGTAATCCGCCACCGTGTCGAAGGTGTCGTAAGCTAATGGGAAATATTTATCCTGGGAATCCAGCTCCATGCCGGAATCTAACCGTTCGATGTCCTTCTGCAACACCGCCTTGGCCGCCTCAAAGACTTTTTTGTCCCCGAGTTTTCCACAAAAATCCGTGAGCTTTGTGAAAAGCTCCCCTTCTCCAAACACCACCTCGTTGGCCGGGGAAATGGAAAGGCTGTCCACCGGGTCGGTGCGCCGCTGAGAATCCAGCTCGAAATAGGACATGGTGTCGATGTCGTCGCCCCAGTACTCGATGCGCACCGGGTTCGCCTCTTTGGGCGGGAACACATCCAAAATGCCGCCCCGGACGGAAAACTGGCTCACCCCGTCCACCTGGTCCCGGCGGATATACCCGGACTTTGAGAGCCGGGAAACCAGTTCCTCCAAAGGGATGGACTGTTCCGGGCTGATGGTGAAGGTGTTTTCCAGCAAAACCTTTTTGGGGATGGTCCGGCTCATGACCCCGTGGATGGAAGCGGTGACGATCTTCACTTCCCCCGCAGCGATCCGGGACAATACCCCCAGCCGCACCTGCTCGTATTCGGTGGAAACCCCCTCCATCTGCCGGTAAACAAATTCCCGGTAGGGGAACAAAACGGCGGCTTCCTCCTCCAGCATGGCGTTGATGTCTGCGGCAAGCCTGGCCGCCGCCACCTCGTCCTGGGTCACCACCAGAATGGGCCTCCCCAGCTCCTCCGCCGCGGCCGCAATGAAATGGGCCTTGTGGATGGCCGAAAGCCCCACGCACAGCGCCGGAGTGCGGCCGGTTTTCAGGTCCTCTATAAGCTGGGCGAACTGGGTGAGCCTCCTTGCCACCGTGGCGTACATTTTCAAAGAAACAACCCCCTTAAGAATTGTAGCGGTTCATGGCCTGGTCGATTTTCCCCTGGAGGATCAGCTCCGCGATCTCCCGGCAGTGGGAGGAAACCTCCCGGATGCCCTTCATTTCCTCCTCCGTAAAGACGGACAGCACCCAATCGGCCAGGTCGTAGTTAGGGTTGGGGCGCTCTCCCACCCCGATTTTCACCCGGGGGAAATTCTCCGACTGCAAATAGTCCACAATGCTGCGGATGCCGTTGTGCCCCCCGTGGCTGCCCTTGCGGCGGATGCGCACCCGCCCAACGTCCAGGGAGATGTCGTCAAAGAGGACGATGACGTTCTCCGGGGGGATCTTATAGAAGGACGCGGCCTTTTCCACCGCCACGCCGGAAAGGTTCATGTAGGTCTGGGGCTTCATCAAAAGCACCCGTTCCCCTCCCAGGGACACGTCCGCCACCAAAGCGTCGAATTTCTTCTTGTCCACCGTCACGCCCAAGGATGCTGCGATTTCGTCCACGGCGATGAATCCGGCGTTGTGCCGGGTCCGCAGGTATTTTTTGTCCGGATTTCCCAGCCCCACCACCAGATGGGTGATGCCGCCGGGGGTTTTCGTAAAAAATGGCATGGCAAATGTTTCCCAAAACCCGCTTGCCCGGGGTTTCTGGGATTCCTCCGTTCCTCTGATATTCTTATAAAAATAGTGTAGCACAATTTTCCGGCGTCCGCAAGGCAATCGACAAAATCTTTGGGAAAAAGCCTTGACTTTTCCCTTCCGCAGGATTATAGTAAAAGAAAATCGTATCAATTTGATATAAAATAAGGAGTGCATTCCATTACCTTTTTCTAAAAAATGCCGCCCCTTCTGCTGTGCGTCTGCCTGCTGGCCCTGTCGGCCTGCGGCGGGAACCCGGAACCCTCGGGGCCGGCGGAATCCAGCGCCCTAGGATCCTCTCTGCCGGAAGGATCCATAGAAGAAAGCAGTACAGCTTCTTCCGCCGAGCCCAGCGAGCCGGAAGAAAATATCCCGTTGTCCTATACCTTTACGGAGGAGGAGCTCCTCCCCGGCGGCCAGCTGGCCATGGACGAAAGCACCTCTGTCGCGGATTTTTCTGATATGATTGAATTTGACCTTTCCGCGGAATTTCCCGACGCCCGCTGCTGCGACCTTTCCGGCGAAAATCTTTCAAACAGCATGGACAAGCTGCTTTACACCCAGTTTGACAGCAAAACCGTCTGGCCGGACAGCCTGCCCGAGGGCTTCGATCCCCAGCAGATCATGGACCGGAACCGCAACCCCGGCCTAGGCGTCCGTTCCCTCCACGAACAGGGCATCACCGGCAAAGGGATCAATATCGGCATCGTGGACCAGCCGCTTCTCACCGGCCATGTGGAGTACAAAGATCGTCTGAAAATGTACAAAGAGCTCAATACATTGGATTATGAATTATGTGCCTCCATGCATGGCCCTGGTGTGGCTTCCATCGCCCTGGGCGGCACTGTAGGCGTGGCCCCCGAAGCCAATCTTTACTATGTTTCTCATGATTTTGGCAAATCAGGAGAAAATATGGCTCCCTTCATTGAAGGATTGACCTATTTGCTGGACCTGAACGAACTTCTTCCGGAGGAGGACAAGCTGGACGTCATTACCATTTCCCGGGGCTGGACGTCTGATTTACCCGGCGCCGCCGAAATGGAATCTTTAATTGACCGTGCAAAAGAGGAAGGCATTTTTGTCGTTACCGTTGCTATAAAAGAAAACTATTCTATGGATTTTATGGGTACCTCCCGCGATCCACTATCCAACCCGGACGACCGTTCCGCCTACCGGCCGGGGACATTTTTCGCAGATGACTATGAGCGTTCTCCAAGTGACTTCCAAGAATTTCTGATGGTTCCCATGGATTTCCGGGCCACCGCTTCCCCCACCGGCACAGAGGATTATGTAAACTACGTGAACGGCGGCTTAAGCTGGGCAACGCCTTATCTGGCCGGCGTTTACGCCCTGGCTAAGCAGGTGAAGCCGGACATCACCCCGGAGGAATTTTACACGCTGGCCATGGAAACTTCTTCCGACATCCCCTACACCGACGGATTCGGAAAGGAATACACCCTTTATAACCTCATCGACCCGCCCGCATTGATTGCGGCCCTGCAAAACCAGTAAAAGAAACAGGGACACCCCCTTTGGATGTCCCTGCGTTTTTATTTTTCCGATTCTTCCGCCATGAGCTTCTGAACTTCCGGGTCGTCCGGGAACCGTTGGTCGTCCTTTTTCCCTTTGATCCCCTTGGAGATCCGCACCACCAGCCCGGACAGGGCCAGGAGGGCGATGAGGTTGGGAATGACCATGAGGCCGTTGAACAGGTCGGACAGGTTCCACACCAGATCCACCTTCAGCGCCGAACCCACCAGCACGAACACAATGACGATGGCGCTGTACACCGGGATGGCCTTTTTACCGAACATGGCCCGGACGTTGACCTCCCCGAAAAAGTACCAGCCGATAATGGTGGAAAAGGCGAAGAACAGCATGCAGATGGCCACAAAGATGTTGCCGAAGGAGCCGAAGGCCTCGTTAAAGGCCATCTGAGCCAGGGTGGTGCCGGTTTCGCCGGAGGAAAGCATCTCGGAGGTGAGGATCACCAGGGCGGTCAGGGTCAGCACCACAAAGGTGTCGATAAAGACGCCGATCATAGCGATTTCCCCCTGCTCCTCCGGCTTTTTCACCTTGGCCAGAGCGTGGGCGTGGGGCGTGCTGCCCATACCGGCCTCATTGGAGAAAAGACCTCTGGCCACGCCGTAGCGCATGGCCTCCTTGACCGTGACGCCGGCCACGCCGCCTGCGATGGCCTGGGGCTTGAAGGCCAGCACGAAGATCTGCTGGAAAGCCGTCAGCACCATGTCGTGGTTGATGACTAAAATGACCAAGCAGCCGACGATGTAAAAGGCCGCCATAACGGGCACCAGCTTTTCCGTGACGGAGGCCAGCCGCTTGACGCCCCCCAGGAAAATAAACCCGGCGATTGCCGCCACGAATACGCCCACCACCAGAGGCGGGATGCCGAAGGCGTTCTGGAAGGCGGTTCCGATGGAGTTGGACTGGACCATGTTGCCCATAAAGCCCAAAGCCAGGATAATGGCGATGGAAAAGAAGCCCGCCAAGATTTTGCCGAATTTGCCCCGGAAAGCCGCCCGGATGTAGTAAATGGGGCCGCCGGTAATCTGGCCGTCTTTCACCTTCCGGAATTTCTGGGCCAGCAGCGCCTCGCCGTAAATGGTGGCCATGCCGAAAAAGGCGCTGACCCACATCCAGAAAATGGCTCCCGGCCCGCCGGAGGCCAACGCCGTGGCGCAGCCGGTGATATTGCCGGTGCCCACCTGGGCGGCAATGGCGGTGGTCAGGGCCTGGAAGGAGCTCATGCCCCGATGGTCGGCCTTTTTGCCCCGGAGGCTGAACCCGCCGAATACCCGCTTGAACCCGGCCCCGAATTTCCGCACCTGGACGAATTTCAGCCGGATGGTGAAATAAATGCCGGTGCCGCAAAGGAGGAACAAGAGGATGTTGTTCCAGAAAAAGTCGCTGATGGCTTGGATGATTTCCGTAAACTGCTGCATACTTCGATTCCCTTTCCTGTTTTGTTTTCCAAATCAGGGGCCGGGCAATGAAAAAGCCGGATAAACCAAAGAAAGGCTCATCCGGCTCTGAAAAACAGCGGTAAACCGGCGAAATGCCGGCAGCTTCCGTCTTTTCTGCTCCGTCCTTTTGCCTGAGAGATTAGCGGTTTTGCCGCCTTGCACCTTCGGCACCCGATGAAACGGGGTTCTCCAGAGCCGCATCCGTTTATAGTCCTCACCCGGCATCCGGGCGCCTGAGAGTGTTACTCCTTCGGCAAGCTCACGCTTTTTCCTACAAACATCATTTGTCCTGATTCAGTTGTTCTGGAAAATACTCTACCATATTTTCCACTTAAAGTCAAGTGTATTTCCACAAAGGACGGATATTTCCGCTTTTTGAACAAATTGCGTCCGGAAAATCTCAATCTTTCCGGAAGGTGATGACCCCGTCCTCAATAGAATCCACAATGGCCAAGGACTGGAGGTTCACGCCCTGCTCCCGCAGGTGCTCCCCGCCGCTTTGGAAGCCCTTCTCGATGACAATGCCGCAGCCCGCCAGCTTCGCGCCGGACTGGCGGACGATTTCCATGAGCCCCTTTAGAGCCTGGCCGTGGGCCAAAAAGTCGTCGATGACCAGAACGCAGTCGTTTTCGTCTAAATAACGCTTGGCCACCTGCACCTCAAAAAGCTCGCCCCGGGTGTAGGAGCGCACCGGCACCGTGTAAAGCTCCCCGTCCAGGTTCTTGGACTTGGTTTTCTTGGCGAACACCACATCGGCGTTATTGAAATACTGGGCCGTAATGGCGGCGATGCCGATGCCGGAGGCCTCGATGGTCAGGATCTTGTTGATTTCCGGCTGGGGGAACCGCCGTCGGAACTCCTTGCCGATTTCCTGCAAAAGGGAAATATCCATCCGGTGGTTCAAAAAGCTGTCCACCTTCAAAACGCCGCCCTCCTTCACCTTTCCATCCTGTAAGATCCGCTGTTTCAACAGTTCCATAATCCGCCGACTCCTTTTTTAAAATTTTATCTCCGCGCGTTTTCTCGGCAAAACGCAAATGCTTCTAGTAAAATTATCTTTCATTATATCATTTTTCCCATGGGCTGGCAACCGGAAAGCGGGATTTTCCTATGTTCTGCACGTCCTTTTTGAAAAGATTTGAACAGATTTTGTCGGTTTCATGGATTTTTTGAAAAAGGCTGGCGAACCGGGCCGAAATATGGTAAACTAAAGATAAACAGAGCGTATATTTTCAGCAAAATGGGCTGATTGTTTCTACCTTCCGGCCGAATCCGGAAGACTACGCGCCAAGGAAATCAAACGCCATCCACGAGTTACCCCGGGGCAGGCGTTTTGTTTTGTCATCCTCACCGGCCGCGGGAACAAAAGCCCTGCTGGCAGCGCGCAAAAAACGGTAAGGAGATTTTTTATGTCAGTACAAAACGTTTACCGCCTGGACGGGCGGGTCCCCCTTTCCCGGGCCATCCCCCTGGGCATCCAGCATGTCCTGGCCATGTTTTTGGGAAACGTGTCCCCTCTGCTGATCATCTGCGGGATGCTGAACATGGACGTTGGGCTCAAAACCACATTGATCCAAAATTCCATGTTCATCGCCGGTGTGGTCACTTTAATTCAGCTGTATCCCATCTGGAAGGTGGGCTGCCGCCTGCCGGTGGTCATGGGCACCAGCTCCGGATTTATCGGCACCTGCAAATCCATCGGCAGCAATTTCGGCTACGGCGCCATTATCGGCGCGTCCTTAACCGGCGCCATTCTGGAAATCATCCTGGGCTTCTTCATCAAACCCCTGAAAAAGCTGTTCCCCCCCGTTGTCACCAGCCTGGTCATCATGTCCATCGGCCTGTCCCTGCTGCCCGTTGGCATTAACTATTTCGCCGGCGGCTCCGGCGCGCCGGACTTCGGCCACTGGAAGCATCTGCTGGTGGGCCTCATTGTGGTAGTGGTCATTGTGGTGCTGAAGCAATTCACCAAAGGCTTCTTAAGCGTTTCCGCTATTTTAATCGGCATTGTCGTAGGCTACCTGGTTGCCATCGCCTTGGGCATGGTGGACTTCCAGCCCATTGCGGACGCCGCCTGGTTCAGCCTGCCCAAGCCCATTTTCCTTCTGGATATGCGGATGGAATTTCACTGGCAGGCCATGATCGCCATGGCCATTATGTTCGTGGCCACCGCCGTGGAAACGGTGGGCGACATTTCCGGCATCACCAACGGCGGCTTAGACCGGGAGCCCACCAATGAGGAGCTTTCCGGCGGCGTCATCGCCGACGGCGTGGGCAGCTTGCTGGCCGCCCTCTTCGGCGTCCTGCCCAACACCTCCTTCAGCCAGAACGTGGGCCTGGTCACTGTCACCAAGGTGGTGAACCGATTCTGCATCATGACCGGGGCCGTGTTCTTACTCCTCTGCGGCTTCATTCCCAAATTGTCGGCCATCTTCTCCGCCATGCCCCAGTCGGTGCTGGGCGGCGCCGCCGTCATCATGTTCGCCATGATCCTGGTCAGCGGCATGCAGTCCTTGCAGCGGGAAAAATTAAACGGCCGCAACGGCATGATCGTGGCCCTGGCTTTAGGCCTGGGCGTAGGAATCGGCATGGTTCCCAGCGCGCTGGACCAGATGCCCGCCTGGGTGGGCCAGATTTTCGCCCAGAACGGCATCATCATGACCTTCGTCATCGCGACGGTGATGAATTTGATCCTTCCCAAAGACAAAGAATAATTCCGACAGGATTTCCGGGGCTGTCTGTAATGCCGGTGCGTTGCAGGCGGCCCTTTTTCCACCTAAAACCCGTCCGTTCTCCCTATCGACAAGGCAAAGTATTTTTGCTACAATAAAAGAAAGGATTGATTCGATGAAACTGCAAAAGTTCCTCTCCCTGACCTTAGCTTCCCTGCTGGCCCTTTCGGCCTTGGCCGGGTGCGCCCAGACGGAAACTTCTTCCTCGACCGCCGCCGTATCCTCCGAAGCCCCCGCGGAACCCTCCGAGGAAAGCAAAGCGGAGGAAACCTCCCTCATTACCTTCACCGACCACGCCGGCCGGACCGTAACCTTAGAAAAGCCTGCGGAAAAGGTGGTTTCCGTGTATTACCTGTCCACCTCCCTTCTGGCCGCCATCGGCGCGGAGGACAAGCTGGTGGGCATTGAAATGAAGGCGGAGACCCGCCCCCTTTACACCGAAGCTTTCCCGGAACTGTTAAAGCTTCCCGCCGTAGGCTCCGGCAAAGGGGTCAATGTGGAGGAAACCGCTGCTTTGGAGCCGGACCTGGTGGTCCTCCCCTTGAAATTAAAGGACTCCGTGGAGCAGTTTGAGGCGCTGAATATCCCCGTGGCCGTCATTGATCCGGAAACTATGCCCACCTTCTTGGAAACCGTGGAAATGCTGGGCCTGGCCACTGGCTGTGCGGAAAAGGCCGGGCAGCTTGTTTCCTATTACCATGAGGTCATGGAGGATGTTTCCGCCCGTACCGCCAATTTGGAAGACAAACCCACCGTTTATATTGCCGGCAGCGATATGCTCCGCACCGCCGGTTCCGGCATGTACCAGAACGATTTGATCGAAATGGCCGGCGGCGTCAATGCCGCGGCGTCCATGGACAGCGCCCAGTGGGCGGACATTACCGCGGAAGAGCTGGTAAGCTGGGACCCGGACAAGATCTTCTTGGTGTCCTACAGCGACTACACCCGGGACGAATTTCTGGCGGATGAACGTTTTGCAAGCCTTTCCGCCGTTCAGGATGCGGACGAGAGTGTTATGATTTTCCCCGGCGAAATAGAGGCCTGGGACTACCCCACCGCCTCCAGCGTGCTGGGCATTTTGTGGCTTGCCAACCAGCTGCACCCGGATGTGGTGACGGCGGAGGAAGTGGAAACCGCCGCATCGGAATTTTATGAAACCTATTTCGGCATGGAATACACGGCTGAATGATCCAAAATAAAGGAGGGACGGGCATTGAACAAACGCTTTTGGGGCACATTGGCCCTGTGGGCGGGGATGCTCGTCCTTTCGGCATGCCTTGGGCGGTATTCCTTGTCTTTGGCGGATATGGGCGGCATTTTATTAGGAAATCCCCCTTCTCAAACGGCGGCGGGGGTGTTTTGGGACATCCGCCTGCCCCGGGTGATGCTGACTGCTGTAAGCGGCGGGGCCTTGGCCGTTTCAGGTATGGTGTTCCAGACGGTTTTCTCGAACCCTTTGGTTTCCCCGGATGTGCTGGGGGTTGCCAGCGGCTGTTCCGTGGGGGCAGTGCTGGCCCTCCTGTTCCTGCCGGGATGGACGCTCCCCCTGTGCTCCTTTGCCTGCGGTATCCTGACAGTGGCCTTCGCCCTGTTTCTGTCCTCCTTTGTGCGCCATAACCGGGTGTTGGGCATGGTCTTGGCGGGCATTGTAGTGGGCAGCATTTCCTCGGCGGTTCTCATGCTCTTAAAATTCCTGGCGGACCCGGAAAAACAGCTGGCTTCCATTGAATACTGGCTCATGGGCAGCTTCCAGAACATCAGCGGTTGGGATGAAGTAAGCGTCGTAGCCCTCCTTGTGATTCCCGCCCATCTGTTATTGTACGGCGGGCGGTTCCGGGTAAAGCTCCTGTCCTTGGGGGACGACCAGGCCCAAAGCTTAGGGATTCAGCCCTCCCGGGTTCGGCTCCTGGCGGTCATCTGCGCCACAGTTTTGGTGGCGGCGGTGGTTTCGGCGGCGGGGGTGGTCAGCTGGATCGGGCTGCTGGCCCCCCACATCCTGCGGCTTTTGGGCGGCAGGGATATGGCAAAGAACATGGGTGCCTGCTTTTTTACCGGCGGGATTCTGTTAATGGCCGCCGACCTCTGTGCCCGGGCTTTGTCCACTGTGGAAATCCCGGTGAGCATCTTCACTTCCCTCTTTGGGGCAGTGTTCCTGTGCGGGCTGCTTATCCGGGCCGCCAGGCGGAAAGGCGGTGGGGAATCATGAGTCTTTCTGTCCAAAACCTTTCCGTTTCACTGAACCGGCGGAAGATTTTGCAAAACGTGACATTTACCCTTCCGGAAACCGGGCTTTTTTTCCTCTTGGGGCCAAACGGCGCGGGAAAATCCACCCTAATCCGGGCCATTTGCGGCCTGATCCCATCGGATTTCGGGGAAATCACCTGGAACGGCAGGTCCCTCACCCGTCTTTCTCCCCGGGAACGGGCCAGGCAGATAAGCTATCTCCCTCAGGATATCCGGCCCACGGATATGACGGCGGAGGAATATGCCACGCTGGGGGCAGCGCCCTGCTTAAAATGGGGGGAAGTCCCCGGCGAAACCCACCGCAAACTGGCCCGGTCTGCCATGGAAACCTTGGGCATTCCCCATCTGGCCAACCGACCAATGGACCGGCTAAGCGGCGGCGAGCGCCAGTTGGTGGCCCTGGCCCAATCCCTGGTGCAGAACGCCCCCCTCCTTCTGTTGGACGAGCCAACGGCCAGCCTGGATGTAAAACGCCAGCAGGATTTTCTGCAAATCCTGCAAAATCTGGTGCGCCGGGAGCAAAAAGCGGCCCTGTTAAGCGTCCACGACCCCAACCTGGCTTTCAGCTACGGGGACGGGGCATTGGTTCTGGTGGAAGGACAAACTATCTATGTTCCGGCTTCGCCGGACTTTGGGGAAGCCCTTTGTCAAACGCTCAAACCCCTTTACGGGGAACATTTCACCTTATCATCGGACGGATATTTTTACTGGAAACACGAAAGGAGGCTGTAACTTGTTTACAGCACAGCAATATGTAAAGGCCGCCTCTTTGGAGGAAGCCTATGCCCTGAACCAAAAGAAAAGCAGCGCCGTTTTGGGCGGCGGGTGCTGGATGAAAATGGGCAAACGACGCATCGGCGCTTTAATCGACCTGTCCGGCCTGGGGCTGGACACCATTGAAGAAACCGGGGAGTCCTTTGTTTTGGGGGCCATGGTGACTTTGCGCCAGCTGGAAACGGACGCGCGCCTGAAAGAGGCGTTCGGCTCCGGCTTTGCCGACATGACGCGGCACATTGTAGGGGTGCAGTTCCGGAACTGCGCCACATTAGGCGGCAGCCTTTATTCCCGGTTCGGGTTCTCGGACGTCCTCACCTGGCTCTTGGCCCTGGATTGCGACGTGGAGCTGGCCGGGGCCGGGGTCATGCCTCTGGCCCAGTACGCCGCTATGCCCTATGACCGGGACATCTTGGCCCGGGTCATTGTCCGCAAAACCGGCCGGAAAGCGGTTTACGAGAGCTTCCGCAACACCGAAACGGACATCCCCGTCCTGACCTGCGCCGCGTCTTCCTTAGAAGGCAACCTGCGGCTGGTGATCGGCGGGCGGCCCATGCGGGCCCTGGCAGTGGAGGGGCTTTCCCTCTCCAACCCCATGGAAACCATTATAGAAAAGGCCCAGTCCCTGCCTTTTGGGAGCAATATGCGGGCCAGCGCGGAATACCGCCGCCATTTGGCCGGCGTTTTGGCCAAACGGGCGGTCAACCGTCTGCGGGAGGTGGAATGATGCAGATTACAGTCAATATTAACGGAAGAAATTATACGGAAGATGTAGCCCCGGATTTAGTTCTGTTGGATTTTCTCCGGGCCCACGGCTGCTATTCCGTCAAACGGGGATGTGAAACCTCCAACTGCGGCCTCTGCACCGTCCATCTGGACGGCAAGCCGGTGCTGTCGTGCAGCGTCCTGGCGGTCCGGGCCGACGGCAAATCCGTCACAACTCTGGAAGGCCTGCAAAAAGAGGCGGAGGAATTCGGCGGCTTTTTAGCTGACGAAGGCGGCGAGCAGTGCGGCTTTTGCAGCCCCGGCTTCATTATGAACGTCCTGGCCATGGTGAAGGAGCTGGAAAATCCCACGGAACAGGAAATCCAGGAATACCTGGCCGGAAACCTCTGCCGCTGCACCGGCTACCAAAGCCAGCTGCGGGCGATCAAAAAATATCTGGCATGGAAACAGGAGGGGAGCAAATGAGCTATGTCAACAGCCGCGTCCGGAAAAAGGATGCCATGAGCCTGGTCACCGGCAAGCCGGTCTACACCGGCGATTTGATTCCCCAGAATACCCTGGTGGTAAAACTTCTCCGCAGCCCCCATGCCAACGCCTTTATTGAGGACATTAACACCGCGGCGGCCTTGAAGGTTCCGGGGGTGGCCGCCGTTTTCACTTACCACGATGTGCCCAAATCCCGGTTCACCACGGCGGGCCAGACCTATCCGGAGCCCAGCCCCTACGACCGGCTGATTCTGGACAGGCATCTGCGTTGCGCCGGGGACCCGGTGGCCATTATTGCCGCCGAAACGGAAGCCGCCGCTTTGAAGGCCATGAATCTCATCAAGGTGAAATACGACGTCCGGGAGCCGTTGCTGGACTTTACCAAGGCCAAGGACAACCCCATTTTGGTGCATCCGGAGGAGGACTTCAAAGCCCTCTGCCCTGTTGGGGCGGACAACCGCCGGAACCTTTGCAGCACCGATGTGTTTGAGGTGGGCGATGTGGAGGAAGCCCTCAGCCGGTGCGACGTGGTGCTCACCCGCACCTACCGGACCAAGGCCAACAACCAGGCCATGATGGAAACCTTCCGCACCTACTCCTATTTGGACGAATACGGGCGGTTGAGCCTTGTGAGCTCCACCCAGGTCCCCTTCCATGTGCGGCGGATCCTCTCCAATGCTCTGGAAATCCCCAAATCCCAGATTCGGGTGGTGAAGCCCCGCATCGGCGGCGGCTTCGGGGCCAAGCAAAGCGCCGTCAGCGAGGTGTACCCCGCTTTTGTCACCTTAAAAACCGGCCGTCCGGCGGCCATTGTCTACACCCGGGAGGAATCCATGACCAACGGCTCCCCCCGGCACCAGATGCAGATGACCGTCCGCATCGGCGCAACCAAAGACGGCGTCATCAGGGCCATCGACCTGTACGCCCTGTCCAACGCCGGGGCCTACGGGGAGCACGGCCCCACCACCATCGGCTTAGTGGGCCACAAATCCCTGTCCCTCTACGGGGGCATTGAGGCGGCCCGGTTCTCCTGCGACGTGGTTTACACCAACACCATGGGCGGCGGGGCCTACCGGGGCTACGGGGCCACCCAGGGCATCTTCGCCGTGGAATCCGCCGTCAGCGAAATGGCGGCGGAGCTGGGCATGGACCCCTGCGCCATCCGGGAGAAAAACATGGTGCTGGAAGGCCAGGTCATGCGCACCTATTATAACGAAACCTGCCAGAGCTGCACCCTGGACAAATGTATGGCCAAAGCCAAGGAAATGATGAACTGGCAGGAAAAATTCCCGGCCAAAGTCCTGGAAAACGGCCACATCCGCAGCGTCGGCGTGGCTATGGCCATGCAGGGCAGCGGCATTTCCGGAGTGGACATCGCCAGCGTAGAGATCCGCTTAAACGACGACGGCTTTTACACCCTGCTGGTGGGCTGCACCGACATGGGAACGGGCTGCGACACCATCCTGGCCCAAATGGCCGCCGACTGCCTGGACTGCGACATCGACCGGATCGCCGTCCGGGGGGTGGACACCGACCAGTCTCCCTATGACACCGGCTCCTACGCCTCCTCCACCACCTATGTCACCGGCATGGCCGTGGTGAAAACCTGCGAAAAGCTCCGGCAGAAAATCCTGGAAACCGGCGCGAAACTGCTGGGCATCGACCCGGAAGCCGCGGAATTTGACGGCAAACGGGTGTTCCAGCCGGGCGCAGACAAGGAAGTAACCCTCTCCCAAATCGGTTACGCCAGCTTTGACGGCCACAACCGCTGCATTTCCGCCAGCGAGTCCCATTCCTCCCCGGTGTCGCCGCCGCCCTTTATGGTGGGCATGGCGGAAATCGACCTGGACCCGGAAACCGGCAAGGTGGAAGTGGTGGATTACGCGGCGGCCGTGGACTGCGGCACTGTCATCAACCGGAACCTGGCCACCGTCCAGACCGAGGGCGGCATTGTCCAGGGCATCGGCATGGCCCTTTTTGAGGACATCCAGTACGACCAGGCAGGGCATATGATGAACAATTCCTTCCTGCAATATAAAATCCCCACCCGCCTGGACGCCGGAAAGATCCGGGTGGAATTTGAAAGCAGCTACGAGCCCACCGGCCCCTTCGGCGCGAAATCCATCGGGGAGCTGGTCATCAACACCCCGGCCCCGGCCATTGCCAACGCCGTTTATAACGCCACCGGCCTCTATTTCCGGGAACTGCCCATCAAACCGGAAGAGATTGCCCTGGGGCTTTTAAAAAAGCGTGAAAACTGACCTGATTTTGTTGGCCGGCGGGGTTTCCCGCCGGTTTGCCGCAATCTCCCGGGAATCGGAAGGCAAAAAGCTGCTGGCGGACTTTGATGGGAAGCCCCTTTTCCAGTACGCTTTCGATGCGGCCCAGGCGGTTTCCCCTCTCTGCCGGATCTTGGCGGTCACCAGGGAACCGGCCATTCGGGAAGAAGCCCTCCGCCGGGGATTTTGCCCGGTGGAAGCGCCGCCACCGGAGGAAGGCATGGCGGCCTCCATGCGGGCGGGAATTTTAAAGGCAAGGGCAGACGCCGCCTTCTGCTTTTTTGTCTGCGATGAGCCGTATTTCACTGGGGAACTGCTCTATGGCTTTCTGGAAGCATACGCCAGGCAGGAGCTCCCTTTAGGGCGGGTGAAAGCCGGGAACCGGTTCGGGTCCCCCACTATTTTCGCTCCCATATTCCGGGAAGAGCTGCTTTCCATTCACGGGGACCAAGGGGGCCGGAGCCTATTCAAACGCTATCCGGACCGGATTTTTTACTATGACGTGCCGGAAAAGGCCCTGACGGATTTTGATACGCCCTGGGAGCATGGACAGAACGAATAACCGCGGCCGTACTTCTTGCTGTCCCTCATGACGGGAATCTGCTGATTCTGGTCCCCTTCAGCCTCTTGGGCCTGTTTTTAGGCGTCAGTATATAACCAAAATAAGAAAGGAATAACAGGATGAAAATACTTTTTATCTGCCACGGCAACATCTGCCGTTCGCCTATGGCAGAATTTGTCTTAAACGACACCGCCCGGAAGCTGGGCCTAGAGGGCAAGATCCACGCGGATTCCGCCGCCACCAGCACCGAGGAAATCGGGAACCCGGTGCACCCGGGGACCCGGAAAAAGCTCCAGGAACTGGGGATTTCCTGCGCGGGCAAAACCGCCCGCCAGCTGACCAAAGCCGATTACAGCCGGTACGACCTGCTGATTGGCATGGATGAATGGAACCTGCAAAACATCCGCCGGATCGCCGGCGGCGACCCGGCGGGAAAAGTCTTCCTTTTGCTGGATTTCACCGACACCCCCGGGGAAGTGGCCGACCCCTGGTACACCGGAAATTTCGATGATACCCTGCGGGATGTCCAGGCCGGCGTCCGGGGGATTTTCAGGCGGTATTTCCCACAGGAAAGCAGCGCCTTGTAAGCCATTCCTGTGCGGAAATTCCGGCCCTGCCGGGCAGAAAGTTCACAAAACAACTCTATTATTTTCCCATTTGACGTGGTATAATGAAAATAATCATTCATCCGGGCTTATGTCCCGCTATGTCTACAATTCTCCAGGAGGGGTTTTTTATGAACTACCAAACACCCGGCGGCAAAACGCCGCCCCCCGCCGGACATATCTACGTCAATGGGTATGGCTTTGTTTCCGAGGACCCCTGGTTCCGGGAAAGCCGGGGTATTTGGAAAAACGCCGCCGTGATCGGGCTGGTATTGCTGGGGATCCTTTTTATCCCCGCGTTTTCGGTTTATCCCATTCAGGTGCTTTTGAACCTGATTTTTACACCCTTTGTCTATTTGAGCGATTCGGCGTACCAGTCCATGAACCTCCAGGCCGTGTATCTGGAACTGGGGCAGCTCGCCCAGAGCCTCCTGTCCCTGGGGATCCCGCTGATCCTGGCCGCGTTCCTGCTGCGCCCCCGAAAGAAGAGCGTCCCCCTGACCCGGCGCCCTTCCTCCAACACCTTTTCCTACGGCATCGCCCTGTGCATGGCCGTATGGGCGGTGTCCACCTTTATCCTGGACGCTTCCGCCGGGCTGCTGCAAAACCTGCACCTGGTGGAGCTGCATCCGGAAAACAGCATGCCCGCCGCTTTAGCCGCCGTGCCCTTTTATCTCATCCGGGTGCTGGTGGTCCCGGCCATTTTGGAAGAATTTTTATTCCGGGGGGTCATCCTGCGCTCCCTGCGGCAGTTTGGGGATTCCTTTGCCATTGTGGTTTCCGCTTTCAGCTTCAGCCTCATCCACTATAATCTGAGCCGGGACCTGCGGGCCTTCCTGCTGGGACTGGTGCTGGGATATTTTGTGATCCGCAGCGGCTCGGTTTGGACCGCTGTGGCGGGCCGGTTCTGCTGCCTGCTTTTAAGCCTGGCTTCCGAAAACCTGCCCCACCTTTTCCCGGGGACACTCAGCTCCACCCTGCGCATCCTCCTGTTTTTGGCTGTGACCCTCATCGGCATGCTGGCCTTTGTCCGGTTCAGCCACCTGGAAGGGAACCCCTTTATCCTCAGCAGCGGCCATACCGCCACCCGCATCTCGGTCAAACTCCGGCGGTTTTTCAGCAACGCCGTCTTTTTGATTGCCGCCGCTTTGTGGATCGTCCAGATTTTTTCCCATATCCAAATCATCGGTTAAATCAGAAAGGAGCCTTGCTTTGGCAACTTTAGAGCAAGACGAAATGTACATGCGCCTGGCTTTAGAGCAGGCAAAAATCGCCGCTTCCCAGGATGAAACCCCCATCGGGGCCGTTTTGGTGTGGGACGGAGAGGTGGTGGCCTCCGCTTACAACCGCCGGGAGCTGGACAAGCGCGCCACCGCCCACGCGGAAATCCTAGCCATTGAGGAGGCCTGCCGGAAACTTGGCGGCTGGCGGCTCCACAAAGCCACCCTGTATGTGACCTTAGAGCCCTGCCCCATGTGCGCCGGAGCCATTATCAACGCCCGGATCAAACGGGTGGTCTACGGCGCGCCGGACCGGAAGGCTGGGTGCTGCGGCAGCGTCACCGACCTGTTCCGGGAACGGTTCAACCACCATCCGGAAGTCTGCGGCGGGGTTTTGGCGGAGGAATCCGCCGCGCTGCTGACCTCCTTTTTCAAGCGTCTGCGGAATGTGTGAATATGTGGTTGTTTGGCAATTTGTACGAAGCCTCTGCTTTGCTGGCGCAAATGCACCGTGGAGAAAAACTTGGAAAATTCTAACCCGTCATTTTGCAAGCAAAATGACGGCGCGGGGTCATCCGCGGGCGGCTTGCGAGCCGCCTTTTTTTCTCTTTGTTCGCGCCCGAGGCGCGAAGGGATAAGGTTCCGTTTCCTGCGGGAAACGGCCAAGGACTCTGTCCGCCGTGAACTTTGTTCACGGAATGGAAATCCTGCAAGCGGTCGTGAATTTGTTCACGACATGAAACAAGCTTGACCAAAACTTTCTATTTTCCTCTATTGTGCAGTTTTACTTTCAAAAAGTTTTAGCGGCTCTTTGATAGAGCCGCCTTTTTCTAGCCTAATTGATTCCGAAAACCTACTTTCCATAAGCCCCGATAAACCGGCCTACCGCGCCGACGTCCGGTTCCTCCAGGACGCCGGAAGCGGCGTTTTTCAGCTCTTCCACCGCCCCGGCCACGGCGTAGCTTTCGTCCGCCGCCGCAAACAGGGGCAGGTCGTTTAAGTTGTCCCCAAAGGCTACGACATGGTCAAAGTGAAACTTCTCCTTTAAAAACCGGACCCCCACCGCTTTGGAGGCGGACTTGTCGTACACTTCCACATACCAGTTTGCCGGGTCGTGGACGTCCCGGTAATGGAACACGTTAAGCCCCGGTATCTCCCTTAAGGCTGCCGCCAGACGGGCGGTGCGTTCCTCCGAGTCGATGACGCAGAAAAACACCCGCCGGGCCTTTTCCGGGGCCTCCCCCTGGAAAAAAGTTTTATAGGGCTTGCCGGTGCGGGCTTCCAAAAACATCCGCTGGCTCAGGTTTTCCAGTTCCCGGTAATAGACGTTGATGCGGCAGCCGTCCACTGTGTACAAAAAGCCGTCCATGTTAAGACTGTCTAACGCGTCCAGCACCGTTTGGGCTTTTTCCCGGCTCATTTCCGCCAGCCAGATGTACTCTTCCCTTTCAAAGTCGAATACCCCGGCCCCGTTCATGACAATGGCGGGCAGGGCCCCATGGACCGGTTCCAGGATCCCCTTGACCGTGGCGGGCGTCCGGGCAGTGGCCACGGCAAAGCCGTCCCCTCGGGCAATGGCGGCGTTGATCCCCGCCGCGCTGTCCGGCGGGATGGTCAGTTTCCCGCCGATGAGGGTGCCGTCCAAATCCGATACAAACAAGGTCACGGCTGTGCCTCCTTCCAGAGCCTATATTCCAAGGCGTCCACGCAGGCCAGCAGGCTGGCCTGGATCACGTCCCGGGAAACCCCCACTGTGGACCAGACGTCCTTGCCGTCGGTAGTTTCCACCAAGACCCGCACCCGTGCGGCAGTGGCGTCCTGGGGGTCGATGACCCTTACCTTATAGTCTGTCAGCCGTGTCTTTTCCACGCTGGGATAAAATTTCCCCACAGCCTGCCGCAAGGCCCGGTCCAGGGCATGGACGGGGCCTTCCCCTTCCGCGCCGCAGACCTCAAAGCTGTCCCCAGCCTGGATTTTTACAACAGCGGAGGAACCGTTCCCCAAGCCTTCCCCATTCCCCCGCTGCTCTCCGATAGTGCGGGAATACACCACCGTAAAATAAGGGCGGAAATCCGGCCGGCTGCGGATAGCCAGCATCTGCAAGCTGGCGGCGGCATACTCGTACTGGTACCCCTGGTGCTCCTGTTCCTTGACCAGGCGCAGGATCTCGGCAGTGCTGGGGTCTTTCCCATCGGTCCCCAAAACCCGGGAAACCGCCGCCCGTCCCGCCGCTTCGGAAATCAAGAGGCTGCGGGAATTGCCCACGGCAGAAGGGTCCATGTGCTCGAAAGACGCGGGGACCTTCAGCACCCCGTCAATGTGCATTCCCCCTTTGTGGGCAAAGGCGCTGCGGCCCACATAAGGCATCCCGTTGTCCAGCACCACATTGGCGGCCTCCCCCACCGCCCGGGCGCACTGGGTCAGATTGTGAAGGTTTTCCGGCGGGATACACCGGTACCCCAGCTTCACCTGCAAGGACGGAATCAGGGTAGAAAGATTGGCGTTGCCGCACCGTTCCCCGAACCCCAGCAACGTCCCCTGAACCTGGACGGCCCCGGCCTGCACCGCTAGGATGGAGTTTGCCTCGGCGCATCCGGCGTCGTTGTGGCAGTGGATGCCAATGGGCGCAGAAATCATCTGCTTAACCCGCTTCACTGTTTCAAAAATCTCCCCAGGCATGGTGCCGCCGTTGGTGTCGCAGAGGACCAGGCAGGCCGCCCCGGCCTTTTGGGCGGCTTCCAGCACCGCCATGGAATACTCCGGGTCCTGACGGAAGCCGTCGAAAAAGTGCTCCGCGTCAAAAAACACCTGTTTCCCATGGCTTAATAAATACCGGATGCTGTCCTCCACCATCCGCAGATTCTCCTCCCGGCTGGTGCGCAGAACCTTTTCCACATGGAAGGCCGAGGCCTTGCCGAATATGGCCAGGGTGTCCGTCCCGGCGTCCAGCAAAGCCTGCAAGCCGCTGTCCTCCTCCGGCGGCAGGCCGGGCTTCCGGGTGGAGCCGAAGGCCACGATCCGGCTGTTCTGCAGGGCAAGGCCCGCGGCTTTCTCAAAAAATTCCCGGTCCTTGGGGTTGGAGGCCGGGTTCCCGGCTTCGATATACGGGATGCCCAGGCCGTCTAAAAGCCTGACGATATTGAGTTTGTCGTTGACGGAAAAACTGATATTCTCCCCCTGGGAACCGTCCCGCAGGGTGGAATCCAAAAGGTCCAGCCGGTTCATAAAAGGTTCCTTTCTCGCTGAAATATTTTACAGAAAAACCGGGCGTCCCCCGCCGGATGCCCGGCAGAAGACAGCCCGGATGTATGGAATCTGGCTGCTTATTTGATGAAAGCGGTGACGGACTCAGGCAGTTCTTCCTTGTCCGCGGAAATGGTGAACACGATGTTTACATTCCGGTCGCCCACGGATTTGTTGAGCTTCTGGAGGAATTTGCCCAGCTTGTCGTAGTCGCGGCCGCCGATGCGCAGGGTGGAGTCGATGAACATATCGGTGATGTCAAAGTTGCCTGCCAGAACGCCGGTCAGGAACCCGTAAAATTCTTCATAGCCTTCGATCTCGTCTTTGGAAGTTTCCATCAGACGGACGGAAGAAGGGATGTCATAGGTGAGTTTCGGCACCTTTTCGATGCAGACCACGTTGCCGCTGGAAACCTTCTCCGCTTCCGCTACCATGTCTACCAGGATTTTGGTTTTGCCGGTTCCTTTTTTTCCTACGATCAGAGTAATCATAACATACCCTCCATTTTATAATAGTTTACTTAGTTGAATGATGCGTTTATTTGGAAATCCGGGCTTCCAGATCCGCTTTGCGGTCCTCGTAGCCGGGCTTGCCCAACAGTGCGAACATGTTTTTCTTGTAGCTTTCCACACCGGGCTGGTCAAAGGGGTTGACGCCCAGGAGGTAGCCGGAAATAGCGCAGGCCTTTTCAAAGAAATACACCATATAGCCGAATTCAAATTCGTTGATTTCCGGGACCTCCAGCACCAGAGCCGGCACGCCGCCTTCGGTGTGGGCCAGGATAGTGGCTTCCATGACCTTGCGGTTGACATTAGACATATTCTGGTTGGCTAAGAAATTCAAACCGTCCAGGTTTTCCGGGTCCGCCTCGATAAAGAAATCCTGTTTGGGTTTCTGGATGTCCACAAAGGTCTCAAACATGATCCGGGAGCCGTCCTGGATAAACTGTCCCAAAGAGTGCAGGTCGGTGGAGAAGATCACCGAGGAAGGATAGAGGCCCTTGCCGTCCTTGCCCTCGCTCTCGCCATAAAGCTGCTTGTACCATTCGGCCATCATAGCGTAGCAGGGGTCGAAGCTGGCCATAATCTCCACAGATTTGCCCTTCTGATGCAGGGCAAACCGAGTGGCGGCGTAGCGGTAGCAGTCGTTTTCCGCCAAATCGGGGTTCATAAAGGCGTCCTGGGCAGCTTTGGCGCCCTCCATCATCTTCTGGATGTCGCAGCCGGCGGCGGCAATGGGCAGCAGGCCCACGGCGGTCAAAACGGAATACCGGCCGCCAACGTCGTCGGGAACCACAAAGGTGGCGTAGCCTTCCCGGTCGGCCAATTCCTTCAAAGTGCCTTTCGCCTTATCGGTGGTGCAGTAAATGCGCTCTCTTGCGCCTTCCATGCCGTATTTCTTCTCCAGCAGGGCCTTGAACACCCGGAAGGCCAGAGCCGGTTCCGTTGTGGTGCCGGATTTGGAGATTACGTTGACGGCAATGTCCTTGCCCTCGCAGATGGACAGAAGCTCCTGCAAATAGGAGGGGCTGACGCTGTTGCCGGCGAAGTAGATGTCCGGCGTGTCCTTTTTCAGATTGTTGTACAGCTGGGATTTCAGCAGCTCGATCGCGGCCCGGGCCCCCAGATAGGAGCCGCCGATGCCGATGACGATGAGGATGTCCGCCTGATTGCGGATCTTCTCGGCCGCCTGCTGGATCCGGGCAAATTCCTCTTTATCGTAATTAGTGGGGAGCTCCACCCAGCCTAAAAAGTCGCTGCCAAGGCCAGTGCCGCTGTGGAGGGCCTCATGGGCGTTTTTGACAGCCCCGGACAGAGCAGTGAGCTCGTGTTCCGCCATAAATCCTTTCAAATATGTAGAATTTAAATGCATGGCCATATTGATTCCTCCTGAAAAAAGTTTGGGGATGTTATGTTTCTATTATACTATATATTCCCCTGATATGCAATAGATTTTTATGAACTTTGTTAAAATAGTGCAATTCCAGAGGTTCTTTTCTATCTTTCCATGCTGGAAGGAAGGAGCTGCTCCAGGCTGTGGATCTGCCATGTCACTTTCAGGTTAGAAGGGAGAGGGGCCCGTTGGGGATTATACCAGCAGGTGTCAATCCCGGCGGCGATCCCCCCGGCCATATCGGAGGTCAGGGAGTCCCCCACCATGAGGATCTGCTTCTTTTCAGGGTTTCCCAGCTGCTTCATCACATAGTCGAAATAGAGAGGGCTGGGCTTCTCGGCGCCGGCTTCTTCGGAAACGAAGATCCCCCGGATATAAGGCGCGATCGCCGAATCCCGCAGCCGCTTTTTCTGGACCCGGGTAATGCCGTTGGTGGCAAGGTAAAGGGCCGCCTTTTGGGAAAGCGCCCGGCAAACCTCCAAAGCGCCGTCAAAAAGGAAGTTCCCCTCCGACAAATGATCCAGATAGGTTTCGTTCCAGGTAAGCCCGTCCCCGGAAAGGCCCTGTTCTTTCAAAAACAGCCCAAACCGGGTCTGCTGAAGCTGGGGCTTGGTGATTTCCCGGCGTTCCAGCGCTTCCCACAGGGAGGCGTTGATACGGTTATAGCATGCGTACAGCTCCTCAGAACAAGGTTCCCCGGCCAGGGACTCGAAAGTTTTGGAAAAGGCGCGGCGTTCCGCTTTCAGAAAATCAAACAGGGTGTTATCAGCGTCCAGCAGGTAAATTCCATACTGCTTCATACTGCGATCCTCCATATAGTCCGGACTATATAAAAAGCGCTGCCAGGCTGGTGGCGATAATGCCCAATATAACGATCACAGCCAGCACCGTACTGACGATCCGGGCGCTTTTTTTCCGCTGACGTTCGGTCACGGCAA
This sequence comes from Candidatus Merdivicinus intestinigallinarum, assembly GCA_018713335.1. Taxonomy (GTDB): domain Bacteria; phylum Bacillota; class Clostridia; order Oscillospirales; family Ruminococcaceae; genus Merdivicinus; species Merdivicinus intestinigallinarum. The sequence continues at coordinate 100,778 of DVOW01000050.1, read as the reverse complement.
TTCCTCCATTCCTTGGGATGGTTTTATTATACAACTTCTATTTGGCAATAGCAAGGAGAACTTTGTGAATAATCCGCTTCTTTTTTCGGAAGATCCTGTCGGGAATGACAAAAGCCTGCCGCATCACAGCGGCAGGCTTTCAATGCACTGCTATAAAATTATACCAGCTGGATGATCGCCATTTCAGCGGCGTCGCCGCGACGGGGCCCGATCTTCACGATTCGGGTGTAACCGCCGTTTTTATCCGCGTATTTGGGGGCGATTTCGTCAAACAGCTTTTTCGCAACGCCCTCTTTGGTGACGTAAGCGAAAACCTGCCGTTTGGAATGAAGGGAGCCTTCTTTGCCGAGGGTGATCATTTTCTCGGCCATAATGCGGACTTCCTTCGCTCTGGTGACAGTAGTTTCGATCTTGCCGTTTTCCAGCAGGAAAGTTACCATTGCCCGAAGCATCGCTTTTCTATGGTCAGAGGTTCTTCCCAGTTTTCTGCTGCCTGCCATTCGGTTTCACTCCTTACCCTGTTATTCGTCTTCCTTGTTGAGGCTGAAGCCCAAACCTTCCAGCTTGGCCATAACCTCCTCCAAGGACTTTCTTCCGAGGTTGCGGACCTTCATCATGTCCTCCTCAGATTTATTGATCAAATCTTCAACCGTATTGATCCCGGCGCGTTTCAGACAGTTAAAGGACCGAACAGACAAGTCAAGCTCCTCAATGGTCATCTCCAGGACTTTTTCTTTGCCCTTGTCGTCCTTCTCCACCATAATATCGGTTGCGTACACTTCATCTGACAAATCCACAAACAGATTGAGATGCTCGGTGAGAACCTTGGCTCCCAGGGAAACGGCCTCCTTGGCGGAAATCGTCCCGTCTGTCCACACCTCAAGGGTGAGCTTGTCATAGTCGGTAATCTGTCCTACACGGGTGTTCTCAACGGTATAGTTCACTTTCAGCACGGGGGTGTAAATGCTGTCCACAGGGATCACGCCGATGACGTTCTGGAGCTTCTGCTTGTTCCGTTCGCTGGGAACATAGCCGCGGCCCTTGTCGATGACGATCTCCATGTACAGCTTTGCGCCAGGCCCCAAAGTAGCAATATGCATCCCGGGGTCCAGGATCTCCACCTCAGAATCCGCCTTGATATCGCCTGCCGTAACTTCGCATTCCCCTTCCGCCTCAATGTGGACGGTCTTGGGAGCTTCGCCGTGGATCTTGGCGATAAGGCCCTTCATGTTCAGGACGATCTCGGTCACGTCTTCTTTTACGCCCGGCACCGTAGAAAACTCATGCTGAACACCATCAATCTTGATCGATGTCACTGCTACACCGGGAAGCGAAGAGAGCAGCACCCGCCGCAGACTATTGCCCAAAGTGGTGCCGTAGCCACGTTCAAGAGGCTCCAAGACAAATCTTCCGTACGTTCCGTCCGGCTTCATTTCGGCTGTCTCAATTACTGGCTTTTCAATCTCAATCATTCAGTTACCCTCCTTGCAGTATCGCGGCCCCGGCGAGAAACGCCAAAGGGGCAGCAACATGACAATCGTGTTTCCAAGTCTGTCAAAACCCATCCGGCAAACCCAATCAGGGGACCCGCCGCAAAGCGCAGCGGCCATTCTCGCTGTCTGCCGCAGAACCCTGACATTATTTGGAGTACAACTCAACGATCAGGTGTTCCTCAACCTCGAGATCAATGTCGTCACGATTGGGCATCCGAACGACTTTGCCGGTATAGTTTTCACGGTTCATTTCCAGCCACATGGGGACGGGGCGGGAGCCGCAGGTCTCCTCGATGGCTTTGAATTTCTCGCTCTGGCGGGATTTATCGGACAGGGTGATGACGTCGCCTTCTTTGACCAGCAGAGAGGGGATGTTCACCTTGTTGCCATTGAGCTTGAAGTGGTTGTGGAGAACCAGCTGACGGGCTTCGGCTCTGGAAGAAGCGAGGCCTAAGCGGTAAACCACGTTATCCAGACGGCTTTCCAGCAGACGGAGCAGGTTTTCACCGGTCTGGCCGGGTTTTCTCTCAGCCAGCTCGAAGTAATGATAGAACTGGCTTTCCAGGACGCCGTAGTAGCGTTTCGCAGTCTGTTTCGCGCGCAGCTGCATGCCGTATTCGGAAACTTTCTTGCGGTTCTGTCCATGCTGTCCGGGGGCGAAGCCTCTGGACACAAAGGGGCAGCGTTCAGAGTAGCATTTTGTGCCTTTTAAGAACAGTTTCTGTCCTTCGCGGCGGCACATTCTGCATACTGCACCGGTATATCTTGCCATTTAATTGCACCTCCTAATCATCAATCCGAAATTATACGCGTCTTCTCTTGGGAGGACGGCACCCGTTGTGGGGGATGGGGGTCACGTCTTTGATCATCTTAACTTCCAGACCCACAGCCTGCAAAGCGCGGATAGCGGCTTCACGGCCGGCGCCGGGGCCTTTTACGTAAACCTCAACGGATTTCAGGCCATGCTCTTTGGCAGCGTTGGCAGCCTTCTCAGCAGCAGTCTGCGCAGCAAAGGGAGTGGACTTTTTAGAGCCACGGAAGCCCATTTCGCCGGCGCTGGCCCAGGAAATCGCGTTGCCCTGGGTATCGGTGATGGTGACGATGGTGTTGTTAAAGGTGGACTGGATATGAACGGCTCCGCGCTCGATATTTTTGCGCTCACGGCGTTTGCGGATGGTGGTCTTTTTAGCAGCAACTTTCGCCATTTCTCAAATCCCTCCTTATTTCTTCTTGTTCGCAATGGTCTTCTTCGGGCCTTTGCGGGTACGGGCATTGGTTCTGGTACGCTGTCCGCGGACGGGCAGGCCCTTTCTGTGCCGGATGCCCCGGTAGCAGCCGATTTCAACCAGGCGTTTGATGTTCAGCGCGACGTTTCTTCTCAGGTCGCCTTCTACTTCGTAATGCTTGTCAATGTACTCACGAAGTTTGGTAGCGTCTTCCTCAGACAGGTCCTTTACGCGGATGTCCGGGTTGATGCCGGTGGCAGCGAGGATGTCGTCCGCCGATTTGCGGCCGATGCCGTAAATATAGGTCAGGCCGATCTCGATTCGTTTTTCTCTGGGCAGGTCTACACCAGCGATACGAGCCATTTAGTTGCACCTCCAACTATTTCTAAAAAAGTCATATTTTCAGCTTTGGGATTCCCTAAATTTCCGGGAATCAGCCCTGGCGCTGTTTGTGCTTGGGGTTATCGCAGATCACCATGACCTTGCCTTTGCGCTTGATCACCTTGCACTTTTCGCAGATGGGCTTTACCGAAGGTCTTACTTTCATGTGAAATACCCTCCTTGTTCGGTTCTTGCTTATTTGGAACGCCAGGTAATGCGCCCCTTTGTCAGATCGTAAGGCGACATTTCCACAGTCACCTTATCTCCGGGAAGGATGCGGATGAAGTTCATCCGGAGCTTTCCCGATATATGAGCCAAAATGGTGTGGCCATTTGGAAGCTCGACTTTGAATGTTGCATTGGGCAGGGATTCAACTACCGTGCCCTCAATTTCGATTACATCTTCTTTTGCCAAGAGCGTCCCTCCTCCTCTGTTGCTGTCCGCAGCGCCGTTTTCAGCCGGCGGTTGGTTTGGATCTTTTCCAGATCCAGCGCCAGGCCGGTATCCTTGAGATGCCGGATGTTCTTCTTTTTGGGCTTTTCCAGGGGCCTCTGTTTCCCGTTTGCCAGGTAAGCAAACTTCCCTTCGGCCCGAACCACCGCAAAGAATCCCTCATCGCGGCCCCGCACGCTTTGGACAACCGCGCCGATCTTCAGTTCCATAAGGCCCTCCTACCGTTTGGTCAGGATGACAGGGCCGTCTTTGGTGATGGCGATGGTGTGCTCAAAATGGGCGGCAGCTTTTCCGGATTTGCTCCGGGTCGTCCATTTGTCCGCATCGATCGTAACCGCATCCCCTTCCAGGGTAATCATCGGCTCGATGGCGATAGTCATTCCTTCCACTAACCGGGGGCCGTGGCCGGCTTTCCCGAAATTCGGGACCTCCGGGTCCTCATGGAGGGCTTTGCCCACTCCATGGCCCACAAACTGGCGGACGATCCCAAAGCCGTAAGGCGTTACATGGGATTGGACGGCAAAGGAAATATCGCCGATCCGGTTGCCGATGACAGCGGCTTCAATGCCCTTGTAAAGGCTTTCCTGGGTCACACGCAGGAGTCTCTGGTTCTCCTCCGAGATCTGCCCCACCGGGAAGGTGTAGGCATTGTCCCCATGGAAGCCGTCGCAGCAGGCGCCCACGTCAATGCTGACGATATCCCCTTCCTGCAAATGATAATCGCCGGGGATCCCGTGGATTACCACATCGTTTACGGAGATACAGGCGGACGCCGGGAAACCGTAAAGCCCCAAAAAGGAGGGCTTCGCGCCGGAGCGCACGATAAAGTCGTGCATGGCCCGGTCAATTTCCCTGGTTGTAATACCCGGCCGGATCAGTTCCTCGGCAACGCTGAGGGACTCTGCAGAGATCCGGCAGGCTTTCTTCATCCGTTCCAGTTCTGAATGGGTTTTCAGTACGATCATGAGAGAATTACGCCTCCACAGCTTTCAGGGTGAGGGCCGTTGTGTCAGCGACCTCCTCCTGGCCTTCCACCACAACCAGCTTGCCGGCTTTGGTGTAGTAATCAATCAAGGGTTCCGTCTGCTCATGGTAAACCCGCAGGCGTTCCTTCACAGTGTCGGGATGGTCGTCCTTCCTCTGGACGGTTTTGCCGCCGCAGGCATCGCAGACGCCTTCCACTTTGGAAGGTTTGTACTGGGTGTGGTAGCTGGCGCCGCAGCTTTCGCAGACCCGCCGGCCGGACAGCCGCGCGGTGATCTTCTCATCGGCGACTTCGATGTCCACGACCCGGTCGATCCGCACATTCATCTGGTCCAGCGCCTCTGCCTGAGGGACAGTCCGGGGAAAGCCGTCCAGGATAAAACCGTTTTTGCAGTCATCGGCCTGAAGGCGCTCCTTCAGGATATTGATGACGATTTCATCCGGCACCAGCTTGCCGCCGTCCATATAGGTTTTGGCCTCCATGCCCAGAGGCGTCTGGTTCTTAATAGCTTCCCGCAGGATATTGCCGGTGGAAATGGCCGGGATGTTCAGCGCCTTGCAGATTACCTCCGCCTGGGTGCCCTTCCCTGCGCCGGGTGCGCCTAACAAAATCAGATTCATCGTTCTGCCCCCTTCATTAAAAATTCATCAAAAGCACTGCTGTCTTCTTATTCCAAAAAGCCTTTGTGATGACGCATCATCATCTGGGATTCCAGCGTCCGCATGGTTTCCAGCGCAACGCCCACGATAATCAGGATGGACGTACCGCCCAAGGACACATTGGTCTTCGTAATGGCCGAGAAGACGATCGGGAATACCGCAATCAGCCCTAAGAACAGCGCGCCGACCAGGGTGATCCGGGAAATGACCCGGGCGATAAAGTCGGAAGTCGGCTTGCCGGGGCGGATGCCCGGGATCGCGCCGTTGTTTTTGCGGAGATTGTTGGCAATCTCAATGGGGTTGTACTGAATTGCGACATAGAAGTAGTTGAACGCAATAATCAAAACCAGGTAAAGGGCGGCGTAAAGCCAGCTGCTGGTTTCAAACAGCGCGAAGAATTTGTCCCAGAACCCGCCTTCTTCCACGTTCACGAACGCGCCGATCATGTTGGGGATCGAGAGGAAGGACATGGCGAAGATGATGGGCATAACGCCGCTCATGTTCACCTTGATGGGGATGTGGGTGTTCTGGCCGCCGTACATTTTCCGGCCCACCACCCGTTTCGCGTAGGAAATCGGGATCCGGCGTTCCGCGTCGTTCATCAAAACGATAAACATAATCATGGCAATGAAGACCACAATAATGAACGGAACCAGGAAGTAGTACTTAGGCTCGCTGGAGCCCAGCTGCCACCAGGCCCACAGGGTCTGGGCCGCGGCAGGACCGCGGGAGATAATGCCGGCGAAAAGGATCATGGAAATACCATTGCCGATCCCCTTTTCGCTGATCCGGTCGCCCAGCCAGACAACCACTGCCGTACCGGCGGTGAACACCGCGATAATGGTAATGGCGGCTAAGATCCCGGAGAAGCCGGTGGTGTATTCCAGAACGCCGTCTGTGCGCCGCATCATGAAATACAGGCCCAGCGCCTGGATAATCGCCAGGGCGAATGTGACGTAGCGGGTGATCTTTTTCAGTGTCCGCTGCCCCTCAGACCCTTCCTTGGCCAGCCGTTCCAGGGCGGGGATCGCCACGGTCAGAAGCTGGATGATGATGGAGGAGTTGATATACGGGGTAATGGACATGGCAAAGACGTTGGCCTGCTCCAGGCCGCCGCCGGTCATAATGTTCAGATATCCCAGGAAGTCGGCGCTGCTCACCATAGCGGACAGCGCGTCCGGGTTAATAAAGGGTGTAGGGATCGCGGATCCCAGGCGGAAGATGAAGAGGATGAAGACGGTATACAGGATCTTCTTGCGGAGATCCTCCTGTTTAAATGCGTTTCTCCACGTCTCAAACACCTTACATCACCTCGGCCTTTCCTCCTGCTGCCTCAATCTTTGCCTTAGCAGATTCGGAGAAGGCAGTTGCGTGAACGGTGAGCTTTTTGGTCAGCTCGCCGTTGCCGAGGATCTTGATTCCATCCAGCTGATCGTTGACCAGGCCGGCCGCAGTCAAAGCCGCCGCATCCACAACAGCTCCGTCTTCGAAGGTGTTCAGATCGGAAACGTTCACAATTGCGTAGTGAGTTGCAAAGTGGTTCTTAAACCCTCTCTTGGGCAGACGCCGGTAAAGGGGCATCTGGCCGCCTTCAAAGCCGGGGCGGACGCCGCCGCCCGCACGGGCGTTCTGACCTTTATGGCCTTTGCCGGCGGTTTTGCCGTTGCCGGAACCATGGCCTCTGCCGACGCGGAAACGCTCTCTGGTGGAACCCGCGGCCGGCGCTAATTCGTGCAGTTTCATGATAGTCGCACCTCCTTGCTTATTTTTCAGTAACCTCGACGAGGTGGGAAATTTTGAAGATCTTGCCTTTGGTGGCAGCGTTGTCAGGCTGGACGGTGACGTCGCCGACTTTTCTGAGGCCCAAAGACTCGGCTACGGCAATCTGATCTTTCTTCTTGCCTGCAAGACCTTTGACCAGCTTTACAGTAAGGTTTGCCATCAGTCTGCCTCCTTAACCAAGAATTTCTTCAACGGTCTTGCCGCGGATGGCGGCAACTTCGCTCACGTTGCGCAGCGATTTCAGGCCGTTGATGGTCGCTCTCACCACGTTGCAGGGGTTATTGGAACGGAGAGCTTTGGTACGGATGTCCTTGATGCCGGCAGTTTCAACAACCGCACGGACAGGGCCGCCGGCGATAACGCCGGTTCCTTCGGGAGCCGGTTTCAGCAGAACGCGGCCAGCGCCGAATTCGCCGATGACTTCGTGGGGAATGGTGGTGCCCTTCAAAGACACTTTGATCAGGTTTTTCTTCGCATCCTCGATGCCTTTGCGGATAGCGTCCGGAACCTCGCCGGATTTACCCAGGCCGAAACCGATGATGCCGTTGCCGTCGCCGACGACGACCAGGGCGGCGAATTTGAAGATACGGCCGCCTTTTACCGTTTTGGATACACGGTTAATGGTTACGACTCTTTCCTGAAGTTCCAGGTTAGACCCATCTATTCTAGCCAAACGAATACCTCCCTCTTAGAACTTGAGGCCGCCCTCGCGGGCGCCTGCGGCCAGTTCCGCCACTCTTCCGTGGAAGATGTAGCCGCCGCGGTCAAAGACTACCTCAGTGATGCCCTTTGCTGCGGCGTGTTCCGCGACTTTCTTGCCGACGATGAACGCGCCTTCTTTGTTGCCGCCGTTGCCTTCGAAGCCTTTTTCCAGGGAAGAGGCGCTGGCAAGGGTTACGCCGTTCACATCGTCGATGATCTGGGCGTAAATATGCTTAGCGGAGCGGAACACGCAAAGGCGGGGACGTTCCGGGGTCCCGGAAATTTTATTGCGGACCCTGGCGTGTCTTTTTAAACGAGCCTTGTTGCTGTCAGGCTTATTTACCATTTCTTGTCACTCCTTTGACTACTTACTTCTTACCGGTTTTACCTTCTTTACGCTGGATCACTTCATCCACGTACTTGATGCCCTTGCCCTTATAAGGCTCCGGAGGACGTTTCTCGCGGACGTTAGCCGCGAACTGGCCCACCAGCTGCTTGTCGGGACCGGAGATGATGATCTTGTTGGGGGCAGGCACGTCGATTTTGATGCCGTCGATCTCAGGCATAATGACCTGATGAGAGTAGCCCAGGTTCATAACCAGGTTTTTGCCCTCTTTTGCAGCACGGTAGCCGACGCCGTTTACTTCCAGCTCCTTGGAGAAGCCGTTCTGTACGCCGGTCACCATGTTGTTGATGAGGGTACGGGTCAGGCCGTGCAGCGAACGGTGCGCTTTGTTGTCGCTGGGACGGGTAACTTCGATAACGCCGTTGTCAAAGGACACGGTCATATCTTTATGGAAATCATGCTCCAGGGTTCCCTTGGGGCCTTTCACAGTGATGTGCTGGCCGTCGATCTTCACTTCGATGCCGGAAGGAACCTGGATTGGTTTTCTGCCAATACGAGACATTATTCAGTTCCTCCTTACCATACAAATGCCAGGACCTCGCCGCCAACGTTTTCACGGCGGGCCTTTTTATCGGTCATCACGCCCTTGGACGTGGACACGATTGCGATGCCTAAGCCTCTCATGACCTTGGGCATATCCTCGCAGTTGGAATAGATCCGCAGACCGGGCTTGGAAACCCGGCGCAGGCCGGTGATTACCGGAGTTTTATTTTCACCGTATTTCAAAGTCATACGGATAACGCCCTGCTTGCCGTCCTCGATTACGGTAAAGCTCTTTACGAAGCCTTCGTCAACGAGGATCTGAGCGATCGCCTTTTTCATATTGGACGCGGGGATGTCCACCGTGTCGTGCTTCGCCGAATTCGCGTTGCGGATACGGGTGAGCATATCTGCGATAGTATCGGTGATCTGCATACCGTCAACCTCCTTTACTTGGTATGATTACCAGCTGGCCTTCTTTACGCCAGGAATTTCGCCCTTATAGGCCAGCTCTCTGAAGCAGATACGGCAGATGCCGTATTTTCTCAGATAAGCGTGGGGACGACCACAGATTTTGCATCTGTTATAAGCACGGGTGGAAAACTTCGGCTCTCTCTGCTGTTTGAGAATCATCGATTTCTTAGCCATTGATTTTCTTTCCTCCCTTATTTCTCGAACGGCGCGCCGAGGAGGGAGAGGAGCTCTCTGGATTCCTCGTCGGTTTTCGCAGTCGTAATGAAGCTGATGTCCATGCCGCGGATCTTGTCGATCTTATCGTACTCGATCTCGGGGAAGATCAGCTGTTCCTTGAGGCCGATGTTGTAGTTGCCGCGGCCGTCAAAGGAGTTGGCGTTGATACCGCGGAAGTCACGGACGCGGGGCAGAGCCACGTTGAAGAAGCGGTCCATGAATTCGTACATTTTCTCGCCGCGAAGGGTTACTTTCGCGCCGATTACCATGCCCTCACGGAGCTTGAAGTTTGCGATGGATTTTTTCGCAGTGGTCAGAACGGGTTTCTGGCCGGTGATGGCGGACAGGTCTTTTACGACCGCGTCCATGACCTTGGCGTTTTCACGAGCCTCACCGCAAGCAACGTTCACGACGATCTTTTCAAGCTTCGGGATCTGCATGACACTTTTGTAGCCGAACTTCTTCATCAGAGCCGGGGCTACATCGCTTTTGTAATAATCTTTAAGACGAGCCATGTCTTAATCCTCCTTCTTAGAAAGTTTCTCCGCACTTGCACTGACGCTCTTTTTTGCCGTCAGCGTTCACTTTGTGGTGAACACGGGTGGGTTTGCCGCATTTGGGGCAGACCAGCATCGCCTTGCAGGCGTACATGGGGGCTTCCGCTTTCACGATGCCGCCCTGCTGGCCCATGGCGCGGGGCTTCACATGCTTGGTGACCAGGTTGCAGCCCTCAATGATGATCTTGCCTTCCTTGGGGCTCACTTCCAGGACCTTGCCCTGTTTGCCTTTATCCTTGCCGCTGATGATCTGAACTTTATCACCAGTTTTGACATGCATTTTTGCCATTCTCTGCACCTCCTGATTAAAGGACTTCCGGAGCGAGGGAGAGGATCTTCATGTAGTCTTTCTCACGAAGCTCTCTGGCTACCGGCCCAAAAATACGGGTGCCTCTGGGGTTTTTGTCCTCACGAATGATGACGGCCGCGTTCTCGTCGAAGCGGATATAGGTGCCGTCCTCCCGGCGAAGGCCCTTCGCGGAACGGACGATAACTGCTTTGACAACGTCGCCTTTTTTCACAACGCCGCCAGGTGTTGCTTTTTTAACAGAGCAAACAACCACGTCGCCGATGTTTGCATAACGTCTGCCGGTACCGCCCAGCACACGGATGCACATAAGCTCTTTTGCGCCGGTGTTGTCTGCGACTTTCATGCGAGTCTGCATCTGGATCACAGTGCGTTCCTCCTTTCGGATTTCAAGAAGCTAATCTCTGCGCGTCGGCGCAAAAGTTATTTTGCTTTGGTGATGATCTCGGTAACTCTCCATCTCTTGTCCTTGGACAGGGGGCGGGTTTCGGTTACCAGCACCTTGTCGCCCTCGTTGCAGATGTTTTCGGCATCATGCGCTTTGAGTTTCACGGTGCGTTTCACGATTTTATTGTAAAGGGGGTGACGGACATTGTCCTGGATGGCAACGACGACGGTTTTGTCCATCTTGTTGCTGACAACGATGCCGACCCGCGTTTTTCTGAGGTTTCTCTCGCTCACAGCGTTTCCTCCTTTTCGTTATCTCGCGTTCTCCTGGAGAACAGTCATGATGCGGGCAATGTCCTTCTTGACAGCCTTAATCCGCATGGGGTTATCCAGCTGGTTGACGGCAAGCTGAAAGCGCAGGTTGAACAGCTCAGCTTTCAAGTCGTTCAGCTTGGACTGGAGCTCCGCAACGGACAGCTCGCGAATCTCTTTTGCTTTCATTATTGCTCACCACCCATCTCTTTTGTCACAAATTTGCATTTGATCGGCAACTTGTGCATAGCCAGACGCATAGCCTCGCGGGCCAGCTCCTCGGATACGCCGCCGATTTCAAACATCACGCGGCCGGGTTTTACCACAGCCACCCAGTACTCGGGAGAACCTTTACCGTTACCCATACGGGTTTCAGCGGGTTTCTGAGTGATGGGCTTATCGGGGAAAATCTTGATCCATACCTGACCGCCACGTTTGATGTAACGGGTCATAGCAATACGGGCAGCCTCGATCTGGTTGGAAGTGATCCAGCAGGGCTCGAGGGCCTGGAGCCCGAAATCACCGTAGGTAACGGTGTTGCCGCGGGTAGCAGTGCCTTTCAGACGGCCTCTCTGCTGACGGCGGTGTTTTACACGCTTTGGAAGCAGCATTATTTGTTACCTCCTTCCGAACGGGGTCTGCGGTTGTCTCTGCGGGAGTCGCGGCGGTTGAAGCGCTCGTCGCGGGGAGCTCTCGCGGGTTTCTTGGTGACTTCGCCTTTCAGAACCTCACCATTGTAGATCCAGGTCTTGACGCCGATCTTGCCGTAGGTGGTGTGAGCTTCCGCGAAGCCGTAGTCGATGTCCGCGCGCAGGGTCTGCAGCGGAACGGTGCCTTCTTCATAGTGCTCGGTGCGGGCGATTTCTGCGCCGCCCAGACGGCCGGAAACGCAGGTCTTGATGCCCTTGGCGCCGAGGCGCATGGTGCGGCCGATGGCCTGTTTCATAGCGCGGCGGAAGGAAATACGTTTTTCCAGCTGCTGCGCAATGCTCTCTGCAACCAGCTGAGCAGACAGGTCGGGCTGTTTCACCTCAATGATGTTGATGTGAACGGGTTTGCCGATCATTTTCTCTACCTGCTGGCGGAGCTTGTCGATTTTCGCGCCGCCCTGGCCGATCACCATGCCGGGCTTCGCGCAGTGGATGTGGATCCGGACCTTCAGCGCGTCGCGCTCGATCTCGATGCGCGGAACGCCGGCAGCCTTCAGTTCCTCTTTGATGAAATTACGGACTTTGTAATCTTCAACCAGGATGTCGCCGAAAGCGGCTTTCTTTGCAAACCAGCGGGAATCCCAATCCTTGATTACGCCCACGCGAAGACCGTGGGGATTAACTTTTTGTCCCATAGTTTACCTCCTCTTCCAGCTTATTCCTTTTCCTTCAGGGTCATGGTCACATGAGAGGTCCTCTTGAGAACCCGGTGCGCGCTGCCCTTGGGAGCCGGCCGGACCCGTTTCATGGTGGGGCCGGGGCATACGAAACATTCCGCGACATACAGATTATGAACGTCCATGTTGAAGTTATGATCTGCATTGGCAATGGCCGATTTCAGAAGTTTCTCCAGGTACTCGCTGGCAGACTTGGGGGTCTGCTGCAGGATCGCCTGCGCGACTTTGATGTCTTTTCCCCGGATCAGATCCAGGACGATCTGCACTTTGCGGGGCGCGATCCGCACATTTCTAAGGTAAGCTTTCGCTTCCATTGAAAAATCCTCCTTTCGGCCTTAGTTTCCGTTGTTGGATGTTTTGGATCCAGCGTGGCCTTTATAAGTTCTGGTGGGGGCAAACTCGCCGAGTTTGTGCCCAACCATATCCTCGGTTACATAGACGGGAACATGCTTGTGTCCGTCATGGACAGCGAAGGTGTGTCCGACGAATTCAGGGAAAATGGTGGAAGAACGGCTCCAGGTTTTGAGAACCTTTTTCTCGCCCTTCTCGTTCATTTCAACAACTCTTTTGTACAGAACCGGCTGTACGAAAGGTCCTTTCTTTACGCTTCTGCCCATTTCATCTGCCTCCTTTCAATTACTTCGCGTTTCTGCGTTTCACGATAAATTTATCGGAGCGCTGATGCTGCTTGCGGGTCTTGTAGCCCAGAGCAGGTTTGCCCCAGGGGGTCAGCGGGCCGGGATGTCCAATCGGGGACTTGCCTTCACCACCGCCGTGAGGATGGTCGCAGGGGTTCATAACAGAACCGCGGACGGTGGGCCGCCAGCCCATATGGCGTTTCCGACCGGCTTTACCGATGGAAACGTTCTCGTGGTCAATGTTGCCAACCTGGCCGATAGTCGCTTTGCACTTGGCGGAGAAGTTGCGCAGCTCGCCGGAAGGAAGACGGACCAGAGCGTATTCGCCCTCTTTTGCCATGAGCTGAGCCATGTTGCCGGCCGCGCGGACCAGCTGGGCGCCCTTTTCAGGGTAAATTTCCACGTTGTGGATGAAGGTACCAACGGGGATGTTGGCCATGGGAAGGGTGTTGCCGGGCTTGATGTCGGCATCCTCGCCGCTTCTCACTTTATCGCCCACCTTCAGGCCGTTGGGAGCCAGGATGTAGCGTTTTTCGCCATCCTCATACTGCACCAGGGCGATATGGGCGGAACGGTTGGGGTCATACTCCAGGGTCAGAACGGTGGCGTCCACGCCAACCTTGTCCCGCTTGAAGTCGATGACGCGGTATTTGGTGCGGTTTCCGCCGCCGCGGTGACGGACGGTAATGCGGCCGTAGCTGTTGCGTCCGGACTTTTTCTTCATGGGCTCCAAGAGGCTTCTCTCAGGAGCAACCTTGGAAAGGCCGGAATAATCGGTTACGGTCATCTGGCGCCGGCCGGGGGTCACAGCGCTGTAAGACTTGATAGCCATTGATCTTCACTCTCCTATTTCGGTTTAGCGAAGGAGCGTTTCTCCTTCATACATCACCCAGGGAACTTGAGTTCCCAAAAACGGGCCGTTCTTTGGATTACGCCATACCCTCGAAGAACTCGATGGTCTTGGAATCCTCGGTCAGGGTCACGATGGCTTTCTTCCAGTCGGGACGGTAGCCTTCGTTGCGGCCCATTCTCTTAAAGCGGCCTTTTACGCTGATGGTGTTGACCTTGGCGACCTTGACGCCGAACAGGGTCTCCACAGCGTTCGCGATTTCCACCTTGTTGGAATCTTTGGCAACCTTGAAGGTGTATTTCTTGGCAGCGATGCCAGCCATGGATTTCTCGGTGATAACGGGGGCGATCACGATTTCATTCGCACGTTTCATTATGCGTACACCTCCTCCAGAGTTGCCACGGCGTCTTTGGCCACGATGAATTTATCGCAGTTCAGAACGTCGTAGACGTTCAGCGTATTCGCATAAGCGGTTTTTACGCCGGGGATGTTGCGGAGGCTTCCCAGGACCTTCTCGTCGGCGCTGTTCAGAACGATCAGCGCTTTCTTTTCGGCGCCCAGGGCCTTCAGCATGTTGACCATGGTTTTGGTCTTGTATTCCGCGGTTTCGATCTTGTCAACCACAATCATGGAGTTTTCCAAGACCTTGGAAGAGAACGCGGATTTGAGGGCCAGTCTTTTCACCTTTTTGTTCAGGCCCAGGTGGTAGCTGCGGGGTTTGGGGCCCAGAGCGATACCGCCGTGAGTCCACTGGGGAGCGCGGATGGAGCCCTGTCTTGCGTGGCCGGTCCCCTTCTGTCTCCAGGGCTTGCGACCGCCGCCGCTGACCTCGGAACGGGTCAGGGTGGACTGGGTGCCCTGGCGCTGGTTGGCAAGGTAGGTCACTACTGCCTGATGCATTGCAGCCACGTTGGGCTCAATGCCAAATACGGCTTCGGAAAGCTCGATCTCAGAAACGGCTTTGCCGGCCATATCGAATACGGAAATTTTCGACATCGTAATTCCTCCTTCCCTTATGCCTTCTTGCTGTCGGTAACGAACACCAGACCGCCTTTGGGGCCGGGGATCGCGCCTTTGACAGCAATCAGATTGTTTTCCGCGTCAACCTTAACCACTTCCAGGTTCTGGATGGTGACGCGCTCTGCGCCCATATGGCCAGCCATGCCCTTGCCCTTGAAGATACGGGAAGGATCGGAGATGGCGCCCATGGAGCCGGGCTGCCGTTCAACGGGGCCGGTACCGTGGGAAGCGCGCAGGGTCCGGTTGCCGTGCCGTTTGATGGCGCCGGCATAGCCTTTACCTTTGCTGGTGCCGCAGACATCAACCATGTCGCCGCAGGCGAAGGTGTCGGCCTTGATGATATCGCCAACGTTGTACGCGCCGCAGTCGTCAAACCGGAATTCCCGGAGAGATTTCTTGGGAGCAACGTCTGCTTTGTCAAAATGGCCCTTCATGGGTTTGTTGACCTTGTTGGCCTTTGCGTCGCCGAAGCCCATCTGGACAGCTTCGTAGCCGTCGTTTTCAGCGGTCTTTTTCTGCACAACGGTGCAGGGGCCGGCTTCGATGACGGTTACCGGAACGACTTTTCCGGATTCGTCGAAAATCTGGGTCATGCCGATTTTCTTGCCGATGATTGCTTTTTTCATCTTTTCTTTCCTCCTATAAGGCTATTGGTTGGCTTTTCACCAACTTGACCCTCCGGCTGCCGCAATTTTGCGGTTCCGGACCGCGAGGCGTTCAGATTTTTCTGTCGAGATTACAGGTTGATCTCGATTTCAACGCCGGCGGGGAGCTCCAGGCCCTGAAGCGCTTCAACCGTCTTAGCGGAAGGTCTCAGCACGTCGATGAGCCGTTTGTGGGTTCTCATCTCAAACTGCTCGCGGCTGTCTTTGTATTTGTGCACAGCACGCAGGATGGTAACGATCTCTTTATCGGTAGGCAGCGGGATGGGGCCGGCAACGCGAGCGCCGGTTCTTTTCGCTGTTTCCACGATCTTTGCGGCGGCGGTATCCACCAAGGTATGATCGTAACCTTTCAATCTGATTCTGAGCTTTTCTTTGACTGCCACTGTCATCGCCTCCTCGGAATTTTTGGGGACAAGACCAAGCGGAACACGTTTCCGTGTGTTTCGCGTCCAGACAAATAAAAAACCGGAAAAACGCAGTCGTTTCCCGGGAGCCCGAACCGATAACCATTCCCCGCCGCTGTTGGCCGCATCCGGCAGGCATGGGGCACTTGCAGCCTCAACAGGCGCAGTTTGCCTTGAAGTATGCCCGCAGTCCGCATAAGCAGAACAAGCATGGGGCACTTCCATCGTATTCCTCTTTTGTCGCCCGGTTTAAAATCGGACATACTCGGCGAAAATTACCCGCGCTGGGACCTGTCCGAAAAACAGGATCTTGACCTCACGGCCGGCGGCAACCTCTCGCTTCATCGCATATCTGTCGCAGTCACGCAATAGCTATTATACAGTCTTCGGGCGGGATTTGCAAGGGGTTTTACGAATTTATTTATGAACAATCTGTAAATCTTTAAGAGGCTTGGTGATTTCTTTCTTTTTTGACAAAATGGGCGCATTTGCGTGTGGTTGCAACGCATATTCGTTCTATCTTTTGAAAGCCGTTTCTATTATAATAAAACCAACGGGATGATAAAAATTAAGCGGTCAACCGGCCGCAAAGAATGTAGGGGCGCGCATTGCGCGCCTGCGATTGAATCCCGCAATGACTTGTGTCAGCCGTCTTTTTCTGCTTTTCACAAGGTTTATTTTTGACGAAAAATCTCTTAGAATGGAAACGAGGTGATTCTATGGACACAAATAAACGAAGCTACTCTCTGCGCATTGACCGGACTCTGCTGCAAAAAGTCCGTTGCATAGCAGATTCGCAATGCCGTTCCACCAATAAGGAAATCGAGCGATGCATCAAAAAGCATGTTGAGCAATACGAAAGCCGTTACGGAGAAATACCAATCACTGCCTTGAAAAAAATGTAGGGGCCGGGTCTCCCGGCCCGCCTTATGTTCTTTGCTTTCGCAAATAAATCGCAGAAAGCGAAGAGGGACTCCATTCCCTCTACCTCTGCTGCCTTTTAAAAAAAGGGGACGAAAATTTTGCCGCTTCTCTTCGGAAGCATTTCAAAAAATGCGGGCCGGGAAACCCGGCCCCTACAAATAACAACTAACAGCGAATTTCCTCCGGTCGCAGACCAGTTACTCCGCCTTCTTGCGGAAAATCACCAGCTTGCTGGCGATATAATTGAAGATGACCACAAACACATTGGCCACCAGCTTCATGATTTTATCGTTTAACCCCAGCTTGTCCGCCGTCACCCACATAAAGCCCACGTCCAGCAAGCCCGAAAGGAGCCTGGCCCCGAAAAAGGAACCGATCTCCGCCGCCAGGGCCGCCGCGCCGGTGGCCTTAGAATGGAACACATACTTCCGGTTGGTCACATAGGCGAACACCACCGCAAAAACCCAGGCGATGGCAGTGGGGATAGTGGCGGTGCTGAAAAAGGGGGCCGCGATGAGGTACACCACATAGTTCACCACGGTGGTCAGCACGCCGAATATTAAATAAGAAATCAACTCTTGGTATTTTTTGCAGAGTTCCCGAATTTTTTCCATATTCCAACCTCCTTTAACCGCCGCCCAATCCGCCAGACGCCACAGCAGGTATCCCAGCACAGCGCCTAAGGTATTGAGCCAAATGTCGTCGATATCCGTTCCCCGGGGGAGCAGAAGCTGCACCGTTTCGATCCCCAGGGAAACCCCGGCCCCCAGCAGCGTCACTTTCCAAAACCGCCGGAACCCTTTCCAAAGGAGGGGCGTTAAGAACCCCAGGGGTATGAACACCAGGATGTTCCCCAGGAAATTGATGAAGAAATAGGCCGGGTTGCCGTTGCGGAACACCTCGATCCAGGTCTGGCGGAACACCAGAAAGATCTGAAGGTTCACCCGCCCGGCCTCCTGCTCCACCCCTTGGATAGCCGCCATGAGCTCCGGCACGATGGTCTGGTTGAACAGCCCTGCCAGATAGGCCAAAAAGATCCACACGCCAACCTCATGGGCCGCCGTCACGGTTTTCCCTTTCTTTTTCCGGTAAATGGCGCAGATCCACCGGAATCCCGCAATCAGGGGCAAGGCCGCCAGCATATTGACGAGCATTTCCCACATATATTGAAACGCTGAATTCATAAAACCTCCCGCAGCAGAAAGGATTTGGTTGCCATGAAATCGATAAGCTGCGCCGCCCTTTGGAAGGAACTGCGGCAGCTGGAACAGGCCTTTCCTGCCGCCCGGGTTTTCCGGGCCGGGAAATCGGCCTTGGGCAAGGAGATCCCCGCCCTGGGCATGGGGCGCTTAAAAAACGCCGCCCTCTTTGTGGGGGCCACTCACGGGGAGGAATGGCTCACCTCCCTGCTCCTCATGCGCTTTGCCTGGGAGATTGCCGCCGCCTGGACGGACGAAGCCCCCTCATTTGCCGGGGTCACTCAGGGGAAAGGCCTGATCATCGTCCCCATGCTGAACCCGGACGGGGTGGAAATCGCCCTGGACGGCCCCCGGAAGGCGGGCCCTTTCCGGGACCGGACGGAACCCCTATACCGGGCAAACGGAGGCAAGTGGCAGGCCAACGCCCGGGGCGTGGATATAAACCACAATTTTGACGCCGGGTGGAACATTCTCCGGGAAATGGAAACCGTTTCCGGCATCACAGGCCCGGCCGCCACCCGGTACGGCGGGCCGTACCCCCATTCCGAGCCGGAAACCCGGGGGATCATCAATTTGATCTATGCTTTCCAGCCCCGTCGCCTTTATTCCTTCCACTCCCAGGGGGAAGAAATTTTCTGGGAATACGGCGGCCTGCAAGTCCCCCAGGCGGAATCCATCGCCCGGGCCTTGAGCGCCCTGTCCGGCTACACCTTGGTGAAAAACAGCGGCCTGGCCTCCCACGGGGGCCTAAAGGACTGGTTCATCCAGGAATTCCGCCGGCCGGGCTTCACCATTGAGATCGGCAAAGGGGAAAACCCTCTGCCCATTGAGGATCTGGAGCCCATTTACGGGCGGCTCCTCCCCCTGCTCACGGCCGCCGCCTTCCTTTAGCCGCAAAAATCCCGCCGCACCGTTTTGATACGGCCCGGCGGGATGCTTTTTATTCTTCCGAAGGAGCCTCTTTGTCCTCGTCGTGGTCAAAGGGGTTTTCATCGGTTTTCAGGGCTTCCATGGGGTCCGCAGAAAGCTCCTGCTGACGTTCGGAAGGCGGAGTATAATCCAGCTCCCCTTTCATAAGCTTATCAAAGGTCGCGCCGTCGATCTTCTCATGCTCCATCAGGTAAGCCGCCACCAGGTGCAGCTGATCCATATGGGCGGTCAGCAGCTCCTTGACGGTTTCATAGCCGGTGTCGATAATGTCCCGGACCTCGCTGTCGATTTCCGCCGCTACATTCTCAGAGTAGTCCCGGATGTGGTTGAAATCCCGGCCCAGGAAAGGTTCGCCCTCGTCCTGGCCGTATACCACAGGGCCCAGCTTTTCGCTGAAGCCGTAGCGGGTAACCATGCTCTTGGCCAGCTTGGTGGCCCGTTCCAGGTCGTTGGAAGCGCCGGTGGAAATGTCGTCCAGCACCAGGGATTCGGCCACACGGCCGCCCAGAAGGGTGACAATTTCCTCCCGCATTTCCTTGCGGGACATATAGCTCCGGTCATGCTCCGGCAAAGACAGGGTGTAGCCGCCCGCCATCCCCCGGGGGATAATGGACACCTCGTGGACCGGGTCCTGGGTTTCGCTGTAGAAGGTCGCCACAGCGTGGCCGCCTTCGTGGTAAGCAGTCAGGCGTTTTTCCTTTTCGGTAACCACCTTGGATTTCTTCTCGGGGCCGGCCACAACCTTGATGGTGGCCTCCTCGATGTCCGTTTCTGTAATGGCTTTGCGGCCCTTCCGGGCAGCCAGCAGCGCTGCCTCGTTCATCAGGTTTTCCAGGTCCGCCCCGGTAAACCCGGCGGTAGATTTGGCCACAACGCTTAAATCCACGTCAAAGCCCAGAGGCTTGTTCCGGGCATGGACCTTTAAGATTTCCTCGCGGCCCTTGACGTCGGGGTAGTTTACAATAACCTGCCGGTCGAAACGGCCGGGGCGCAGCAGGGCCGGGTCCAGGATGTCCCGGCGGTTGGTGGCCGCAATGACGATGACGCCCTCGTTGGCGCCGAAGCCGTCCATTTCCACCAGCAGCTGGTTCAGGGTCTGCTCCCGTTCATCGTGGCCGCCGCCAAGGCCCGCGCCGCGGTGACGCCCAACGGCGTCGATTTCGTCGATAAAGATGATGGAGGGGGAATTTTTCTTGGCCTGCTCAAACAGGTCCCGGACGCGGGACGCGCCGACGCCCACGAACATCTCCACAAAGTCCGAACCGGAAATGGAGAAGAAGGGCACGCCTGCCTCGCCGGCGACCGCCCGGGCCAGCAGGGTTTTACCGGTACCGGGAGGGCCCACCAGCAGCACGCCCTTGGGGATGCGGGCGCCCAGCTCGTTGAACTTCTTGGGGTTTTTGAGGAACTCAACGATTTCCGCCAGCTCCTCTTTTTCCTCGTCCGCGCCGGCCACCTCGGCAAAGGTGGTCTTTTTGCCCATCTGGACGGGGTTTTTCATGTTGGCCTTGCCGAATTGGTTCATTTTCCCGCCGCCGCTGGCCTGTTTGAACATAAAGTACCAGAGCAGGCCCATGACCGCAATCATCAGCACATAGGGGATAAGGCTCAAGAGCCAGCTGTTGTCGGAAGCGGGGATCAGGTTATACTGCATCCGGGCGTCCGGGTGCTGGTCATTGTATTCCTGGATATCCGCGTCCACCTGCTCCAAAAACAGGCTGACGCTGGGCAGCCGGTAGGAAACCGTTCTGCCATCGGTTGTTTTCATGGCAAGCTCGCCGCTTCCCACATCCAGGCTGAACTCGGATACCTTCTGGTCCTCGAACATATAAAGGATATCCGAATAGGTGTAGGTTCTTACCGTAGGGGTCATCATCCGCATAAACATGGTGGACATAAACAGCAGCGCCAATACGACCACGACCAGCAGGATAATGGAACTGGTCCGTTTCTTCTGCAACCAAAATCACTCCTCAATGTTGTATTTCCCATCTTTATTCCAGACAGGATATTTTAAGGCAGGACTATTTCCCGCCGTAAATTTCCGGTTTCAGCACACCGATATAGGGCAGGTTCCGGTATTTCTCATCGTAATCCAGGCCGTACCCCACAACGAACTCGTCGGGGATGACAAAGCCGCTGTAATCCGGGGTCAGAGGCGCGGTCCGGCGGTCCGGCTTATCTAACAGGGTGGCGATTCGGATAGAGGCGGTGCCCCGGTCGGACAGCATCTTGGTGATATAATGGAGGGTCTTGCCGCTGTCCAGGATATCCTCCACAATCAGCAGATCCTTGCCGTGGAGGTCGATGTCCAGGTCCTTGATGATCTTGACGACTCCGCTGGATTTGGTGCCGGAGCCGTAGCTGGACACGCACATAAAGTCGATGGTGCAGGGCAGGTCAATGGCCCGCATCAGGTCCGCCATAAAAATCACGGAGCCTTTGAGGACGCTGACCATCAGCAGGTTTTTGCCCGCGTAGTCCTTGGTAATCTGCTGGCCCAAAGATGTGACCTTTGCTTTCAGCTCTTCCTCGCTGACTAAAACCTTTTCAATTGCGTCATTCAGCATGGGTTGTCGTTCTCCTTCCTTGTCTTCCGCAGCAAAATGAGAAGCCGCGCCGTCGCCGCGCAGGCCGTGTTCCGGGAACTGCTCCCATAATACTCCGCCCAGACCGGCCCCAAGCTGTCCGCTGCGATGACCGCGTCCCGCCGGGCTTCCGCCGGGAGAGCCGCTTCGCTGTACACTTTCTTCAAAAGCCGGGAGGCCGTCCGCCCGGGCAGGCAAAGCCGGTCACCGGGCAATCTGCGCCGGAATTGCAAGTTCCCAATTATTGTATCATAATCCAGAGAAAAAATTAAGTCGTTTTTATAAATTTTTTTGTTTTTTTCAAATTCCGCCGCCGTCACGCACCAAAGGGCCGCCGGTTCCCCGCCTGGAAAGGCAAATTCCCCGATGAGGACGGGCATATCCGGCTTTGGCGGCAGGAAAAATTCCCAAAAGAAGGGGCTTTCCGGCAGATTCTGCTGGATGGATAAAATCCCCCGGCAAAGGGAAAGCCATTTCCCTCCCGGCAGGTTCAGCCGGGAAAGCTCCCCTTTTATGAGCCGTTCCCCATCCTCCAGCAGGAAGGAGTCCGCGTGGACGCCGTTTTCCGCCAAATAAGCGGCCAAGGCGCGGCTCAAAAGGGCCGGATGGGCCTCCTTCATTGGTTCCGCCAGCAGGCCGCCGGGGATTTTCGCCGACTGGAGCAGGCGGCTTGCCTCTCCCTCCAGATACTCCCGGTCCCGGGCAAGGGCCATGGCCAGCCGCCCGGCGTGGGCTTCTGCCCCGGGGTTCACCTTTTTTAAAGCCGGGACCGCTTCCAACCGGATGCGGTTCCGGGCGTAACGGGGGTCGCGGTTTGTGGAATCCTCCGCGAAAGGGATTTTCTCCCGGCGGCAGTAGTCCTCCACCTCTTCCCGGGAACAGAAAAGCAGGGGCCGGATGATATTTCCCCGGGATTCAGAAATCCCGGAAAGGCCGTCGGGGCCGGTGCCCCGGGCCAGGCGGAACAGCATCGTTTCCAGCTGGTCGGAAAGGGTGTGGGCGGTGGCGATCAGCCCGTCCTCCCCCGCCAGCTCCGCGAAAAAGGCGTAGCGTTCTTCCCGGCCGCACGCTTCCTCGCCAAGGCCCCGTTCTTTGGCAAGCCGGGCGACATCCGCCCGTTTGCACACCAAGGGGATGCCCCTTTCCCGGCAGAACCGCCGGACCAGTTCCTCGTCCCCGTCGCTTTCCGCCCCCCGGAGGCAGTGGTTTAAATGGGCGGCGGTGACGGAAACGCCGTTTTTCCATAAAAAATGCAGCATGGCCATGGAATCGGCCCCGCCGGAAACCCCGGCCACGACCTTTTTCCCGGCCGCCAAATCCAGGCGGAACTTTTCCTCCAGGGTTCCCCTTAACCGCCTGTTACTCATTCCGGTACAGCTCCACGTTGTTGAAGCGGGTGAATTCCCCCTGCCAGCCCAGCATCACGTCCCCGATGGAGCCGTGGCGGTTTTTGGCCACAATGCAGGTGGCGGTGTTGGGGTTCACCGGCTGGTCGCTTTCCTCGTCGGCGTAATAGCCTTCCCGGAACAAAAACAGCACGATGTCGGCGTCCTGCTCGATGGAGCCGGAATCCCGCAGGTCGGAGAGCATGGGCCGGTGGCCCTGGCGCTGCTCCGCCGCACGGGACAGCTGGGACAGACAGAGGATGGGGACGTTTAAATCCTTGGCCATGATCTTCATGCTCCGGGTAATCATGGAAACCTCCTGGACCCGGTTTTCAATCCGGGAGCCGGAGCCCATAAGCTGGAGGTAATCCACTACAATGAGCCCCAGGTTTTTTAGTCGCCGGAGCTTGGCCTTCATCTGGGAAACGGTCATCCCGGCGGAATCGTCCAAATAAATATGGGTGCCGCTGAGGCGCTGGGCCGAAACGGCAAGCCTTGCCCATTCCTCCGTGTCCAAGTGGCCGGTCCGCAGCTTGTCGCTGGGGATGGAGGCGTCGGAACAGAGCATACGGGACACCAGCTGGGGATTGGACATCTCCAAAGAGAACACTGCCACGTCCACGTCGTTTTTCAAGGCCACGTTGGCGGCGATATTTAAGGCAAAGGCGCTTTTCCCCATACCGGGGCGGGCCGCCAGCAGGATTAAGTCGGATTTATTGAGTCCGGAAATCATGGCGTCCAGGCCCGTAAACCCGGAGGGCAGGCCGGTATACCGGCTGTCGGCCCGGGAGTGCATCTGGTAAATTTCATCGTAAACGCCGATAATAACCTCGCTGATGGGCTTTAATTCCGAGGACTGCCGGCCCTGGCGGATGTCGTAGATCTTCTGCTCCGCCGCGTCCAGCAGGGCGTTGGCGTCCCCTTCCCCTTCCCGAACGGAGGAGGCGATGCTGGAAGCCGTGTCCAGGAGGTTCCGCAGGTAGTATTTCTCCACCACGATCTCGCAGTAGTTGGTCAGGTTCGCCGTGGTGGGCACCATTTCCATCAAATGGAGCAGGTAGCTTTTGGCGCTGTCCTCGCTGTCAAACACATTGGCCCGGTTGGCTTCCTCCAACAGAGTCACGAAGTCGATGGGCTTGGACTCCCCGAACATTTTGAGCATCAGGGAAAACAGCTCCTGATGGGCCTTGGTGTAGAACACCACCGGGGATTTGATGACGTTCATCACGTCCGACAGCTTTTCCGGGTCAATGAGGATGGACCCCAAAACCGACTGTTCCGCCTCCAGGCTGTAGGGCAGGTTCTGCCCGTATTCGTTGATTGCTTCGTCCATGCTTCACCTCCGGGGACTGCCGTAAAAAATTCCCGGGGCGGACGCCGTCCGCCCCTTATACACAATTACGCTTCTTTGACCACTACCTTCATGGCGGCCACAACGCCGTTGTGGAGCTTCAAATCAAAGGAAAAGGTACCGAAGGCTTTGATTTCCCCATTGATGGCGATTTTCTTTTTATCCACATTCAGCTTGTACTCCGCCTTCAAAGCGGCGGCGATCTCCTTGGAGGTGACGGCGCCGAAGAGCTTGCCGCCGTTGCCGGCTTTGGCGGTGACAGTGACGCTCTTGCCGTTTAAGCGCTCCTTGTTGGCAATGGCCGCGTCCAGCTCCACCTGGGCGTGGTGGGCCTTGGCCGCGTCCTGGGTCTTTTTATTGTTGATGGCGGTGGCGGTGGCCTCAATGGCCAGCCCCTTCTTTAACAGGCAATTGCGGGCGTAGCTGTCCGCAACCTCCACCAGGTCGCCTTTTTTGCCGCTTCCCTTTACATCCTCGGTCAGGATTACTTTCATGTGAATCTTCCTTTCTCACTTCCGCTTTATGATGATTGCGGGTGGGTTTCGTAATATTTGTCAATAGCTTCCAAAAGCTGCTGTTTGACCTTTTCCATCTCCACGCCCCGGATCTGGGTGGCCGCCATGGTCTGGTGGCCGCCGCCCCCTAAGCTCTCCATAATGATCTGGACGTTGATGGCCCCCATGGAACGGGCGGAGATGCTGATGGTACCGTCCTTTTCATACAGGACGAAGGAGCCGTCCACCCCGTCGATGCCCAGCAGCTCGTCCGCCGCCTGGGGCGCCACGATGCGCATGTCGTCGGAGTAGAAGTCGCTTTCCGCCACAGCGCATTTTTTGTAAATCTGGGCCGCGGACACAATGCGGCTCCGGCGCTGGTAGGAATCCATGGTGCTGGAAAAGAGCTTGCGGACGGTGATGGTGTCCGCCCCGATGCGCCGGAGATACGCCGCCGCCTCAAAGGTGCGGACGCCGGTGCGGAGGACGAAATTCCGGGTGTCCAGCATAATGCCGGACAACAGGGCCTGGGCCACCACCGTGTTGATGCGGCAGTTGTCCCCCATGTACTGGATGAGCTCCGTCACCATCTCCGAAGCGGAGGAGGCGTAGGGCTCGTGATAGAAGATCACCGCGTTGTCAATATGGTTGACCATCTTCCGGTGGTGGTCGATGACCACAACTGTTTTGCACCGGCTGTACACCTCGGCGGATTCCACCAGGTTCACCGTATGGGTGTCGCAGACAATGAGCAGGGTGTCCTCAGTAATGGAGTAAAGGGCCTCGGTGGGGTCTGTAAACAGGTTGCCGCAGCCTTCCCCGGTGACCATGTCCACCAAAATCTTGGCCAGGGTCTTGTCCCGGTCGATGACCACGTCCGCCTGCTTGCCGATGGTGCGGATGGCATAAGCAAGGCCAACCGCCGCGCCCACGCAGTCTAAGTCCCCGAACTTGTGGCCCATGACCAGCACCCGGTCGGCGTTCTGGATGAGCTCCGACAAAGCGTTGGCCACGATGCGGGTCTTCACCTTGGTGCGCTTTTCCACACCCTTGGAAACGCCGCCGTAAAACTCATACATGGACTGGTTTTTGATGGCCGCCTGGTCGCCGCCCCGGCCCAAAGCCATATCCAAAGCCTGGCGGGCCGAAGCCTCGCTCTGGGCCAAGGTGGGCTCTCCCCGGCCGACGCCGATGGAAAGGGTTACCGGCACGTTGCCGTCGGTCTGGATCTTGCGGATGTCGTCCAGGATCTTGAACCGGCCCTCCACGATCTTTTCCAGGTGCCGTTCTTCCGTGACAATGAGGAACTTGTCCCCGTCGTACCGCTTGATAAAGCTGGTGGTCATGGAGCTGATAAAGTCCTCCAGGGTGGAGTCGATGGCCCCCAAGATCCGGGATTTCTCGCTTTCCTTGGCGTGCTGCATGACCTCCCCGTAGTTGTCCAGCATGATGAGCATCACCGACGGACGGGTCTGGGCATACAGCTCCGCTTCCTTGTGGAGCTTGTCAATGCTGACAAAATAAAGGGTGCAGAGCTCCACGGCGTTTTCCGTTTTCCGGGTGCCGTAAACCCGGAACCACTTGTCCCCGCAGCAGATTTCCCGGCCCTCCGGCCCGCAGAGGTCGTCCAATTTCTCCTGGGTCAGCTGGTTCAAATTGAAGCCGTAAAGCTCCTGCCCGGACACATTCTCCCGGAACTTGTCCGAATACCAGACGATTTCCCGGTCGCCGGTGACAATCAGAATGGGCAAAGGGAATTCCTGCAAAAAGCGCCGCTGGCTGGTTGTCAGCTGGCTGGCGGCCCGTTCCAGAAGGGTCTGGAGCCGGCTTTGGATATGCAGGATCTGCCAGATGGCAAACCCAGCCGCCGCCCCGGCGGCCGGAAGGGCGATATAACACACCACCGGATGGATAAACCAGGAAGCCCCCGCCAGTATCAGGCTGAAGGCGGAAAGCAAAATCAGGCAGATTTTCAGGCTGTCGATCCGTTTGTTCTTCATGGCACCCGAACCTTTCTCCGTATTTCCGCAGGCGGCCAAAAAGGCCATGCCTGTCCATCTTTCTATTATATGACATTTACCCCGCCAATGCAAGGGGTTGGCGGGGTATTTGGAAAGATTCAGTTAAATCTCCATGATAATGGGCAGGATCATGGGGCCGCGCTTGGTCTTCTTGTAGATAAAGGAGGAAAGCTGGTCCTTGATGCTGATTTTCAAGGCGCTCCACTCCCGGATGTGTTTGTCCTGGCAGTCGTCCAGCACCCGTTTGACCAAAAGGCGGGCTTCCTCCATCAGGGCCTCGGACTCCCGGACGTAGACAAAGCCTCTGGAAACAATGTCCGGCCCGGCCACAACCGCCCCGGATTCGCTTTCGATGGTGACCACCACGATGATCAGGCCGTCCTGGGCCAGGTGCTGGCGGTCCCTGAGGACAATGGAGCCAACGTCGCCCACGCCGTAGCCGTCCACAAAGACCCGTCCGGCCTCCACGGTGCCGGCCTGGCGCATATTCTCGGCGTCCAGCTCAATGACCTGGCCGATGTCGGTAATGAGGATGTGGTCCGGCGCAATGCCCATATCCCGGGCGATCTGGGAATGAGCCCGCAGATGCTTGTATTCGCCGTGGACCGGGATAAAGAACTTAGGCTTGGTGACGGAGAGCATCATTTTTAAGTCCCCCTGGCAGGCGTGGCCGGAAACATGGACCTCATACATGGATTTGTAAATGACCTCCGCCCCCAGCTTTAACAGGTCGTTGATGACCCGAGTCACGTGCTTTTCGTTGCCGGGAATGGGGGTAGCGGAAATGATGATATAGTCGTTTGCCGTAACGCTGACCTTACGGTGCTCCCCGGCGGCCATACGGGACAGGGCGGACAGGGGCTCGCCCTGGCTGCCGGTGGTGCAGATGACCAGGCGGTTGGACGGGTAGCGGCCGATGTTGTCGATGTCAATGAGAATATCCTTGGGGGCGTTTAAATAACCAAGCTCAATGGCCTTGGCCACCACGTTAACCATGCTCCGGCCGGATACGGCCACCTTACGGCCGGTGCGGGCCGCCATGTTGATGATCTGCTGGATCCGGTGGATGTTGGAGGAGAAGGTGGCGATGATGATCCGCCGGTCCCCCGCCTGGGCAAAGAGGTTTTCAAAGGCAAAGCCCACCTGGCGCTCGCTTTCGGAGAACCCGGCCCGTTCGGCGTTGGTGGAGTCGGCCAGAAGGCAGAGGACCCCCTGCTGGCCCAGCTCCGCGAACCGGGCGATGTCGATGGGGCCGCCCTCAATGGGGGTGTAGTCCACCTTAAAGTCGCCGGTCTGGATAATGACGCCCGCCGGGGTAGTGATGGCCACCGCCATGGCGTCGGGGATGGAGTGGTTCACATGGATGAATTCCACGGACATGCAGCCCAGCTTCACCACGTCCCGGGATTTGACCACGTTGAGTTTGGCCTTGCTCAAAAGGCCGTGTTCCTTGAGTTTCCCCTCAATGAGGCCGATGGTCAAGGCGGCGCTGTAAATGGGGATATCCGTCCCCAGGCGTTTTAAGAAATAGGGGATAGAGCCGATGTGGTCCTCATGGCCGTGGGTGATGACCATGCCCCGGATGCGCTCCACGTTCTTTTCCAGCCACGAAAAGTCCGGGATCACGATGTCCACCCCCAGCATATCCGCGTCGGGGAAGCCCATGCCGCAGTCCACAATAAGGATATCGTTGCCGCACTCATAGGCCGTAATGTTTTTGCCGATCTCGTTTAAGCCGCCCAGAGGGATAATCCGGACCGTGGGGAGTTTTTTGGCGGTTCTTCCGCCCCGGCGCCCCTTCTGAGGCGCGTTTTTGGCATTCCGGGCAGGTTTTGCGGCGGTTTCGCCGGAAACGGCGGCAGCTTCAGCCGCTGCCGTCCGGGGTTTGGCCCGGCGGGCGCTCTGGCGTCTGGCCGGAGCCTTGGCGGGCTGCTGTTCTGCGGCAGGTTCCGCAGCCGCAGGTTTCGCTTCCGCCTGATTTTCCGAAACAGAGGGCGCGGCAGGCCGGAGGGTGCGGCCCCGTCCCCGGCGGGAACCGGTGCGGGCGCGGCCCGAAGCCGGCTTGGCCGTATCGGAGAGGATGGCGTCAATGATCTTCATTTCGGAGTTGTTTTGATTGTTGTCGTTCATGCAGTTCTTTCCTTTCGTCAAATGAGCAGGAAGGCACAGCTGGAAAAGGGCGCAGAAGGGCCCCTTCTTTTCTCTGTTCGCACAACATCAAAGCCAGAGGTTTTCCGAGAAACCGGAGCGATGGTTTCACCTTTGGCCAGCTGATGCTCCCGCTATGTAGTAAATAAAATCCCGTTCTTCCCTCCGGCGGAGGCGGGATAAAATTCCGAACCCGCCGCCCCGCGCCGGAAACCGCCCTCATCATCCGGGCGGTCCTATTTGCAAAGCATCCGTACAAACTGTTTTCATGTCAACCAGTGGAAATCCGAACAAATAGTTACTTTCAGTATAGCAATTTTTCCCAGCCCTGTCAAGAGAGGCCCCGGCCCCCGGCCAGCTTTTCCTCCCCCATGCGGCAGAGCTCCTCTGCCGTTTCCATGTCCCCGGCTTCCGCGGAAAGGAAGGCGAACTTCCCGTTTTTGGCGGGCCGCACCCGCAGTTCCCCCAAGGGGAAGGCCAGCACCGCCGCCTGGGCCACCGGGGACGGGACCATCCGGGAAACCCGGCCGTAACGGGGCAGCCGCTGTTCCAGCTGGGAAAGGGAGCCGCCGCTGCGCCGCAGGATAGATAAAAGCCGCAGCCCCAGCATGGGGCCGTCCCGCAAAAAGAGCTGGCGGGAGCCCAACGCCCGAGCCTTCTGGTTTGTCTGGCTCGGGAAGCCGTCCTCATAACGGAACACCTTCCGCCCATAAAGCGCGGCGGCCCCCTCCAAAGCCAGCGGGGCGGAGGAAGGAACAGCCGCATCCTGCCCCCGCTGAAATAAGTCCATGCAGACCAAGAACAGGACCCGGTCGGTGAAAATATAATCCTGCACCCGGTCATAAACGGAAACATCCCGGCCGTCCCCGGAAACCTGGAGGGTCAGGCCCCCCTCTGTCAGGCGGCAGCCCAGTTTTTCCATGGCGTCCTCCATTAAGCCCCGGATCACGGGGTTGGGGCACTTGACGCAGGCCCGCATCCCGGAAAGGCTGGTTTCGGCGGCCTTGATGAGCTCAATGGGGTAAAGCTCCCGCAGATTGCTCATGGAAACCTGGGTCCCCCATCCGCCCCGGCGCCCTTTCCGGCCCGGCTCCTCCATATTTTGCAGAAAACGCCCTTCCTCCTCACAGGAAAGGGGCATCCCCCCTGCGGAAACCAGCCGCAGTTCCCCGGAAAAATCCGCAAAAATCCCGAAATCCGCCCCGGAACGGCCGCAGCAATAGGAAAACTGGCTCTCAAAGCACCCGCTAAAGCCCCACAGGGCCCCGCCGTTTTGCAGCACGCCGCTTTCCGCAGCCAGCAACAGGGCCTTTGCCGCCGGGGAATCCGCCCTTCCGGCCCCCACAGCGCCGCCGGGCTTCATCCGGCCCAGGGCTTCCCCGGCCCGCAGGGCGTCCTCCGCCGTCAGGGGCCGCCCGTCCGTCCGGCAGAGGGCGCCCTTTTCCAGCATCCAGTTTCGGTCCATCCCGCATCCTCCTTTGCAAATTGATGGCTCTACCCCCATAGTCTGGCGCGTTTGCTGGAAAATATTCCAAAATGTCCATATAAAAACGGCGGGAAGCCAAAAAGCCTCCTGCCGTCTTTTCCGTATTCATAAAAAACCGCCTATTTTTTCCGATAAGTGAGGATTTCAAAGGAAACCTGGGTTTCCAGCCGTTCCAGCGCCTCCAGCCGGGCGTCCGTGTCCACCCCGCTTTTGTAGTAATAAGGCGTCATCTGGAACAGGCTCCGGATGTCCGCCGGGTTATCCAGCAAAATCCGCCGGTCCACCGCCCTTTTGTTCAAAAAATCGAAGCCCTCCAGCTCATAGCCCTTGACCTCGTTGCGGTAGGGCTGGTCATAGATGGCCTCCTTCAGCACCCGCCGGTATTCCTCCCCGGCGTAAGGGGCGAACAGGCAGGTGACCAGGTCGCAGCTGGCGTCCGCCATGGGCAGCCGGAACACGCTGGCCGCGGCGCACTCCACCCCTTTGCACCGGCGGGCGCACTTGTCCGCCGCGAATTTGGAAATATCCACGGCGAAAATCTGGGGCAGGCCCCCGGCCTTTTCCAAAGCCGCCTTTAAGTAAGCGGTATAATACCCCTCGCCGCACCCGGCGTCCAGCACCGCCGGTCCCGGTACCCCGGCCATGGCTTCCGCCGCCTCTTTTGAAAATTCCTCCGCCAGAGGCGCGTAATAGCCCTTGTCCAGAAATTCCCGCCGGGCATTGACCATGAGCTTGTTGTCCCCGGGGATTTTGGACCGCTTTTCGTTGACCAGCAAAAGGTTCACATACCCGCTTTTCCCCCGGTCGAAGGTGTGGCGGTTCTCACAGCAAAGGGAGTTGCCGTTTGGCCGCAGCATCCCGCCGCACAAGGGGCAGAGCCATCCTGTCATGTTCCGTTTCCTCCGTTTCCAGAAATGCCGCCCCTTTGAAGGGCTTGCTATCCCGATTATACCGCCTGCCCCGCCGGGCTGTCAAGGGTTCATTCCAAAGGCCGAAAATATCGTGATTTATAGACAGCGGGCGAGCAATGCTCGCCCCTACAAACCCTTCCGAAACATCTCAACAAAATTGTAGGGGCGGCCAGTGGCCGCCCCAGAACAGTTATGGTAGTCAAATTATGGAGTACTACGCCTGCGGCAACAAAAAAGCGGGGAACCTCCGCCGAAACGGCGGTTCATCCCGCCGTTCCCGGATGTCCCCCGCGGAGTGTGCGGCCGCGGCGTCTTGCCTGCGGCGGCTCGCCGCTAAATAACGAATTGGCGCATGTAGTCGCGGCTGAGGATCAGGGACTTCTTCACCGCTTCAAAGGAGCCTTCAAAGGCTTTGTCCTCAATTTCAATGCAGGTGTAGCCGTCGTAGCCGATGTCGGTCAGGGCGGACACATATTTGCCCCAGTCCACATCGCCAAGGCCGGGCAGCTTGGGGGACATATATTGCAAAGGCGTCGCCATAATGCCCACATCCCGGAGCTTGTCGGGGTAAACCTTGATGTCCTTGTAGTGGACGTGGAAGATCCGGTCCTTGAACTCGTAAATGGGGCGGATATAGTCGATCTGCTGCCATACAAAGTGAGAGGGGTCGTAGTTCAAGCCGAAATTCTTGCTGGGGATGATCTCAAAGAGCTTCCGCCAGATGGCCGGGGTGGTCATCAGGTTCTGGCCGCCGGGCCACTCGTCGTTGGTAAACAGCATGGGGCAGTTTTCAATGCCGATGCGGATGCCGTTTTCCTCGGCGCAGGCGATAATGTCCGGCCAGACTTCCTTGAAAATCTCAATGTTCTCGTCCACGTTTTTGTGGGGGTCCCGGCCGACAAAGGTGTTGACGGTGCCGACGCCTAAGAGCTTCGCGGCTTTGATGACCTTTTTGATGTGGGCAATGTAAACGGCCCGTTTCTCCAGGTCAGGGTCCATGGTGTTGGGGTAGTAGGCCAGGGCGGAAATCTCCACGCCCTTTTTGGCGCAGTAGTCGTTGATATACGCGGCCTTGGCCTGGTCCACCTCATCCACATTGATGTGGGTCACGCCGGCATAACGGCGCTCCGCCTTGCCCTTGGGCCAGCAGGCCACTTCCACGCACTCATAGCCGTTTTCAGAGGCAAAATCGATCATTTCCTCAAAAGAGAGATCGGCTAAAATCGCGCTGACAAAACCTAATTTCATGGGAATCACCATTCCTTTCCAAAATTCACCGGTTGGGGAGATTCTCCCAGTTTTCTTTTAGTATAGCAAATCCGGCGGCGGATTGCAAGACGAATTGTAAACGGTTACAAATCATTATTTTTGTGCATATTTTATAATTCATAACATCAAGTGATGCCGTTTCCCGGAATGGCTATATGATATAGGCACACATCACGGGGCTGCCGCCAACGCGGGACTGTAGGAACGGATATCGGGCATCGCGCCCCACATTCCCCCCAAAACAGATCGTTTCGGGAAAATCGCGGGCGGCCATTGGCCGCCCCTACAATTTTACTGAGACGTTTCGGAAGAGTTTGTAGGGGCGGATACCTACATCCGCCCACTGTATTCCGCACAGGTCCGGTTTTCCCGGGGCGATGTGGGCATCGCGCCCCACATTCCCCCAAAAACAGATCGTTTCGGAAAAATCGCGGGCGGCCATTGGCCGCCCCTACAATTTTGCTGAGATGTTTCGGAAGGGTTTGTAGGGGTGTTGCCCAGCCCGCGAATTTGTAAAAACGCCCCTATGTAATCAGGCACACAAGGGTGCTGGTTAAAGGCGATTACCTTCCCATGACGGCGCGTTTATCGCGCCGTTCCAGCGGTTGGACAAAGGCTGTGCGGCCGCGTCGGATTTCCTCCAGATGTAATCTGGCGGGCCACTTTATCCGGGTCAAAAGACAGGCCGGTGAAATGCATAAAGGCGTAAACCGCCTGGTAAACCAGCATATCCAGCCCGTTTTTGCAGGTTATCCCCCGTTCCCGGCAGACCTTTAAAAGGTTCGTTTCGGCGGGCTTGTACACGATGTCGCAGACATAAGGCTTCCCGCCGTCCAGGAAGGAAAAATCTGCAAAATCCTGCCCGATCCCCTCCATGCCCAAAGGCGTGGCGTTGATGACAATATCCGCCCAGCCGCCGCAGTTTTCCGCCGACAGCGCAGAAAAAGGCAGAACCTCCCCCCTGCTGTCCCCGCCGGTGAGCAGGCTCCCCTTTTCCAAATCCCGGCAGAAGACCCGCACCGATCCCGCCCCGCAGTTAAGCGCCTTCCGGCAGATGGACCGGGCCGCGCCTCCAGCCCCCAGCAGCGCCACCCGGCTCCCGGCAAAATCCGCCCCCATTTGCAGCAAGGCCGCCCGGATGCCGTCGCCGTCGGTGTTGAAGCCGGTCATTTTCCCGTCCCGGATCCGGACGGTGTTCACCGCCCCGCAGCTTTGGGCATAGGGGTCGATTTCGTCCAAAAACGGGATGACGGCCCCTTTGTGGGGGATGGTGACGTTAAAGCCGTAGAGATTTTCCCGGGCGTATTCCATAAACCCGGCCAGCTCCTCCGCCTTGACATGAACGGCCTTGTATTCCCCGGAAACCCCCAGGATTTCCATGATCTGCCCCTGAATCACAGGGGACAGGCTGTGGGCGATGGGGTCGCCGATGACTGCCAGCTTCCACTTCATTTCTATTCCTCCCGTTTCATTGCCGTGCGCCGCACCCTCCGGGCCGCCTCCTCCGGCGCGCAGGAGCAGTCCACGGCGATTTCCGCATATTTCCGGTAAAGGCCGATGCGCTGGTCATATAGGGCCTGCACCCGGCTCAAATCCCCGGCGATCAAGGGCCGCCCGCTTAAATTGGACGAGCAGATGTCCGAAACCTTCCGGTCCAAAAACACAATGACGCCGGTTTCCTTCAAAGCGGCCATGTTTTCCTCCCGGAGGACGATGCCGCCGCCGCAGGCGATGACCTGTCCTTTCAGCCGGGCCGCTTCCTTGGCGCAGAGGGTTTCCAGCCGCCGGAAGGCCTCCTCCCCCTGGGCTTCAAAGATTTTTGGGATGGAGCAGCCGGCGGCCTTTTCGATTTCCGCGTCCAAATCCAGGAAAGCCATCCCGGTGAGCCGGGCCAGCTTTTTCCCCACGGTGGTTTTGCCGCAGCCGGGCATCCCGATGAGCACAATGTTGTCTTTCAAATGGGCCCCTCCTTACTTTCCCGGCTCTTTATGGGGATACCGCCCCAAAAACCGGAAGGTCTGGGTGCATTCCCGCACATGTTCAAACAGCTTCTCCGGGGAATCCGGCCGGTCTGTGACAAAATCCAAGAAAAACAGGTACTCCCAGTTCCGGTCGGCCATGGGCCGGGACTCGATTTTTACTAAGTTCATCCCCGCTTCCTCAAAGAGCCGCAGGACCCGGCAAAGGCTCCCCACCGTATGGGGCAGGGTGAACAGCAGGGAGATTTTCCGGCTGTTTTCTTCAAACTCCGGTTCCCGGGCCGCAATGATAAAACGGGTGTAGTTTTCCGCTTTCTGGTTGATATTGCCGGCCAAAATGGACAGCCCATAGTATTCCGCCGCCCGCCGGGACGCGATGGCGGCCATGTGGGGGGACCCGCTTTGGGCAACCATTTGGGCGGCCGCGGCGGTGTTGTAAACCGGGCGGCGCACCCAGTCCGGGTAATTCCCTAAGAACTCCGCCGACTGGGAAATCCCCTGCTCATGGGAAGCCACCTCCCGGATTTGGGAAAGATCCGCCCCCGGCAGGGCCATGAGGCAGTGCTCGATGCGGACGTACTGCTCCCCCACAATGAAAAAGCCGTACCGGGAAAGCAGGTCGTAAACCTCCGCAATGGCCCCGGTGGTGCTGTTTTCCACCGGCAGGACCACCCGGTCCGCTTCCCCCTCTGCCAGCTTTTTGCAGGCGTCCCCAAAGGAGGAGGCCTGCAAAAGGGGCGTCCCCGCGGGGAAAAAGGCTAACGCCGCTTCCTCGGCGTAAGAACCGGGGATGCCGCTATATACCGCTTTCAGCAAAATCCTCCGCCCCTTCCAGAAAATATTCCTCCCGGGTCATGGAGTAGCAGCACTCGTCCAGCCACTCCCCGTCATAGCGCAGAAAGCACCGCCGGAAGGTCCCCTCATAGGCAAAGCCGCATTTTTCAATGACCCGCCTGGAACGATTGTTAAAGGAAAAATGAGAAACGCTGACAAGCCGGACGCCCCGTTCCTCAAAGGCGTAGGAGATCACCCGCCGGGCGGCTTCCGTCATAACGCCTCTGCCCCAGTAATCCGGGGAAAGGACGTAGCCCAGCATTTTCACGTCCGGGGAGCTGCTCCGGTGGGAATCCCCGTGGAGGCCCACAGAGCCGATAACCTTGCCGGTTTCTTTCCAGACCACGGCCCAAACCTCCGTGCCGTGCATGAACCCCGCTAAAATCTGCCCTGTTTCCCGCCGGGACTCATGAGGCTTCCACCCGGCGGCATGCCCCACCTCCGGGCGGCAGGCATATTCGTAAAGGTCCTCCAGGTCATCCATCTCAAACCGCCGCAGCAAAAGCCGGGAGGTTTCTAAATCTACACCGTTCATAAATTCCCTCCTGACATCATTTCCCACAGGGCCAGGGCCGCCGCGCTTTCAATGACCACCGCCGCCCGGCTCAGAATGCAGGGATCGTGGCGGCCGTGAATCACAAGCTCCGCGTTTTCCATGGCGCTTAGGTCCACGGTTTCCTGGGGCTTGGCGATGGAAGGGGTGGGTTTCAGCACCGTCTGGAACACGATGGGCATCCCGTTTGCAATGCCGCCGGTAATGCCGCCGTTGTTGTTTTTGGTGCAGATCACTTTGCCGTTTTCCACCCGCATGGGGTCGTTTACCTCGCTGCCACGTTTCCCGGCAAAATCAAACCCTAAGCCGAAGGAAATTCCCTTCACCGCCGGGACGGCGAACATGTGCCGGGAAAGGACGCTTTCCACGCAGTCCAACCCCGGCTGCCCAACGCCGCAGGGGAACCCGGACACGCCGCACTGGATGACGCCGCCCACAGAATCCCCCTCTGACGCCGCTGCCAGGATTTCCGCTTTCATAGCCTCCCCGGCCGCTTTGTCCAGCACCGGGAAGGCCTCCTGCTGCAATTCCCGCAGAAGTGCTTCCGGGATGCTTACCGGGTCAAAGGGAGTGTCGCAGATCCTTCCGATTTGGAGGAGATGGGCCCCGATTTCCACGCCCTTTTCCCGCAGAAACTGCCGGGCGATGCTTCCGGCGAAAACCAAGGGGGCAGTCAGCCGCCCGGAAAAATGGCCGCCCCCTCGGGGGTCGTTGGCCCCCTTATAGCGCACATGCCCGGCATAATCCCCGTGAGAGGGCCGGGGCAGGTTCTGGGTTTTCGCGTAATCCTCCGACCGAGTGTTGCTGTTTTTGATGACGGCGCAGAGGGGGGTGCCCGTGGTTTTCCCCTGATAAACGCCGCTTAGGATTTCCGGCACATCCCCTTCGATACGGCTGGTAGAGAGTCCTCCTTTTGCCCGCCGCCTTTCCATCTGCCGGCTGATTTCCTCCATGTCCAGGGCAAACCCCGCCGGGACCTTGTCCAGCACCACGCCGACGGCCGGGCCGTGGGATTCCCCAAAAATCTCATAGGTCATCGTTCTTCCGCCTTTCCGCCCAGCCGGGCAAAGTCCTCCCAGAACCCCGGGTAGGATTTTTTCACGCATTCCGCCCCTAGAAGGGTCACCGGGTTTTGGCAGATGACGCTTAGTTCCGCCGCCGCCATGGCGATGCGGTGGTCGTTTGCGCAGTCCGCCGTGCCGCCGGAAAGGCGGCCCATCCCGGCAATTTCCAGAAAATCCGGGCCTTCCTTGGCTTCCCCGCCCAGGGAACGGATGAGGTTTGCGGTGGAAGAAATCCGGTCGCTTTCCTTTAACCGCAGCCGGGCGGCGTTACAAAACCTGGTGTTTCCCTTCCGTCCGGCGGCGGCCGCGGCCAGGGCCGGAATCAGGTCCGGGATCTCCGAAGCGTCGATCTCCAAATCCCCGGGCGTTTCCATCTTTTGGAGGATGCCCAAAACCGCTTTATCCCCTTGCAGGGAATCCTCCCGAAGGCCGGACAGGGAAACCTGACTGCCCAGAAAATCCATCCCCAGGAAAAAGGCCGCCTGGGACCAGTCCCCCTCGATTTCCCCGGAAACAGGCCGGAATTTCTGCCCGCCGGGGATAAAAAACCGCCGGTGATCCTGATTTTCCACCGAAACCCCTGCCCTTTTCATGGCACAAAGGGTCAGATCCACATAGCCTTTGGATTCCAGCCGGTCGGTGATACAGATTTCCGAGTCCCCTTCCAAAAGGGCCAACCCCAGCAGCAGCCCCGTGACAAACTGGGAGCTGATTTTCCCGCTGAGGGCGTATTTTCCGGGGAGAAGTTTTCCCTGAATGACCAGCCGGTCCCCCTCCTGTTGCCATCGGACGCCTTTTTCCTCAAAAAGGGAAAAGTAGGGGGACAAGGGCCGTTCCATGAGCCGCCCGTGGCCCACAAAGGCGATTTCCTTTCCGCCGGAAAGGGCCAGGGCCGGAGGGATCAAAAACCGCAGGGTGGAGCCGGACTCGCCGCAGTCGATTTCCCCGCCTGTGGGCACGCCGGGGCGGACAAGGACCGTGTCGCCGGAAAGCTCCGTTTCGGCCCCCAGGGCCTTGAGGCCGTTTCTGGTGGCTGTCATGTCCGCTGAGGGGGAAAAGCCGGAAAGGCGGCTCTCCCCGTTGGCGAAAGCGGCGCACAGCAGGAGCCGGTGGGCCGCGCTTTTGGAGGCCGGGATTTTCACCGTCCCCTGGAGCTTTGCCGGGGTAATCAGCAGGTTCATAAAAGCTCCTCCGCCCATTTTGCAAATTCGGCCCGGGGCATTTTGTGCAGGACGGCCTCCCCCGGTTCCTTGCAGAACACCGCCGTAATGTCGCCGCCGCTGCCCTTTTTGTCGTAGGCCAGGGTTTCCCGCAGAAGGTTTGCCGGGATCGCCTCCGCTTTCACCGGCAGGCCCCAGCGGGAAAGGAGTGCTTCCGCCCGATGCGCCGCGCCGGGCTTTGTCAGGCCGTGGGCCTCCCCCATTTTTAAGATGGACGCCACGCCGCAGGAAACCGCCTCCCCGTGCATGTAGCGGCTGTAATTGCCCAATTTTTCGTATGCGTGGCCCAGGGTGTGGCCGAAATTCAAGACCATCCGGCCGCCGTTGTCCTGCTCGTCGGCTTCCACCACCCGGCGTTTCTGGTCGCAGCTGCGGAAAATGATTTCCTCAATCTTTTCGGAAAGCTCCTTCCGCCCGGCGCAGCTTTCCAGCAGTTCCAAAAGCCCCCGGTCGCCGATGAAGCCGTACTTCACCACCTCGGCCATGCCGTCAAAGAACACCCGGTCCGGCAGGCTGTTTAAGGTGTCCGGGTCGATGAGCACCGCCTTGGGCTGGTAAAAGGCCCCGGCCAGGTTTTTGCCCTGCTTTAAGTCCACCGCCACCTTGCCCCCCACGGAGGAATCCACCTGGGAAAGCAGGGTTGTGGGGATTTGGACAAAGGGGACGCCCCGGAACAGGGTGGCCGCCGCGAAGCCGGCCATATCCCCGGTAACGCCGCCGCCTAACGCCACAATGAGCCCGCCCCTGGTCAT
The DNA here is from genome assembly GCA_018713335.1 of Candidatus Merdivicinus intestinigallinarum. GTDB lineage: Bacteria > Bacillota > Clostridia > Oscillospirales > Ruminococcaceae > Merdivicinus > Merdivicinus intestinigallinarum. The sequence continues at coordinate 61,886 of DVOW01000050.1, read as the reverse complement.
GGGGAAGGGATAGGGGGTCAGGAGGCCGTCGTAAAGCTGCACCAGGGTGTCCATATTCTTGCTCTGCTCCCCCGCAGGGAAGGAAACGGATTTTACCGAAAAACCGGCCCCTTTCAGGGAATCCAGGACGGTTTTGGCGTATAAGGGGCCCACGTTGCTTTCGGTGATCACCGCAACTTCGTTCCCCTGATAGATTCTGCGGATCTCCTCCCCGCACCGGGCCAAAATTCCCCGGGAAATGGTGATGTCATAACTGCGGCCTTCCGGCAGGGACACGGTCAGCTGTTTCATGGGAAAGCTCCTTTCGTTGGTTACAGGGTTTTGCCGTTCAATTCCGCGAAGGGGCGGATGGTTTGCACAAGCTTCTCAAAGGCTTCTGGAGTAATGGACTGCTTGCCGTCGCAGAGAGCCTTCTGGGGATTGTTGTGCACCTCGATAATCAGGCCGTCAGCCCCCACGGCCGCCGCCGCTTTGGCCATGGGCTCCACCATGGAAGCGATGCCGCAGGCGTGGGAGGGGTCCACGATGACCGGCAGGTGGGAGGCCTTTTTCAGCATGGGGATGGCGGAGATGTCCAGGGTGTTCCGGGTGGCGGTTTCAAAGGTGCGGATGCCCCGTTCGCAGAGGATGACGTTGGGGTTCCCGGCGGCCATGATGTACTCGGCGCTCATGAGCAGCTCCTCCAGGGTGTTGGCCAGGCCCCGTTTTAAGAGGATGGGCTTTTTGACGGCGCCCAGTTCCTTTAACAGCTCAAAATTCTGCATATTCCGGGCCCCGACCTGGATGACGTCCACCTCCTCGAAAAGGGGCAGGTGGGCCGCCGACATGATTTCCGTAACAATGGGCAGGCCCGTTTCCTTTTTTGCCTCCAAAAGCAGTTGGATGCCCTCGCCGTGGAGGCCCTGGAAGGCGTAGGGGGAGGTCCTGGGCTTGAATGCGCCGCCCCGAAGGAGCTTCGCGCCGCTTTTTTTCACGGATTTGGCGATTTCGGTGATCTGCTCTTCGCTTTCCACGGAGCAGGGCCCGGCAATGATCTGGAAAGTTCCTCCGCCGATTGTGACGGAGCCGTTTGCGGAGGGGACATCGATCACAGTATCCTCCGGGTGGAATTTGCGGTTGGCCATTTTGTAGGGCTCCTGGACCCGTTTCACCGACTCCACGATCTCATTGGCGGCGATGTCATCCTCGTTTAAGCGGGTGGTATCCCCCACCAGGCCGATGACGTTGGACTGCTCGCCGATAATGGTGTTGGCCTTGATATTGCCAACGGACTCGATGTCCGCCACTAATTTCCGCATTTCCTCGGGGCTCACGTCTTTTTTCAATACGATAATCATGTTCAAAACTCCTTTTTTGACGATGGCGTACAAAAAGGCCCGCATCTTCGTTTCCAAAGATGCGGGCCGCCGATCCTGTTTATTTTCGTCCAGGAAAGGTTACAGCTGTCGCGAACTGGGCAACGAAAGATGTTCATGGGAAACAAGACCGGCGGCAAAATAATAGCCCCAGCCAAAATATCCCATAAATCGACGCGTTTCCAGTTTTTTGGTCATCTGTAACTGCTCCTTTCCGAATTTTCTTCATTGTAACGCAGATTTTCCGATTTGTCAAGGAAAAAATTTTCGGCAATCTGTAATTTATTTGCAAAATCACTCCAATTCCTACAGGGAACCCGGTTCCAGGCCTGCCAAAACCCGGCGTGAGGCGCTATGGCCGCGGCGTCGTTGACTCCGGCGGTACGCCGGCGCCTGCGTCGTGGTGCCGGATCTGGGCGCGCTTGATCTTGCCGCCCAGGGTTTTGGGAAGCTCCTCCACAAAATCCACGATCCGGGGGTATTTATAGGGGGCCGTCACCCGTTTTACATGGTTTTGCAGCTCCTTTTTCAGCTCTTCGCTGGGGGGGTACCCGGCGGCCAGCACAATGGTGGCCTTGACCACCTGGCCCCGGATGGGGTCGGGGGCCGCCGTAATGGCGCACTCCACCACCGCCGGATGCTCCAAGAGGGCGCTTTCCACCTCAAAGGGCCCGATGCGGTAGCCGGAGCACTTGATGACGTCGTCGTTGCGGCCGATGAACCAGTAATACCCGTTGGAATCCCGCCAGGCCACGTCGCCGGTGTCGTAATACGCGCCGCCCAGCTTTTCCTTGGTCATTCCCTCGTCTTTGAAATAGCCGGTAAACAGCCCCACAGGCGGGTTGTGGGCCACGTCCATGACAGCGATGGTGCCTTCCTCGCCGTCGGGGCAGGGGTTGCCGTTCTCGTCAATGAGCTGGATGTTGTAAAGGGGGGAGGGCTTGCCGGTGGAGCCGGGAATAGGCTCGAACCACTGGAAATTGGCCAGCATAACCGAAGATTCGCTCTGTCCGAAGCCTTCGCAGAGTCTCAAGCCGGTCAGTTCATACCACTTGCGGAAAACCTCCGGATTCAGCGGCTCGCCGGCGATGCAGCAGTGCTTGATGCAGGACAGGTCGAACTGGGTCACATCCTCCTGAAGCATAAAGCGGTACATGGTGGGGGGCGCGCAGAAGGTGGTCACCTGATATTTGGTAATCATCTGAAGCATGCGCAGCGGCACAAATTTGTCCATATCATAAGCAAATACCACCGCCCCGCAGATCCACTGGCCGTAGATTTTGCCCCAGCCGAATTTGGCCCAGCCGGAATCGGAAACGCTCATATGGAGCTTGTTTTCCTGGACCTGCTGCCAGTATTTGGCAGTGACAATGTGGCCTAACGGATAAGAAAAGTTATGCTGCACCATTTTGGGCATGCCGGTGGTGCCGGAGGTGAAGTAAACCAGCATAATGTCGTCCCAGCGGGTGGCCTCGGAACCTGTCGGGCGGGGGAATTCGTCGGAAAACTTGGCGATTTCCTCCTCAAAGCAGAGCCAGCCCTCCCGTTTGTCCACCACCAGGATGCGGTTTTTAAGGGTGGGCGCGCTGTCCCAGGCGTCCTCCACCTGTTTGATGACAAAATCGTCGTTGACGCAGACTACCGCCGAAATCCCGGCGGCGTTGGCCCGGTAAACGATGTCCTTTTTGGTCAGCTGCAAAGAACCGGGAATCAAGGTGGCCCCGATTTTGTGCAGGGCTGTGGCGCAGACCCAGTATTCCCACCGGCGGCGCAGAATCAGAAGGACAACGTCGCCTTTTTTGATGCCCAGGCTCTTAAAAAAATTGGCGGCCTGGTTGGAAAGGCGCTTGATGTCGGTAAAGGTGAAGGTTTTTTCTTCATTGTGGTCGTTGACCCAGACCAGGGCCTTTTTATCCGGCTCCTGTTCGGCCCAGGCGTCTACAATGTCAAAACCGAAGTTAAAATTCTCCGGCACGTTCACTTTATAATTCTCTTTAAAATCCTCGTAGGAATCAAATTCTATCCGAGGAAGAAAACGGTCTAAAAGCATGATCTAGAAGCCTCCCTTGCTGAAGATACCCGGTTACTCGGCGATAACGGTGAGGAAACGGGCTTTGACCGTCCCGACGCACCGCTGGCCGTGGGGATGGGTGGGGTTGAAGTAAATGGAATCCCCAGCGGTGAGGACCAGTTCCTTGTCGTCAAACACCACGGCAATGGAGCCTTCCAGCACCAGGTTGAATTCCTGCCCGGCGTGGGTCACCAGGTCGGCGGGGTCATCGGAGGGTTCCAGGGTTACCAGCAGCGGCTGCATGATCTTTTTGTTGTAGCGGAAAGCCAGGTCCTCAAACCGGTAGCCGGGATAACGGGCGACGCTGCGGCCTTCGCCCCGGCGGACAATGTGGTAAGTGTTGAGCTTCGCCCGGACGCCGGTCATGATCTCCGTAAAATCCACACCGCACCGGTTGGCGATTTCGTAAATGACGCTGATGGGGATATTTTCGCCGCTGCGTTCATAGCCGGCGTAAGTTTCCGGGTCGGCTTTTACAAAACCGGCCATCTCCTCCTGGGTATAGCCGCAGGCTTCCCGTAGCTCCCGGATACGGGCGGCGATTTCCTTAAATTCGTTGTTCATGGCGACGTTCCTTTCTGTAAGATTTTTCCCATGGGGGTTTCCGTTTATTATAGCACAGCATCCAGATAATTGCAAGATATTTTTCTGTAAAATCGAGATTTTGGAGAATTTTTATCTTTTACGCACCCTGTAAGCGAAAACTTTTATTTTTTTGGAAACGGTTTGCGCTCCTCAGTTAATCCCAGCAGATAATCGGTGGTTACGTCATAATAACGAGCCAGAATTATCAGAGAATCTATCGGCAGCTTTCGCACCCCACGCTCATAATGCATATATGCTAAGGGTTTGCAGCCGATGATTTCCGCCATCTCATTCTGTGTTTTTCGTTTTTCCTTTCTCAGCAGCTTCAATCTTTCTAAAAACATTTTTCCTACTCCCCTTGACAAACGCAAAAAGGTATGAGATAATAAAACTATTCAAATGAATAGTTTTCCTTTGTCTTAATCCTTCCTGGAGGTCTTACTATGAGCTTCATTGTGACAAAACATCAGAACACCCCTTATTTAGCCCGGACGCTGCGCTTCCCCGCTGACCTTTATCAGCAGTTGAAAGACACGGCCGCGGAACACCACACTTCGGTAAGCTCTCTTGTGGTACAGTGCTGTGAATTTGCCCTGCAAAACATGGAGGAACCCTCTCACAGCAAATCTTCGTCGTAATGGGCGCGCTCTCCCCCCACAAAGGGCGGACGGGTGCGGGCCATGAGCAGGATGGCGTTGCCGATATGGCTGACGCTGGCCCGGAAGGGCACAGCCACTTCGTTCAAATGCATCCCAATCAAAGTGCCGCCGATGTCCAGCCCTGCCGCCGCTTTGATATGGCTCACCAGGACAGGATGCTCAAATTTCTGGTAGGCGGTGGTCCCCATGGCCCCGCCGCCGTGGGCCCAGGGGACGGCGTTGACCTGCTGAAGGCCGTATTTTTCCGCGCAGGCTTCCTCCACCACCAGCGCCCGGTTCAAATGCTCGCAGCACTGGGCCGCCAGGAACAGGCCCCGTTCCGCCGTCATTTCCCGCAAAACGGAAAAGACCGCCTCCGCCGCTTCCATGCTGGAACAGGTGCCGATTTTTTCCCCCACGATTTCGCTGGAACTGCACCCCACCACCACGATCTGGCCGGGCTTTAATTTGGCGGCGTTCAAAAGTTCCCCGAAAGCTGTCCGGGTTTCCGCTTTGATTTGGGTTAAAAATTCTTCGTTCATGCAAATTCCTCCCTAGCAGCCAGCGCCGCTTTCTGAAACGCGGAAAACGCACTGGGCACTGTATAAACGGTTTCCATTTCCTCCCAGGTTACCAGGCGCAGGCCTTCCGGCGGGAGGATTTTTTCACAGACGGCCAAAACCCCGGCCATCCGCCACTCCATATGAGTAAAAATATGTTTGGCCGGGCGGAGGGTATGCCGTTTTTTCGGGACAATCCCCCATTCTCCCAGCGTTTTGCCGGTTTCCTCCTTGGAAAGGTGCCCCTCCTCCCAGGGAAATTCCCAAAGCCCCGCCAAAAGCCCCTCATTCGGGCGCTGGCGCAGCAGGACCCCCTCCGGGGAAATGACCACGAAGATGGTTTTTTCCTCCGCCCGCCGTTCCTTTTTTGGGGCCTTCACCGGGAAAGCCGATGGGTTGCCGTTTAAATATGCCCGGCACAGATGGGATAATGGACAGGCCATGCAGTTTGGCGGACCGTTTGGAGCGCAGAGGGTGGCCCCCAGTTCTATCAGGGCCTGGTTGTAGTCCCCGGGGCAGCTTTGGGGCATGGTTTCCAACAAAAGGCTGCGGCAGCCCTTGCGGACGGCCGGGGCCATAATATCGCTGTCTGAGGCCAGCACCCGGGAGAATACCCGCAAAACGTTGCCGTCCACAGCCGGGACGGGGATGCCGAAAGCAATGGACGCCACCGCCCCGGCAGTATATTCCCCAAACCCGGCCAAGTCCAGCAAAAGCTCATAGGACGGAGGGAGCTTGCCGCCGTGGCGCTCCATGATCTGCCGGGCGGCCTTTTGCAGGTTCCTGGCCCGGCTGTAATAGCCTAGGCCCTCCCAGAGCTTCATCAGCTGTTCTTCCGGGGCATCAGCCAAAGCGGCCACGTCCGGCAGGGCTTCCAAAAACCGCCGGTAATAGGGCTTGACCGCCTCCACCCGGGTCTGCTGGAGCATGATTTCCGATACCCACACCTGGTACGGTTCGGGGTTTTCCCGCCAGGGCAGGTCCCGGGCGTTCTGCCGGTACCAGCTGATAAGCGGTTCCGGCACAGCTGCGGCGATCCGGAAAATTTCCTCCTCCGGAATGGGGAGGTTCAGGATTTCGTTCAAGGGTTTTCTGGTCAAAAAAGTTCCTCCTACTAGGATAAAATAAGAGAACAGAGTTCAGACAAATTTCCCACCGTAAAATCCGGGGTTTCCTCCGGGGTCCGGGGGGTGGAAAGGCCGCCGAAGCCCTGTTTCACCCAGATTGTTTTCATTCCCAAGCGTTTGGCCGGGGCGATGTCGTTGTCAAGCCGGTCGCCGATCATCACCGCCTGTTCCGGGCGGCACCCGGCCCGTTCCAGCGCGATCCGGAAGATGGCGGGGTCCGGCTTTGCGATTCCTTCCTCCGCCGAGGAAACGATCCGGTCCAGATAAGGGGCCAGCCCCATTTTTTCCATCCGGTCCGCCGTCCCCAAAGGCTGGTTGGCGATGATGCCAATGGAAAACCGGCTTTGCAGGGCCTTTAAACAGGAAACTGCGTCGGGATAGGGCCGTTCTTCTTCACTGTGCCAGGGCGGGACGGTCAGGCCGAATTTTTTCGCGGCTTCCAGGTCGCCTTTTTGATTTTGGCGGTAAAAACGGAGCATTTCCTCGTAAAACTGCTCATAGGAAACGCCGCTTCCCGTAATGGTTTCCCGGATGCGCCGGTCATAGGCCCGGCTTTCATCCACCAGTGTGGAGCCCACATCAAAAAAGAGCCACCGGATGCCTTCCGGGAAGGACGGGGCGCGCCGCTTTGCCGAAATCACAACAGTTGAGAAAGCAGCAGCCGGCGCTTTTACTTTTTTCCGTTTCCGTTCGGGCGGGTCGATGCCCTTGCAGTCATAATACTCCGGTTTGAACCGCAGGCGGCTGGTATCGAAAGCGGCCTGCACCCGTTTGACCTCCGCAAAGGTGTTTTCCATGGGGGAAAGCTCCAGCTTCTCCGCCAGCGTGTCCAAAACCGCCTGCTGTTCCGGCCGCACCTGGTTTTCCGGGGAAGCCAGAAATTTTAAGAACTGCTCCTCGTCCCAGAGGATGATCTGTTCCACCGCCGCCGTATGCTTGGCAAAGAGGAGCATCCGCAGAAAATCCGTAAAGTTTTCCGCCAGGGGGTAAACGTTCTGATCCGCATTTTCGGGATCGACGGCAAACACCATCTCCCCGAAATCCTTCAGGAAGCAGTAATGGATGCCGCCGCAGCCTTCCCAGCCAAAAACCTTGGCCCCGATAGGCGTGCAGAAATATCCCCCTCTTGCGGGGCCTTTTTCCAGGCCGATCCAGCTGGTGTCCAGTTTCAGTTTTTTGTACTGCTCATAAACGGTCATGGCTTCACAACCTCCAGCGTCAGATATTCCCGGTCAAAATGATAGCCCAGCTTTTCCGCCAGGGCCACCGACCCAAGGTTCGCCGCGTCCCAGCTGGGGTATTTCCCCTTTTCCAGGCAGGACAGGATGAGGTTTGCGCAGCAGCAGAGGGCCAGGCCCTTCCGGCGGTGGTCCTCCCTGGTGTCCACCTCGATTTCCAGGCCGTCCCGGTATGCGGTATAGGAGGACGCCCCTGCAACGACTTCCTCCCGATACAGGGCCACGAACCCGCCGCCGTACCGGGCGTACTGCTCCCAGTTTTGGAAGTTCGCGCAGAAATCCCGGCTCCATTCTTCCTCCTGCACCCGGGAAAAAAGCTCCCTGTCAATGGGGGCTACCGAGTAGCCCGCCGGGATGTCCCGGGCAAATTTTTGCAGCCTTTCCCGGTCAAAGCAGTCCGGCTCCTTTTTGATGGCGTAGCGGATGATTCGGCGGGCATTTGGGAAGATTTTCTCCATACAGGCGGCCCAGTCCTCATTCTGCGGAACAGCCAGCAGGAAGGAACGGTTTTCCAGCATAGTGGAAACCAGCGTTTCATTGGGTTCCCCGGCGAAAAAGCCGAAATCCCCCAGCAAGATCTGGGCGGATCTTGGGGTTTCCAGGCCGTCGGCCGTGATTTCCCCCATGACCCCCTGTAGGGCCGACCAGATCATGGTTTCCTCCCAGCCGTCAAATAACGCGGATACTTTTTCCAGGTTCATAAAAGCTCCTTTTCATACCGGCATTCCCAAAGCTCTTTCCCGCCCAAGGTAAAAGACTGCTCCCTGCCGGAAAGCCGCATCCCCATTTTTTCATAAAACCGCCGGGCCCGGACATTCTCCGTCAGCACCCAGAGAAAATACCGGCTGTATCCTCTCCGCCCCAGTTCTGCTTCCGCCCCTTGGAACAAGGCCGTGCCGGAGCCTTTGCGCCAGTATTCCGGCAGCAGGTAAATGGCCCGCAGCTCCCCCCAGTCCGGGCGTTCCTTGTCCCGGGAGGAGCCGAGGTTGGCCAGCCCGAAAACAACGCCTTCCTCCGATTCTAAAACCAGGTAATTGGCCGGGTTGATGGTCCGGTCATCCGGCGTCAGGGCGTCCAGGTGATCCTGGGGCATGATCCCCTTGTAGGCGGCTTTCCAGGAATCACAGTAAATTTTCCCGATAGTCACAGAATCCTCCAGCTTTGCAGGGCGAACGATCATCAAAATCCCTCCTTACATTCGGTTGTCATAAACTTTCAGGGCGATCAGCTCCATGGCGTTGCGCAGGGAGATGAATAAAAGCCCCAGGATGGATATCCGGCCCCAGCTGAGGGTCAAATCCTTTTCCAGAATCATCAGGGCCAAATCCACCAGAACCAGGGCCAGAAAAACCAGCAGCATCGTCTGTTCGGTCATGGCAATTCCTTCTTTCGTTCAAAAATTTCGGAAACGGGCAGCTCAAAAATCTCCGCAAACTGGAAGGCAAGCTCTAAAGACGGGGTGTATTTGTATTTTTCAATGGAAATCACCGCCTGACGGGAGATCCCCGCCTTCTCCGCCAAATCCGCCTGGGTCCAGCCTTTCTGCGCCCGCAGTTCCTTGATCCGGTTGACCATCATTTCCGGACATCCCTCCCCGGTAAAATGTAAAGAGTACGTTACAGGTATATTGTAACGTACTCTTTACATTTTGTCAATAGGGCTGGATGTGTTAATAAACGATAATATCCTTCATGAGGACCTCGTCCCGGGCGGCGGTGATGTGAACCGTCAGTTTTTCAATTTCCGGAGCGCTGTCGTCCGTCAGGGGGTTTTGGTTGGCAAAGGGGTCCCACAGGGGGCAGATGCGCTTATGGCCGATGCAGGTGCCCTCAAAGCAGGCGATTTTCTCGTCGTTCCGGGTAATGCGGAAGGATTCCACCCGCTGGCCCTGGGCGATATTCTCGGCCAGCACCACATATTTGACGTCTTTCCGGGCCTTGTCGAAGGTGATGGTGTACTGGGGCTGAGTGTCCGGACATCCGGGGACCTTTTCCACCTTGGCGGGGATGGGTGCGCCAAATTCCTTTTTCAGCAAATCGCCGTATTCTTTCAGGCGCTTCACGTCCCGTTCGTCAATGAGGCCGTCCCTGTTTGGGGGGACGTTCAGGTTAAAGCAGGCGTTGGCCCCAACGGAGGTTAAATAGGTTTTAAACAGCCGTTCCAGGGAGTGGGGCTCCTCGTTTTCGTGCCAGAACCAGCCGGGCCGGATGGACATGTCGATTTCCGACGGGACAAAGCAGAGGCCCTTGCTGTAGAGAATATTGCTCATGGTGCCGATTTCCCCGTCGGTATTGTACATGTAAGACAAATCCCCTTCACCGGCCAAAGGCCCGGGGCCAGTCTGCACCTGGGCCCGGGTGCAGAGCTCGGAGGGAACCACCGCCCATTCGGAGTGGCGGGCCACGCCGGCCTCGTTGCCGCACCAGCGGATATCCGGGCCGTAGTCGCTGAAAATCACGGCGTTGGGCTGGTATTTGTGGATCAGCTCATGGTACCGGGGGAAATCGTACACCTGTTTTTTGCCGTTGGGCCCTTCGCCGCAGGCCCCGTCGAACCAGACGTAGAAAATCTCGCCGTACTGGGTCAGAAGCTCCGTCAGCTGGCTGCAGAAATAGTCGTTGTATTCCGGGGTGCCGTAATACTTGGAATTCCGGTCCCAGGGGGAAAGGTAGAACCCGAACTTGATGCCGCCCCTCCGGCAGGCGTCGGCGGCCTCCTTAACAATATCCCGTTTGACGGGGCAGTTTTTAACGCTGTGCTCCGTGTATTGGGAGGGCCACAGGCAGAAGCCGTCGTGATGCTTGGCGGTCAAAACCATGCCCTTCATCCCGGCGGATTTAATGGCTTCCACCCACTGGCCGCAGTCTAATTTCGTGGGGTTAAAGATGGATTCCGGCTCGTCGCCGTTGCCCCACTCCAAATCCGTGTAGGTGTTGGGGCTGAAATGGACAAAGGCGTAGGATTCCATATCCAGCCAGTCCAGCTGTTTTTGCGAGGGGCGCACATGGGCGGCCTCTTTGAGAAACGAGATCATATTCTGTACTCCTTCTTTGTTTTCCGCAAAACTGAATCGTTTTCGGTTTCGCAACTATCAGTATAGCAGAAAGGCGGAAAAAAGCAAGAGAAAAAGCGGAAGGCTACGGCTGGCCCCTCCTTCCGGATTGGACAAACAAAAAACGCATCCGTCAAAACGGATGCGTTTTACAAGCTAAAAAGGTTTCCGGGCCAATTCCAGATCCAAGGTATCGTACAAGGTGATTTGGCCGCCAAAACGGTCGATCGCAGCTGCTATTTCTTCAAAAAACTTCCGCCGCACCTCCGGATCCAGCGCAATATGATCCGAATAAGTCCCCAAAAGGGCCGTATATCCTTTGGCGGAAAAGGTCCGCGTCCGGCGGTACAAATGCCAGGAAATGTCCGTAAACCCATATTTTCCCGCAATTTTCGCCCGCTGTTTGGCGTCCTCTTCCCCATACTCCCGGGACTTTTGGGAGCCGGGCATATAAACGGCGTAAAGCTCCTGGATAGCTTCAGACAGTTCCGGCCTTCCTTTGTCCTCATAGGGGTGGTTGGCAAACCGGGCAAAAGCGCCGCCGGGCTTCAGCATGGCGTATACCTTCCGGTATCCAATTTCCTCCGGGATCCAGTGAAAAGCCGAAGCGGAATAAATCAGGTCGTATCCAGTTCCCAGGCCGTCCAGCTCCTCAAATTTCCCGGTCCGCACGGAAAAATCGGGAAACTCCCGAAATTTTTCCCGGCAGAGATCGGAGAAATTTGCCCCGTGTTCCACAGCGGTCAGCGCACAGCCCGTTTGCAGAATGGGCAAAGAGGCCTGGCCGCCGCCGATCCCGATTTCCAGCGCCTTTTTCCCGGGTTCCAGCGGCAGATACGCCAGCAGGTCGTTATAAAGTTCCGGCAAATATCCGGGCCGCATCTTTGCATACTGCTGGGCCTCCTGGTCAAAGGTCCATTCTAACCCTTTGATTGCAGGCATTCTTGTCCGCCTCCTAAAAACGCAAATACATTCCCATTGATCAACAAAAAATCCGAAGCAAAACTGCTTCGGATTTTTCTTGGTGACCCGTACGAGAATCGAACTCGTGATACCGCCGTGAAAGGGCGGTGTCTTAACCGCTTGACCAACGGGCCGTTCTGGTAGCGGCAAATGGACTTGAACCATCGACACTTCGGGTATGAACCGAATGCTCTAGCCAACTGAGCTATGCCGCCATATCTTCTTCAATTTTTCATGTCCCGTAAGGAACGTATATTATTTTACCACAGGCTTGCCCGTTTGTCAACACTTTTTTTCAAAAAATCTAAAACCCGCCTTTTCCACAGAACAGGCGGGTTTCCAGATCGTTTTTTTAGAATTTTCGTGAAGATCAGGTCATGTCGTGATTGGGCAGCTCCAGGGGCACCGGGAACCAGCTGTTTTCCAGCTGGGTGTCATACTGCCAGAGGTTGCCGATCCCAAAGACCCGGTTCTGCATCCGCACCGCGTCCATGGACCAGTCCGCCGGGTCCTCCGTTTCCCGGACGGAAACCGCGCCGCCTTCCACTGTGACCCGCCATTTTCCCTCCCCGGGGATTTCCAGAACAAGGGAGCCGTCCAAAAGGCCGGTCCGCTTGCCTTTGAGCCCCAGGAAAAGCTCCAGCATCCGGGGGAAATTCAAAGTCTGGAACATTTCTCCGTCCTCCGCCCGGCTGTCTTCCGCCACCAGGCAGAGGGCCTGGATCAGCTCTTTTTGGTTATAAAACGGGGTGAAGGTCATCTCCTTCCCGGATTTTTCCGACAATGCGAACAGCACCGCCAATACATCCTGCCAATCCATAAGCAGCAGCTCCGCCGCCATCCCTTTTTCCTCGTCCAGGATCACATACCCCAAAAATTCCCCGTCCTTCCGGATGACAAAAGGCTCGCAGCTCCAGCTGCGGCAGATCTCCGCAAACTGCTCCAAGGGCCGGTTTGCGCGGATGGGCTGGGACTGGTGGAGCTTCCAGCACTGGACGGTATATTCGGCGTTTTCCGAAAGGGGCAGGATCTCCACGCCCTTTGTGCTGATCTGCTTCCAGTGCCGCCGGTTGGTGGGGGTCAGGGTGAAGCTCCGCTGCTGGCAGGCAGTGGCAAAGCCGAAATACTCGTACCGCTGCCGCTGGCCGCCCAGGCACATCAAATCAGCGCCCTCCGCCTTGGCGTCGGCCACGGCCCGCTTCATCAGCTCCTTCATGTAGCCCCTGCCGCGGGTATAAGGGTGCACCGAAACGGTGCCGATGCCGTAGGCCTTGACCTCCTGACCGTCCACGGTGAAGGACAGGGGGAAGCTGCCCACCATGGCTTTGATTTTTCCGTCCTCCAAGGCGAGATAATGGCACTGGGCCAGCTCCGGATGGTCCTTGTAGAGCTTGGGCAAAAGGGCTGCAAAGTCGATTTTAAAAACCATGTTGCCGAAGTCGATTAAATCCGCATATTCTTCTGCTGTTGCTTTTCGGTATTCCACTGCCATTGTCCATTCCTCCGTTTTTTAAAATTCTTTGGCTAACCGGCAGAACTGCTCCATGGAAAGCTCCTCCGCCCGGGCCGTGGGCTTTAACCCCGCCGCCGCCATCTTTTCCGCCGCTTCCGCCTTGCTGATCCCCAACCCGGCGGAAAGGGTGTTGGGGAGGGTTTTCCGCCGCTGTCCGAAGGCCGCTTTCACCACCCGGAACAGAGTTTTTTCCTCCTCCGGCTGCAAAGGCAGCGCGTCCTTTACATCCAGCCGGATAACCATGGAATCCACGTTGGGGGCCGGGCAGAAGCTGCCCCGGCTCACCGGGAACAATACCTTGGGTTCGCTGTAATACCGCACCGCCGCCGTCACCGCACCGCATTCCCGGGAAGGCATGGGGGCGCAGAGCCGGTCCCCGGCTTCCTTCTGGACCATGACCGTCACCGCCTTTACGGGCAGCCGCTGTTCCAGCAGGGCCATGATAATGGGGGAGGTGATATAATAAGGCAGGTTTGCGCAGACCACCACCTCCATGCCCGGAAATTCCTCCGCAATAAGCCCCGGAAGGTCCACCTTCAGCACGTCCTCGTTGATAACCTTCACGTTGTCATAATCCGCCAGAGTATACTGGAGCACCGGGATTAAGCGGCTGTCCAGCTCAATGGCCACCACCTTTCTGGCCCGTTTTGCCAGTTCTTTAGTGAGTACCCCGAAGCCGGTGCCGATTTCGATGACCCCGGTGTTTTCGTCCGCCCCGCCCATTTCGGCGATGCGGGGGCAGACGGAGGGATTTATGAGGAAATTCTGCCCCAGGGATTTGGAGAAGGTAAATCCAAACTTGTCGGCGATTTCCCGGATGGTGCTTAAATTTGTCAAATTCACAATATCGTTACCTCACGCGGGGGCAATCCCCAGATTTTGAAAAAATTCCGCCCGGTCCGCGCCATGGGGCCGGTTGTTCCGTTTCAGCCCGAACAGGCAGTCCTTGCTGTTTGTCAGGAAATTGACCCCCTGCTCGCAGGTAAAGGTCAGGCAGAAGCCCAGTTCCTTGGCGGTTTTCTCGCTTTCTTCCGTATAGAAGCCGTAGGGGTAGCACAAGGCCCGGGGCTCTTTCCCCAGGTGGTCCCGGCATTTCTCCTGCATCAGCAAAAGGTCGTCGGCCAAAGCCCGGCGGTATGCCGATTCCGATTCCCCGGGCATCCGGCGCATCCCCTGGCGGGAATCCAGCCCGTGCATGGAATAGCTGTGGTTTGCAATCTCCACAAGGCCCGAATCCGCCAAAATCCCCGCCTGTTCCCAGCTTGTATGGGAGTAGGAAAGGGCCTTGGGCACGTCCCCGGAGTAAAAGTCGGTGTATTCCCCCACCAAAGCCGCGGCGGCCTTGGCGTCATACTTGGAAAGGAGGGGCAGCACCACCTGCTCCATGCTTTCAAAGCCGTCGTCAAAGGTGAGCATCACCGGCTTTTCCGGTAGTTTTCCCACCCCCCGCACCGCATCGTAAACCTCCGACGGGGTGACGGTTTCATAGCCGCAGTCCTGGAGGTAGGAAAGGTCCCCTTCCAGCTCTGAAGCGGAGACGACATAGTCCCCCAGTTCCCCCTGGCCCTCCGGCAGGACGTTGTGGTACATAATCACCGGCAAAGGGATCCCCTCCCCCTGTTCCGGCGCCATAGCCGGGGCAAATTTCCAATTGGCGAAGTAAGAGGCTCCCCCGCACAAAAGGCCGACGCCCAAAATTACGCCCAGCCACTGGATGAGCAATTTTTTCCTGTTTTCCATGAAACCCCTCCGCAGACTTTTGGTTCCAGTCTATGCGGAAAAGGAGGGCGGTATACTAATAGCCGAATTTCCCTTCCAGGGATTCATCCTGGTCCACCCAGTCCTGCACCCGGATGACCCGGTAATCCTCTCTGGTGTCCCGGACAACCACCGTTTCAATGCCGGCGTTGATAATCAGCCGCTTGCACATGGAGCAGGAATTTGTCCCGGCCACCAGTTCCCCGGTTTTGGCGTCCCGGCAGGCCATATAAAGGGTCGCGCCCAGCATTTCGCTGCGGGGGGCGGCGATAATGGCGTTGGCCTCGGCATGGACGCTGCGGCAGAGCTCATAGCGTTCCCCCCGGGGGATATTCAGCTCTTCCCGGATGCATTTTCCCAGATCGGAGCAGTTTTTCCGCCCTCTGGGAGCGCCCACATAGCCGGTGGACAGGATGGAGTCGTTTTTCACAAGGATGGCCCCAAAATGCCGCCGCAGGCAGGTGCACCGTTCGGAAACCGTTTCGGCGATGTCCAGATAATAATTGATTTTATCCCGTCTTTCCAAGCAAGGATCCCCCTTTTTGCAATGCTTAATTTATTATACCACGGGGCAAAATAACCTGCAACCCCCGCAAAAAGAAAAAACGGGACCAAACGGTCCCGCTATGCTGCGCTTATTCTTCTTTCCGTCCGCCTGGAAGGCCCGGGGGATGCTTTTTGCTCCACCAGCCCCAAAACAGGAGCAGCCCAATAATCAACAGGCCGCCGCAGATCCAAAGGATCGCTTCCAGCCGGTAGGTTTCAATAAACCCCTGGAAAGAGTAGCCGGGGCGGGTAGAGTACCAGGTCATGCCGCCCTCCTCGTAGGAATATGGGACCATGCTCTGGATCATGCTGGACAAAACCGCTATCACTAAGAACCCCAAAGCCCCCAGCCCACCGGTAATACAGGATGCAATGAATAAGCCTTTTCCTACGGATTGTTTTTGCGGGGCAGACGGCGCTGGCTCCGGAGGGGTTTCCGCCGGTTCGGAAAATTCCAATTCGTCTTTCAGCAGGTAATCCGTGGTAACAGAAAAAATCCGGCTTAACGAAACAATTTTTCCCGCGTCCGGCAGCGCTCCTTCCAGCTCCCACCGGGAAACCGCCTGGCGGGAAACGGAAAGCCGTTCTGCCAACTCCTCCTGTGACATCCCCGCCTGGCGGCGCAGCTTTTGCAGTTTTTCACCAAAGGTCATTTTGCATCACCTTCCTTGTTTTCCTGTACTGATTTTACCAGAAAAACCGGTTGCGTTCCACCAAACAGGCGTGTCAATGCCGCAATCCCCAGTTGCGCCTGTTATATTCCGCTTTCAAATAACAAATAGTAGAAAACTGCCGTTTCTCCCCGGTGGGGGGAATTGTAGTAAAGCATGGTGTCAATGCCGCTTAAGACAAAGCCGTTTTTCTCGTAAAGCCGCATGGCCGGGACATTGATGTCCTGGGTTTCCAGGAAAATCCCCCGGGCGCCCTGATCCTCTGCCCATTCCCGGGCCTTTTGCAGCAGCATAGTGGCCACACCCTTCCGGCGGTAAGCCGGCGCCACATCCAGCCTGTCGATATAGGCAAACCGGTTCCACCACATGCGCAGAGTGATCTACCCGGCAGGGGTGGAACCGTCCTTGCAGAGGAAAACCACCCGTTCCTTTTCCTCGGAATCGACGTCGATTGGATAGCGTTTTGTCCAGGGGGAAGGCTCCTGCACCGGCTTCCAGCTCCATTTTCCGGAAATATACCGGAGCCTGGCCCTTTCCGTCACCTGGAAAGGGCCAAAGCAGGCCTCCCGTTCCGCTTCCCGTTCCCGGGGAAGGCGGACGATTTGGAAGTGCATAAAAAAGATCTCCTTTTTCCGTCAAGCGGATCGCTCAATTTTGAATAAAGGCCTGCCGCCCCATGCTTTTGCCGCCTACCGGCGAGAGCTGTCCCAGGCCGCAGACCGCCTGCTTTGTCCCGTCTTTGTCCGGGTCCGTATATTGGAGGAACCATTGCTCCATCTGATTTTTCATTTGGGCGATCACGGACTGCAAAGCCGGGTCCTTGGTGTCAATCAGGTTTTCATTTTCCTCCGGGTCGGCTTTCAGGTGGTAAAACTCGTGAGGGCCGTAGGGATACCGGTGGATGTACTTGTATTCCGCGGTGCGGATCATGCGGGCGGGGCCGTACTCGTCAAAAACAACGATGGATTCCCGCCCCGCCGGGATTTTCCCTTCAAAGAGCTCCTGGAAGCTGCGGCCGGGATAGCCTCCCCCCAGGGTTTCCCCCATCATGCCGGCGATGGTGGGCATGATGTCGTAGTGGCAGTAAAGCCCTTGGGCCACGCTGCCGCCCCGGATGGTCCGGGGATAGGAAATAATCAAGGGGACCTTGACGGCGGTATCGTACAAATTCATGGGGAAAGTGCCGTTCCCCTTGCCGAAAATCCCGTGGTGGCCCATGCTCATGCCGTTGTCGGCGGTAAAGAGGAAAATGGTGTCCTCCCAAAGGCCCCGGTTTTTCAGCTCCCGCATTATCTTCCCAATGCCGGCGTCCATGGCCGACACAGCGGCGTAATAGCCCTGGAGCCACTGTTTTCTCTGTTCGGGGGTATAGCTGCCGCCCCATTTGTGAGGCGGCACATTTGGGGTTTCCGTAAAGGCGCAGCCGTCGTAAAGATGGTAAAACTCCGCCGGATGATGGCGCTCGTCCCAGGGGGCATGAGGGGCGGTATAATGGACGCTCAGGTAAAAGGGCCTGCCGTCCGTCTGCTCCTCCAAAAAGCCCAGGGCGTTTTCCGTGATATAGTCGGTGATATAGGTCCCCCGCAGCATGGAAAACTGCCCGTCTTGGAGCACCACGGGATAATAATAGTTGTCCCCGCCCATGGCGATGGTTTTCCAGTAGGAGAAGCCCTTCTGGGCATGGCCCGAATCCCCTAAATGCCACTTTCCGGACAGGCCGCAGGCATAGCCGTTTTCCGCTAAGATGTCCGTATAGGCCCGGAACCCGTCCAGATACCGGACGGCCCGGTCCCCGGCAAGCTGCTGCCGGGACCAGTCATATTCCCAGGAAGCGCCGGGGTTCTGGTGCTGCGCCTTTAATTCCGGGGACACCTCTTCGTCATAGTTCACATACCCCCGGCAGAGCCAGTCGTGGACGCCGTGCTGGGAGGGCATCTTCCCGCACAGAATGGACGCTCTGGCCGGCGAACACACCGGCGACGCGCAGAAGCAGTTTGGGAAAAGTATCCCTTCTTCCGCCAGCTTATCCAGGTTTGGGGTCCGGATCTCCCGATTTCCCGCGCAGCCCATGGACCAGTAGCCCATGTCGTCCGCCATAACCAGGACGATATTCGGTTTCTTCACAAAAATCCCTCCGCAGCCGCAGTCAGCGATTATTCTTCAGGCTCTTCCTCATCGCCGGGGTCTTCCGCTTCCGGCTCCTCTTCCTGAGGATTGGCCGCGTCGTCGGCTTCCAGCTCCCGTTCCAGGGCTTCTGCCTCTGCCGCTTCGGAATCCTCCTCCTGGCTGTCCTCGATCTTTTCGGTTTCCTCGTCTTCAGCGTGCTCCGCCCGGACAAAGGTCACCACCCGGTCGTTTTCGCCCAGGCGCATGACCCGGACGCCGGAAGCGTACCGGGACATGAGGCGCACATCTGCAACCGCAATGCGGATGATGACGCCGTCGTTGGAAATCATAATCAGGTCGTCGGTATCGTCTACCACCTTGATGCCGCAGACAGTCCCCTTTTCCTCGCTGACCTTATAGTTGATCTTGCCCAAGCCGTTGCGGCTCTGGACAGGGTAATCCTCCAAGGCGGTGCGGCGCCCTAAGCCCTTATCGGTGACGGTCATAACGGAAGCGCCTTCCCGGACCCGGGCCATGCCCACTACCTCGTCGCCGTCTTTCAGGCGGATAGCCTTCACGCCCATGGCGGTGCGGGACATTTCCCGGACGTCGTTTTCGTCAAAGCGGATAATCATGCCGCCCCGGGTGGCAATGAGCAGCTGGCACTCGCCGTTGGTGAGCCGGGAGAACACCAGCTCGTCGTTCTCGTTTAGGGTGATGGCGTTCAGGCCGTTTTTGCGGATATTCTTGTAAGCGTCCAGCCGGGTGCGCTTGATGAGCCCCCGCCTTGTGACCATGACCACATATTTGCCGGGGTCGAAGCCGGGCACGCTCATCATGGCGCTGATCTGCTCCTCCGGCTCTAAAGCCAGCAGGTTATTGATGTGGGAGCCCATAGAACTGCGGCTTCCCTCCGGGATCTCGTAGCATTTGAGCTTGAACATCCGGCCTTTGGTGGTCAAGAACAGCATATTGTCGTGGGAAGAGCAGATAAACATTTCCTGGACAATGTCCTCGTCCTTCTGCTTCATGCCGGAAACGCCCCGGCCGCCCCGCTTCTGGATCTTATAGACATCGGCGGGCTGGCGTTTGACATAGCCTTTTTCCGTCAGGGTGACCACGCAGTCTTCCCGGGGGATCAGGTCCTCGATGTCCACTTCCCCGGAAACGGTCTGGATGTCGGTGCGGCGCTCGTCGCCGAATTTCTCCTTGATCTCCAAAAGCTCCTTGGCCACGATTTCCATAACCTTATTGTGGTCGCCCAGAATTTCCTGCATTTCGGTAATGCGGGCATGGAGGCCATTCAGTTCTTCCTCGATTTTTAAGATCTCCAAGCCGGCCAGCTGTCCCAAACGGAACGCCACAATGGCGGAAGCTTGGGGATCGTCAAAGCCGAATTTTTCCATAATGGCCTTTTTGGCCTCCGGCTGGCCGCCTTTGCAGGCCCGGATGGTGGCGATGATCTCGTCCACAATGTCCACAGCCCGCTTCAAGCCTTCCAGGATGTGGGCCCGTTCCAAAGCCTTGTTCAGGTCGAACCGGGTGCGCCGGGTGATGACTTCCGCCTGGAAGTCCAGGTAATGCCGCAGCATATCCTTGAGGGTCAGGATCTTGGGCTGGCCGTTTACCAGGGCCAGCATGATGACGCCCACAGTTTCCTGCAGGGAGGAGTAGGAAAAGAGCTGGTTTAAGACCACCTGGGGGATGGCGTCCCGCTTCAGCTCAAAGACGATCCGCATGCCTTCCCGGTCGGATTCGTCCCGGATAAAGGAGATGCCGGGGATACGGCCGTCCTTGACCAGGGCCGCCACATTTTCCAGAATGCGGGTCTTGTTGATCATGTAGGGGATTTCCGTCACCACGATGGAGGAACGGCCCTTGCTGTCCTCCTCGATATTGGTCCGGGCCCGGAGGGTGATCTTGCCCCGGCCGGTGGCGTAAGCCGCCCGGATGCCGCTGCGGCCCATGATGATGCCGCCGGTGGGGAAATCCGGCCCCTGGATGTGCTCCATGAGCCCTTCCAGCCCCAGATCCGGGTTGCGGATCAGGGCCACGCAGGCGTCGATGACCTCCCGCAGGTTGTGGGGCGGGATATTGGTGGCCATACCAACAGCGATACCGGTGGAGCCGTTGACCAGCAGGTTCGGGAACCGGGACGGCAGCACCCGGGGCTCCTTTAACGAGTCGTCGTAGTTGGAATCGTAGTCGATGGTGTCCTTGTTGATGTCCGCCACCATGTACAGGGCCATTTTGCTCATGCGGGCCTCGGTGTAACGGTAAGCCGCAGGGGGGTCGCCGTCGATGGTACCGAAGTTTCCGTGCTTGTCCACCAGGGGATAACGCAGGGAGAAATCCTGGCCCAAACGGACCAAAGCGTCATAAACGGACGCGTCGCCGTGGGGGTGGTATTTACCCAGCACGTCGCCGACGGTGGTGGCGCATTTTTTAAAGGGCTTGTCCGGGGTCAGGCCCGCCTCGTGCATGGTGTAGACGATGCGGCGGTGGACCGGCTTCAAGCCGTCCCGGACGTCCGGCAGGGCCCGGGACACGATGACCGACATGGAGTAGTCAAGGAACGCGGTGCGCATTTCCTCGTCGATGTCGATTTGCAGAATCTTAGTGCCTTCGTTATTTTCAAAATTGTTTTCCAACGTTCTTCCTCCTTGCCGGGCAGACGCCGGCCGGGTCTGTTACTTTTCTTCCGCCTTTTCAAAACGGGCGCCTAAGCCCTCCCGCAGCAGCTCCCGCAAAGCCTCCTGGTTTTCCTCCGGGATACAGCGCTTGGGCAGCACAAAGAGCTTTTCTTTGCTGGCCACAATCAAAAACAGGGACGGGAACTCCACCGCCCGCATGGCGGGGCGGTCAAAGCCCACCAGGTACCGCCCGTCCTCCTGGGGGAGCAGAAGCCCTCCGGGGCAGAATTCCAGGTGGAAGGAATCCTCTGAAATATCTGCGGCGTTGGCGGCGGATTTAATGTGCCGGGCCGGCAAAAACCACAGCATGAAGATGACTGCCAATGCCAAGACAATCATGAAATAGCCCATGGCGTAATCGGGATTTTTGAAAATGGCCTGGCCGTACAGGGCGGCAATCACCGCCAAAATCACCGTAAAAATGGCGTTTTTCCGGTAAATGGTCTTTTTCTGGAAGTATTTTAAGGCGGTTTCCACTTCCTCGCCCTTTAGGTCGTAGTCGATGCCCAAGCCCTCCACGCTGTCGTCCACCCGTTTGCCGTCAAGCCAGGGCTCCGATACGTCGTATTTATCCGCGTTGACTCCCTGACCGGGGACGATCTTTTTTTCCTTTTCCGCAGGCTTTTCCTCCGGGGGCTCCTCATCCGGGAGCCGGACGGCCCCTTGTTCCGGAGAAGAATCAGGGGCCGGCGCTGTTTCCTCCGGCTCCGGTCCTTCCGGCACAGCCTCAGGCGTTTCTGCGGGATTTTCCGGCAGATCCTTTTCCAATTCGCTCATATTACTCTCCTGTTCGTATATCCATCGCAAATAGATACAGATTGCAAACCATCAAACATCCAAATTCCGGGCGTACCGGGCGTTTTTCTCGATAAATTCCCGGCGGGGCTCCACTTTATCTCCCATAAGGATGGTAAAGGTCTGGTCGGCACGGGCCGCGTCCTCCAGGCCAACCTGGACGATAGTGCGGTTGGAGGGGTCCATGGTGGTTTCCCAAAGCTGGTGGGGGTCCATTTCACCAAGACCCTTGTACCGCTGGACGTCCACCTTGCCGCCGCCCTCGGATAATTCGGCAATATATTTGTCCCGTTCCTTTTCGTTAAAGGCGTAGTAGAACTTTTTGCCTTTGGCCACCCGGAACAGGGGCGGCTGGGCAAAATAAATGTGGCCCTGCTCCACCAAGGGGCGCATGTACCGGAAGAAGAAGGTCAAAAGCAGGGTGCGGATGTGGGAACCGTCCACATCGGCGTCGGCCATGATGATGACCTTGCCGTAACGCAGCTTGGAAACGTCCAGATCCTCGCCGATGCCGCAGCCCAGGGCCATGACCACCGGCATAAGCTTTTCGTTGCTGTATACCTTGTCAAGCCTTGCTTTTTCCACGTTTAACATCTTGCCCCACAGGGGGAGAATTGCCTGGAAGGCCCGGTCCCGGCCCTCTTTGGCGGAGCCGCCTGCGGAGTCGCCCTCGACGATATAGATTTCGGTGATGGTGTTGTCTTTGGAGGTGCAGTCGGCCAGCTTTCCGGGCAGTCCGCCGGAATCCATGGCGGATTTGCGCCGGGTCAGGTCCCGGGCGCGGCGGGCGGCTTCCCTGGCCCGCTGGGCCCCCAGGGCCTTTTCAAAGATCAGCTTGGCAACGGCCGGATTTTCCTCAAAGAAGGTGTTCAGGCCGTCGAAGACCAGGTTTTCCACTAACGGCCGGGCTTCTGTGTTGCCCAGCTTGCCCTTGGTCTGGCCCTCGAACTCACATTCCGGGAGCTTGACGCTGACAATGGCGATGATGCCTTCCCGGACGTCGTCGCCGGACAGGTTGTCCTCGTTGTCCTTTAAGAGCTTACGGCGGCGGCCATAGTCGTTGAACACCCGGGTCAGGGCGCTTTTGAAGCCCATTTCATGGGTGCCGCCGTCGATGGTGTGGATGTCGTTGGCAAAGGACTTGATGACCTCGTGATAGCTGTCGCTGTACTGAAGGGCCACCTCGGCGGTACAGCCGTTTTCCTCCTTGTAGAGGTAGATGGGCTCCGGGTGGATGGGGTTCTTGGCGGCTTTTTCCAAAAGGTGGTTGACAAAGCTCTTGACGCCGCCCTCATAGCACATATCGTCCTGCACGGGGTTGTCCGGGTCCCTATAATCGGTGAGGATGATGCGGATGCCGGCGTTTAAGAAGGCCTGCTCCCGCAGCCGTTCCAGGAGGGTGTCGTAATTGAAGACCGGGTCCTCGAAGATCTCGGCGTCCGGCTTAAAGACAACGGTGGTGCCGGTCTTTTTGGTGTCGCCGATGATTTTCAGTTCCTCGTCGTAATGCCCCCGGTCAAAGTGCTGGAAATAAACATGCTCGCCGTTTTCAACAGTCAGCTCCAGCCACTCGCTCAAAGCGTTTACCACAGACGCGCCAACACCGTGGAGGCCGCCGGACACCTTGTAACCGCCGCCGCCGAACTTGCCGCCGGCGTGGAGGATGGTGTAAGCAACAGTGGCGGCGGAGATCCCCTCTTTTGGGTGGATGCCCACCGGGATGCCTCGTCCGTTGTCCACAACCCGGATCACATTCCCTTCCAGGATGTCCACTAAAATTTTATCGCAGAATCCGGCCATGGCCTCATCGATGGCGTTGTCCACGATCTCATAAACCAGGTGGTGCAGGCCGGCGGGGCCGGTGGACCCAATGTACATGCCTGGGCGTTTCCGCACGGCTTCCAGGCCTTCCAGCACCTGGATTTGGTTTTCATCATACTGATTTCCATTCACGGGCTGATTGCTCACAGTTTGGTTCCTCCATTTTCAGGTTGGATTGCGTTGTTTATCCGAAAAACCGGCTCCGCTTATAGAGGGTGGCCGGCGCTAACTGGGAAAGGTAGAGCCTGCGCTCTCCTTCACGCTCCCAGACAATGATGGATTTGGGCAGGTCGTTTGTTAAGCTCACCACCTGCCCGTTTTTCTGGGAATAGCCCAGAAATTCCTTGGTCAGCTTGGACACCGAGGCGTTCTCAATGTCGAAGATCCCGATGATATCCTTTTCGTTGAGGATCTTTTCATTTCCGATGTGCAGGTACATAAAACGGCCTTTCTGGGAATCACTCCCGGCGGATTTGTCCTTCCCGGACGGAAAAAATACTCCCGCTTTCCATGCGGAGAGTATTGGACGCGTCGCAGCAGGTAATCAGGACCTGGAAGCCCCGGATCTGGTTCAAGATATAATCCTGGCGGCCCTGGTCCAGCTCGCTCATGACGTCGTCCAAGAGGATCACCGGCGTTTCCCCGGTGATCCCCCGGTAAAGCCGGGCTTCCCCCAGCCGCAATGCCACAGCGCAGCTCCGCTGCTGCCCTCTGGAGCCGAAGGACCGGGCGGGCAGGCCGTTGACGGACAAAGACAGGTCGTCCCGGTGGACGCCTTTGGTGGTGCAGCGCATTTTCCGGTCGGTTTCCCGGGTATCCAAAAGGGCCTGCCGGTATTTCTCGATCAGCTGGTCGGAATAGATCTCCAAAGGCTCCTCCGGCTCATACACCGTGGATTCATAGCCCATGGAAAAGGACTCGGCGTACCCGGAAAAGCCCCCGTAGATCTCCGCCGCCGCAGGCTCCAGCTTTTTTAAGTAGTCCGCCCGGTAAAGGGAAAGGGCGGTCCCCAGCTTGGCCAGCTGCGTGTCCCAGATGTCGAAGGTGTCGGCAAACTGGCGGCAGCGCTCCGGGTCCCGGAGGATGGCGTTGCGCTGTTCCAGCACCGCCTGGTACTGGGCCAGGTATTTGGCGTAGGCGGGCTTTAGCTGGGAAATAGCGTTATCCAAAAACTGCCGCCGCTTTTCCGGCCCTTCCCGGACAATATCTAACCCCGTGGGGTCAAAGGCCACCGCCGGGAACACCCCGGAAAGCTGGGAGGGCTGGCGCAGGGGGGCGCCGTTTAAGAGGATCTTCCTCCGCCGTTCCCCGCCGCTGTAGCGGATATTCTGGAGCCGTTCCCGGTCCCGGAAGGAAAGCTCCACCCGGAAGGCCTCCGCCCCGAACCGGATCATCTGGCTTTCCCGGGAGCCCCGGAAGCTGCGGGAGCCGGTGCAGAGCCAGACGGCCTCCATCAGGTTGGTCTTGCCCTGGGCGTTTTCCCCCAGCAGGATGTTGATGCCCGGGCAGGGGGAGAGGGACGCCTCCCGGATATTGCGGAAATCGTGGAGTTCCAGGGATTCGATTATCATGGTCAGTCCACCAGCAGGCGGTATTCCTCCACGGTGACCTCATCCCCGGGGTACAGCTTTTTCCCCCGCTGGGTGCAGACTTCCCCGTTGCAGAGGATGAGCCCCTCTTGAATCAGCTGCTTGGCGTGGCCGCCTGTTTCCGCCACGCCGGCGAATTTTAAAAACTGGTCCATCCGGATAAAACCGGTTTTGATCTTAATGTGTTTCGTTATCATCTTTCAACCTCATGGGCATAACTAAAAATGTGAAGCTGTCCCCTTCCTTGGGCAGCAGCTTGATGGGAGAGAAGGCGGTGTTGATCTCCAGCACCAGCTCGTCCTCCTCGCTGGCTTTTAAGGCGTCGGTCATGAATTTGTTGTTGAAGCCCACCCGCACCGGGGCCCCTTCCACCTCCGCAACCATCTGGTCGGATACCTTCCCCATAGGGGTTTCACAGGAAATGGATACCCGGTTTTCCTCAAAAACGGCCTTGACCGGGTTTTTGATCTTTTCATTGATGATAATGGAAGCCCGGCCGATGCTTTCGGCAAATTCCCTGGCCGACAGGGTCACCCGGGTCTTGTGCTCCTTGGGGATGGCGGTGTTGTAGTCGATAAATTCCCCTTCCAGGAGACGGGAGATCACCTGATAGCCGCCGCAGTCAAAGACAATGTGCTTGCTGCCGGCCTTGACCAGAACCTCCGCTTCCCCGCCGGAAAACCGGCTCAAGAGCTTCAAGAGTTCGCTTAGAGTTTTGCCGGGGACGATAAACCGGAAATCCTCACCTCCCTCGATGGCCTCCCGCCGCAGGGCCAGCCGGCACCCGTCTACGGAAACCAAAGAAAGGGTCCCCGCCTTTTTCTCAAAGAGCACGCCGGTGAGGACCGGGGTGCTGGCGTCCTGGGACACGGCATACAAAGTCTGGGAGATCATGCTCCGCAGGGTGTCCGCCCCGATATGGAAGGATTTTTCCTCTGTCACCACCGGGATTTCCGGATACTCCTCCGCCCCCATGCCCAAAATAGTGAACTGGGCGCCGCCGCCTTTGATAATGGTCAGCAGCTTGTCGTCGGTGGATACGGAAATTTCCGTGTTGGGCATCCGGTTGATGATTTCCCCGAAGAGCCGGGCGTTTAATATAACGGCCCCGGGTTCCCCGGAGGAAACCGCCAGGTCCTTGGTAATGCCCAGCTCCAGATTGTATCCGATCACCGACAGGGCGCTGCCTGTGCACCGGAGAAGGACGCACTCCAAAGCCGCCATGGAAGATTTGGCGGATACCGCCGGGGAAACATTGTTGACCGCTTCGGAGAGGGTTGTTTTATCACAGATAAATTTCATAGGGAACCTCCATTCCTTAAGTACGTTTGCATTGAAAAAGTGCGCTGTCATCCAATATTACGCACTGTATAATAAAGGATTTGGTTCTGCTGCCGCGGAAAAGACAGCCAGATAGATAGAATATATTAGAAAGAAGATAGTAGTTATAGTAGAGCCTGTGGGATTGTGGAAGATGCTTCCAACGGCCTTGTTTTCGGGAAAAAACGCCGGTTCTGCCAATGGGGATAACAAAAAGGGATAATGGGAAAATGTGGAACGCCGGAAAGGTTTCCACGGCGGTGTGGAGAAAAGAAGGTTAGGATCGGTGGAAAGGTGGAGAAAAATGTTTGGAGAGAATCGCCGGTTTGCATCGCCGTTTTTCCACATAGGCGCATGGAAAATTCTCAGGTGATTTCAGTGAGATTTGAAAGGATCCGGCGGAAAAGGCCCGGAAACTCTGCCTTTTCCCATTCCACAAAATGTGAAAAACCGCGGGAAGGCCCTTTTACGGAAAGTTTAGTTGTCCCGGATATTTTTGATGATGTCTTCGATGATCCCTTTGTCGTGAGGGTTGGTTTTAATCAGGTTCTCCACCTTTTTCAGGGTGTAGACGATGGTGGTGTGGTCCCGGCCGCCGAATTCCTGGCCGATCTCCTTCATGGTGGCCTGGGTGATTTCCCGGACGATGTAAATGGCGATCTGCCGGGCCTGGGAAATGGGAGCGTTCTTTTTATTGGAACGGATGTCCGCCGGGTTTACCTTGTAGGTTTGGGCAACCTCGTCGATGATCCGTTCAATGGTGATAGGCATGGGCTGGTTGTCGTTGAGGATTTCCTTAATGACGTTCTGGGCCACGCTCAAGGAGGGGTCGGAACCGGTGTACAGCTTATACATCTTGATCTTTTTTACGGCTCCCTCCAGCTGCCGGATGTTGCTTTTCAGCTTGGCGGCGATAAAGTTGATGATGTCGTCGGGGATCCGGATCTGCAGAAGCTCCGCTTTCCGCTGGATGATGGCGATGCGGGTTTCCAGGTCCGGGGCGCCGATGTCCGCCAGCAGGCCCCACTCGAACCGGGATTTCAGCCGGTCGGCGATGACGTTGATGTCCTTGGGGGGCCGGTCCGAGGTGATGACGATCTGCTTGCCGCACTGGTAAAGCTCGTTGAAGGTGTGGAAAAACTCCTCCTGGGAAGCTTCCTTGCCGGACAGGAACTGGATGTCGTCAATCAGAAAGAAATCGGAATGCCGGTACTTTTCGTGGAAGGGGCCGGTGTTCTGGTTTTTGATGGCCAGGATCAGCTCGTTGGAAAAGGTTTCGCAGTTGGTGTAGATGACATTTAATGTAGGGTCGGTTTTCTGGATCTCATTTTTTATGGCCATGAGCAGGTGGGTCTTGCCCAGGCCGCTGGGGCCGTAAATGAAAAGAGGGTTGTAGGGCTTCATGGACGTGCTGTGGATGTTGGCGGAGTTGGCTACGGATTTGCAGGCGGTGTATGCGAACTCGTTTTTGCTGCCTACAATAAAAGTGTCGAAGGTGTAGTCGTAGTCCCCTACAAACAGATCCGAATCCCGGATCTTCTGGTCCAGGAAGGAAAGGGAGCTGTCGCCGCCGGAATACACCGGCGCGGGAGCAGGCTCCTCCGGTTCCGCCGGGTGCGGGGTTTCCGCGGGAGGAGATGGAGGCGGCTCCGACGGTGCGCCCTCCGCGCCGCAGAGGATCTCCACATTGACCGGGAACCCCAGCACCGCTTCAAAGGCTTCCTTCAGCTGGCTCAGGTACTGGTCCACCAGGATGCTCCGGTAAAAGCTGGAAGACACAGACAAATAGGCTGTGTTGTTTTCAAAGCGGCCGGGTTCGATATTTTTGATCCAGCAGCGGTAGGCGGTTTCGGTCAGTTCGCCCCTGCGGACCTTCTCCTGAAAATAATCTTTGACAAGATTTAACACGTCAGAAAATGACTGCATAGTGAAATTCCTCCTGGCGGTTTATAAAGCAATCGGATGTAAGTGAAAACGAAGCATAATTTCCACATAAAAATGTGGAAAAAAGTGAAAAAATCTTCTTTTAGGCATGAAAAAACGCGTTCCGCCATGATTTTGACGCAGCCGGAAGTGGAAAAGGGCGGCGCGGAACATGTGGAAACCGAAAAAGCACATGAAAGTTCTTTGGGGAGAGAGGGTGAACCCATGTGGATTATTTGAAATTATTATAGCACACTCTGCGGTTTTTCGCAAGTTTTCCACCGGGGTTTGTGAAGAAAAAAACTGCCGGCTCCTTTTTGTTCAAAAAATGAGCAGAACAAAAACGGAAATCCCTTGGGAATTTTCAAAAAATGGTTGACAAAAAGGCCGCTTATCAGGTATACTATTACATTGAGGGTTTTCGCTTTTTTTCGGGGATTACTGGTCCCCAACGGCACAGCAAAACCGCACACTTTGTTTTTTGTAAAAAAGGAGGGGAAATAGATGAAAAGAACCTATCAGCCCAAAAAACTGCATAGAAAGAAAGTTCACGGCTTCCGCAAAAGAATGAAAACCGCCAACGGCCGGAAAGTTCTCAAGAGAAGACGCGACAAAGGCAGAGCGAGACTGACCCACTGATTCTCATGGTGAAAAGCTGGGGCGGCTGTTTGCTCTCTCAAGGATTGGGCGGGCTTCCCCGGCTTTCTTTCTTAATTTTGATCGAGTGGCTTATGAAAGCCGCTTCTTATTATAAATGGATATGGATGATGGAGAATGGCTCAAAACCACCCTTTGCCGGAAACGCTCAAATTAAATAAGGAATTTAAGCGGGCTTATTACCGCGGGAAAAGCGAAGCCTGCCCGTTTTTTGTTTGTTATCAGGTGAAAAACCGCCGGCAGGGGCTGCGCTACGGCATCACCACCTCCAAAAAGGTGGGGAACGCCGTCTGCCGCAGCCGGGCAAGACGGGTGATCCGGGCGGCAATGCGCAGTGTTTTGGACCGGTTTCAGCCGGACTGCGATTATGTATTCGTGGCCAGGGAGAGGATTGTAAACGCCAAATCCTATCAGGTGGCGGCCGCTATGAAAGGATGCTTGAAAAAGCTGAACGATCCTTCCAAAGCAGGCGCTAAAGAAAAGAAAGTGCCGCAGGAATGAAAAGAGTCCTTGCGGTGCTGATCCGCTTTTATCAGCACTATATTTCGGGGCTCAAGCCGCCAAGCTGCCGCTTTTACCCCACATGTTCCGCTTACGCGCTCCAGGCCATTGAACGGTTTGGGGCTTTGAAGGGCGGCATTTTGAGCATCTGGAGGATTCTGCGGTGCAGCCCACTCTGCCAGGGCGGGATCGACCCGGTGCCGGAAACCTTTTCCCTGCCGCCTTGGCGGTGGGAACGGCATGGAAAACAACACGGCGGCAAAAGCTGCCGCGATCGCAGGGACGATAAATAATTGAGAAATACGGCTTTCGGCTTTCAGAAAGGAATGTGCGCATGACAGAACTCTTTGGCTATCCTCTTGGATGGATCATGTGGCTGCTGTATACGATCATCCCCAATTACGGCATCTGCCTGATCCTTTTTACCGTGATGGTCCGGGCTATCCTGTTCCCATTGTCCATCAAGCAGCAGAAATCCTCGGCGAAAATGTCAGTCTTCCAGCCAAAAATGGCGGAGATCCAGAAAAAATACGCCAACAATAAGGAAAAACAGCAGGAAGAGATGATGAAGCTCTACCAGGACCATGGCTATAACCCCATGAGTGGCTGTCTTCCTTTGCTGATCCAGTTCCCGATCTTGTTCGGTATCATTGACGTTGTCTATAACCCCTTGAAGCACATCCTGCGGATCCCTTCGGATGTCATCACCCAGCTGACGGACATCGTGTCCCAGCATATGGAGATGTTCAACCCTTCCCAGGCGCAGCTCCAGATCGTTTCGGCTATTCAGAACCCCGATAACCTCAGCTGGTTCTCCTCGATCAGCACGGAATATGTGGACAAGATCGCCAACTTCGATTACAGCCTGTTTGGCTTGAATCTGGGGATCGTGCCGGAGATGAGCCTCAACTGGATGCTTTTGGTACCCATCCTGTCCGGCGTCACCTCCTTCTTGGTTTCCTATATTTCTATGAAAACCAACCCTTCCATGGAAACCAACCAGCAGAGTGGCTGCATGATGAAGGGTATGATGTACGGTATGCCCCTGTTTTCCGTCTGGATCGCCTTTACCGTGCCGGTAGGCGTTGGCATTTACTGGATCGTTTCCAACGTTCTGGCGGGCGCACAGTCCATCATCCTGAACAAAATGTACAGCCCCAGCCGTTATAAGGCGGAATATGAGCAGAAAATGCAGGAAGTGGAAGAACAGAAACGCTTGGAACGGGAAAAACGCCGGAAGAAGAAGCTGGAACGGGGCGAAGAGCTGGCTGAGGAAGACATGACCGAAGAAGAGCTGAAGCAACTCAAAAAAGCCCGCCGTGAGCAGCGGAAAGAAGACCCGAACCGCAATCCGGAGGAGGAATATATGACCTCCAAGGAGCAGGCCCGCCGCCGCTTGGCGGAAGCCCGCAGACGGGACGCGGAAAAATACGGGGAAGAATACCATGAGGTTACGGATAAAGACCTGATGTGACAAAAAATGGATGGAGGCGGAATATGATTCGTCAGTATACTGCCACCGGCGCAACGGTGGATGAAGCCATTGCCAATGCCTGTAAAGAATTGGGGGTTTCCCCCGATGAGGTTCGCCCGGAGATCCTGCGGTTCCCCAAAAAGGGATTTTTGGGGTTCGGGAAGGTGAAAGCGGAGGTCCGCGTCAGCATTGAAACCGAGGATGAGCCCAAGAAACCTGTGAAGAAACCGGCTCCGGCCCCGAAAGCAAAGGCCCCCCAATCCTCTGCGGAAAAGAAGCCGGAACAGCCTGCTCCCAAACAGGAGAAGGCCGCGGAACCGCCCCGGAAAGAGGAAAAACCCGCCCCGGAAATGAAACCCCAGCAGGAAGTCCCCCAAGCGCCTGCGGCGCCTGTCAAAGAGCAGAATGAAGACCTGCGCCCCAAAATGGAAGCTGCGGAAGCATATCTGCGGGATATTTTTGAAAAAATGGGGGTCACGGATCTCTCGGTGCGGATGGAGCCCCTGGAAAACCGCAACGTGATGATTCATTTGGACGGCGAGAGCATTGGGACAGTGATCGGCAAGCGCGGCGAAACTTTGGACGCCATCCAGTACCTGGTTTCCCTGGCCGCTAACCGCAGCGAAGGCGAGTACGTCCGTTTTACCATCAATGCCGGGAATTACCGGGAAAAACGGGAGGAAACCTTGAAAACCCTAGCCCAGCGCATGGCCAAGAAAGCCTTGAAAACTGGCCGTCCGGTGGCTTTGGAGCCTATGAATCCCTATGAACGCCGGATCATCCACGCGGTGGTGACGGATATTGACGGGGTATTTTCCAAGTCTACCGGCGAGGAACCTAACCGTAAGGTTGTCATCAAACCCTCCTCCCGCCGGAACAGCGGCAGCAAGGGACGCCCCGGGCGTTCTTCCCGCCCCAATCATAAGCCGGCTCCGGCCGCGGAAGGACAGGCTCCGGAAACAGCGCCAGTCCCAGCGCCGGCTAAGGAAGAAAAGGTCGTTTTAGACGATAATGTCAAGCTGTATTCTAAAATCGAATTATAAGCAATGGGAACCTCTCCAGCCGTCTGCCGGCGGAGAGGTTTTTCCTTAAGGAAAGGAGCAGGTATGGCAGATTCCAAAACAATAGCGGCTATTTCCACGCCAAACGCAGTGGGCGGTATCAGCGTGCTGCGGATTTCCGGCCCGGAGGCCATAGCGGCCGCAGATCGGGTGTTCCGGCCGGTGTCCGGGAAACCGCTTTCCTCCCACAAGGGTTACACGGCTGCTTACGGCACTGTTTTTGACGGGGAGGAAGCCCTGGACGATGTAGTTGCCACGGTGTTCCGGGGGCCAAAAAGCTACACCGGCGAGGATGTGGTGGAGATTTCCTGCCACGGGGGCCTGTATGTCACCCGCAGGATTTTAATGGTCATCATCAAGCAGGGTGTTTCCCTGGCGGGCCCGGGAGAATTTACCAAGCGAGCTTTTTTGAATGGAAAGATGTCCCTGACCCAAGCGGAAGGCGTGGCGGACCTGATCATGGCCAGCGGCCAGCAGGGGCTTCGCAGCGCCCGGGGCGCCATGCAGGGGGCGCTTTATCGGAAGATCCGGGACTGTACGGACCGCCTGCTGACAGTCAGCGGGCACATTGCCGCCTATATGGACTACCCGGAGGAGGAGATCGACCCGGTGGAATCCAACGAGATCCGGGACGCTCTGGCCGATGTCAAGGCCCAGCTGGACGGGCTGCTGGCCAATTTCGACCAGGGGAAGATGATCCGGGAAGGGGTGGAAACCGTCATTCTGGGCAAGCCCAATGTGGGCAAATCAACCCTGATGAACCTGCTGGCCGGGACAAAAAAGAGCATTGTCACGGACATCCCCGGAACCACCCGGGACGTGGTGGAGGAAACCGTCACTCTGGACGGCCTTGTCCTGCGGCTGGCCGACACCGCCGGCATCCGGGAAACAGAGGACTTTGTGGAGAAGGCCGGCGTAGAGCTGGCCTTGCAGCGGCTGGATACCGCCCAGCTGGTGCTGGCGGTTTTCGACAGCTCCTCTCCCCTTTCCCAGGAGGACAAGGACTTGATTCAGCGGCTGGAAGGACTGCCCTGCGTGGCGGTGTGCAATAAGTCGGATTTGGATCAGCAGCTGGATATGGAGTATCTGCGGGCGCATTTTCCCCACATCGTGGAAATCTCCGCCCGGGAAAACCAGGGCCTTTCGGAACTCAGCAGGGAGGTCATGGACGTTCTCTCTTTGACAGGCACAGATGGTTCCGGCCCGATGCTGGCCAATCTCCGGCAGTTTGAATGCGCCCAGCGCGCGTCCAATCTTCTGGGGGAGACACAGGCCACCCTGGTGGGGGGATACACCCTGGACGCAGTGGATGTTTCCTTGGAAAGCGTCATTTCCGTTTTGCTGGAGCTCACCGGTGAACGGGTGACGGACGCTGTGGTGGATCAAGTGTTCTCCCATTTCTGTGTGGGAAAATAATGTATTTGACAGAAATACAATTACGCAAAAAAAGAATGTTTTATAGAAAGGGACAATATGAGCAATTATCTTGCATCCTATGATGTTGCGGTCATCGGAGCCGGTCATGCCGGGATTGAGGCCGCAATGGCGGCGGCCAGGCTGGGCGCGAAAACAGTGTTGTTTACCTTGACATTGGACGGTATTGCCAATCTCCCCTGCAACCCCTCGATTGGCGGCACAGCCAAGGGGCACCTGGTTCGTGAGATAGACGCCCTGGGTGGTGTCATGGGAATTGCGGCGGACGCCAATACCTTGCAGAGCCGAATGCTGAACCTGGGGAAAGGCCCGGCTGTCCACAGCCTTCGGGCCCAGATCGACCGGCAGGCTTACCATGTTTATATGAAGAAGCTGCTGGAGGGACAGCAGGGGCTGGATATCCGTCAGGCAGAAATTACCCAAATTGAGGTGGAGGGCGGCAAGGTTGCCGGAGTGGTGACCCGCCTTGGCGCCCGTTATCAGGTGAAGACGGCCATTATTGCCAGCGGTACCTATCTAAATGGAGAGATCCATGTAGGTGAGGTTTCCTATCCCGGCGGGCCGGACGGTGTGGCGCCGGCTGTTGGCCTCACAGCAAATTTGGAACAGCACGGCATCCATCTGCGCCGCTTTAAAACGGGTACGCCTTCCCGGGTGCATCGCCGCAGCATTGATTTTTCCAAGCTGGAGGAACAGAAAGGCGATGAAAAGGTAACGGCTTTCAGCTTTGCAGCGGAACGTCCTCCGAAAAATGTGGTGAGCTGCCACATCGCCTATACCAATGAAGAAACCCACCAGATCATCCTGGACAACCTGGACAAATCCCCCATTTACAGCGGAAGAATCCACGCCATCGGCCCTAGGTACTGCCCCAGTATTGAAGATAAGATCGTGCGCTTTTCGGATAAACCCCGGCATCAGTGCTTTGTGGAGCCCATGGGCCTGGATACGGACGAAATGTATTTGCAGGGGCTGTCCTCTTCCCTGCCTGAGGATGTGCAGTTGAAATTCCTCCGGTCCATGGAGGGCTTCGAGGAGATCCAGGTGATGCGCAACGCTTACGCCATTGAATACGACTGCTGCGATCCCTTGGACCTGCGTGCTACCTTGGAATTTCGCCAGGTGGAAGGCCTTTACGGCGCGGGCCAGTTCAACGGCACTTCCGGATATGAAGAAGCGGCGGCCCAGGGCTTGATTGCCGGTATCAATGCCGCACGGAAAATTCAGGGGAAGACGGCGTTTACCCTGGACCGTTCCACCTCTTATATCGGGACCCTGATTGACGACCTGGTGACGAAAGGCTGTTCCGACCCTTACCGGATGATGACTTCCCGCAGTGAATTTCGCCTGATATTGCGCCAGGACAACGCAGACGAAAGACTAACCCCTTTGGGATATTCTCTGAGATTGATTGATGAGAAGCGTTATCAAGGGTTCCGCCAAAAAATGGAGCAGATTGCGGCGGAAAAGGAACGGATTTCTAAGGTTTCCGTTCCCCCATCTCCGCAGTTGAACGAGCTGCTTGTTTCACGTGGAACATCGGAGGTCAGTACGGGCACGCGGCTTTTGGAACTGCTGAAGCGGCCCCAACTGTCCTATGAGGATTTGGCTCCCTTTGACCCGGAACGCCCCTACCTGCCGGATGCAGTGCAGGAGCAGGTAGAAATTCAGGTAAAATACGAGGGATACATCAAAAAGCAGCTTGCCGAAGTAGAGGAAATGCGGAAGCTGGAAAAGCAGAGTCTGCCTCAGAATCTGCCCTTCGATCAAATCGACGGGCTGCGTTTAGAGGCTAGAGAAAAGCTAGCTCGGGTGCAGCCGGAGAATGTGGGGCAGGCTTCCCGCATATCCGGTGTCAATCCAGCGGATATTTCCGCATTGCTGATTTGGCTTGCCGCACATAAGGAAGAAAGGAATAAATCCAATGATTGATTGTGCATATTTAAAGGAAGTTATGTCCTCTCAGGAGCTTGATTATTCGGAGGATTTAGCGGATCGGCTGGACTTATACGCCCGTCTTCTGGTGGAGTGGAATGAAAAAATCAACCTGACTGCCATTACAGATCCCGCTGGAATTGTTTTGAAGCACTTTATGGACAGCTTGCTTTTGACAAAAGCCGTGGAAATCCCGCAGAATGCTTCCTTAATTGACATCGGAACCGGAGCTGGCTTCCCTTCTGTCCCGGTTAGGCTGTACCGGCCGGATATTCGGCTTGTTTTGCTGGACAGCCTGAACAAACGTATTAATTTTCTGAGCACATTGACGCAGGAACTGGGAGTTCAGGCAGAATGCCGTCATGGGCGTGCGGAAGAAGTGGGCCGGGAACCGGAATACCGGGAGCAATTTGACTTTGCAACAGCAAGGGCTGTGACCAATTTGCGAGATCTTTCGGAATACTGCCTGCCTTATGTCAAGGTTGGAGGCTGTTTTGCGGCGCTGAAAGGGTATGACGTGGAGGAAGAATGGAAGGAAGCGCAATTTGCCATTAGTCAGATGGGCGGAAAGACCGAGGATATCCGCAAATTTGATTTGGGCGAGGAAGCCCGCCGAGCCATTGTCCTCATTAAAAAAGTTCGACCGACTCCGGCAAAATATCCCCGTCCTGCCGCCAAAATGAAAAAATCCCCCTTGATAGGCCGATAAACCTGTCGAGGAGCCGCAATTTCTGCGGTGAAAAATCCTGGAAATAATTTCCCGTCTGTGGTATACTGCAATTATGGACAAGTATTCTGTAATTGGAGGGAGCCGCATGGCGGGATTTTTTGCAAAAGAAAAGGTTGTTAATAAAGTCGTTTTGATCCCTGTTGATAAAATCACCCCCAATCCAGCCCAGCCCAGGCAGGATTTCGACAGGAAAGATTTGGCGGAACTGGCAGAAAGCATCCGGGAAAACGGTGTTTTGCAGCCCATCACTGTGCGGAGGACCCAGACGGGCTATGAGCTGATTTCCGGGGAACGAAGGCTTCGGGCTTCTCAAATTGCGGAAAAAACGCAGATCCCGGCAGTGATCTTGGATTCAACCAGCCGGGAATCTGCAATTTTTGCGATTTTAGAGAATATTCAGCGGAAGGATTTGAACATTTTTGAGGAAGCAAAGGCCTTGCAGCTTTTGATCCATGAATGGGGCGTAACCCAGGAGGAAGCGGCAAAAAAACTGGGAAAAGCGCAATCTACAATTGCAAATAAGCTGCGGCTGCTCATCCTCACCGCCGAAGAACAGCGCATTATTTTGGACAACGGCTTAACAGAGCGTCACGCCCGGGCTTTGCTGGCCTGCCAGGACCCTGGGAAACGCATTGAAATTTTGCGTCAGGCAGTTGCACAGAAAATGAATGTGGCTCAACTGGAAGAGTGCATTGCGAAATCCAGCACACAGAAAAACGAAGCTTGTAAGAAACGGATTATGATTGTCAAGGATGTACGGATTTTTCTCAACACCATCAATAAAGCCATTGATACCATGAAAAATGCCGGGATCCCAGCGGAAGCAGTCAAAAAGGAGGAAGATGGCTGCATTGAATATCTGGTGAGGATCCCTGTAGAGCACCGACAAGCCTAAAATTGACACAATGTTCCACGTGAAACAGAATTTCGGCAAAATTTTCTATGTTTCACGTGGAACAATTTGTAAAATCCCCTTTTATTTCCGAGAAATTTGTGCTATAATAGAAACATACCATTTAATATCCGGAAATACAGCGCCTGGGAAATCCCTTTGGCGTGGAAATACTGTCGGAGGGGGTTTCATGGGTAAAATTATTGCTGTGGCCAATCAGAAGGGCGGCGTTGGAAAAACGACTACAGCAGTCAATGTCGCTGCCTGTTTAGGAGCCAAAAAGAAAAATGTGCTGTTGGTGGACATCGATCCCCAGGGGAACGCCACCAGCGGACTGGGAATATCAAAAAAAAATGTGGAGCAAGCGACATCTTATGATCTGCTGATTGGCGACGCCAAAGCGGAAGAGGTGGTCATCCACACAGAATTTCGCGGTGTGGACGTCATCCCTTCCAGCATCCAGCTTGCCGGCGCGGAAGTGGAACTGGTGGAGCTGGAGAACCGAATCACCCGGCTGAAAACTGCCCTCTCTCCCCTGCGGGAGCAGTATGATTTCATTTTGATCGACTGTCCTCCGTCCCTGGGCCTCATTACGCTGAACGCGTTTACAGCGGTGGACAGCGTGTTCATTCCCATCCAGTGTGAATACTACGCTCTGGAGGGCCTTTCCCAGCTGATGGCGACAGTGCGGCAGGTGAAAAAGCTGTACAACCCTTCCATTGAAGTGGAGGGCGTTCTGCTGACAATGTACGATGGTCGGCTGAACTTAACGACCCAGGTCGTGGCCGAAGTCAAGAAATATTTTGAAGGGAAGGTCTACCGCACAACGATTCCGAGAAATGTGCGGCTTTCCGAGGCGCCCAGCTATGGGCTGCCGGTGTTTTATTACGATAAATGGTCCCGAGGCTCCCTGGCGTATCAGGAAGTGGCCAAGGAACTGATTAAGGCAAATTCCTAACAGAAAGGAAGAAAAGCATGGCAAAAAAACCAGGCGGCCTGGGAAAAGGGCTGGATGCCCTGTTTTTGGATAATGATACCTCCGATTCTTCCGGCGAAGGCGGTGTCATGCTCCGGCTGACGGACATTGAGCCCAATAAGAACCAGCCGCGGAAAGAGTTTGACGAGCAGGCCCTTTCAGAACTGGCGGATTCTATCCGGGAACACGGCATCATCCAGCCTTTGCTGGTACGGCGGCTGGAAACCGGCGGTTACCAGCTGGTGGCCGGCGAACGGCGCTGGCGGGCCGCCCGGATGGTGGGGCTGGCGGAAGTTCCGGCGGTCATCAAGGATCTAAGCGAAGTCCAGGTCATGGAAATGGCCCTCATTGAGAACTTACAGCGTGAGGACCTGAATCCGTTGGAGGAAGCCAACGGCTATAAAGAACTGATGAATGCCTGCAACCTGACCCAAGAGCAGGTGGCCAAACGGGTGGGAAAATCCCGGTCCGCTGTGGCCAATTCCCTGCGGCTTTTGAACCTTCCCCAGGAAATCCGTCCCTTTGTGGTGCAAGGCTCTTTAAGCGCTGGACACGCCAAAGCATTGCTGGGAATTGAAGACCGGGCGGAAATGCTGAAACTGGCCCGGGAAGCGGCGGAAAAGGGACTTTCCGTTCGGGAAACCGAGAAAAAAGCCGCAAAACTGCGGGAAACGGCGGAATCCGTCGAAAATCCCGCTGGGACAGCGCTTTCTCAAGACTCTTTCTACCAGGAAACGGAGCTCGCCCTCAGCGGCGAATTGGGCCGCCGGGTGAAAGTGCGCGTGGACGCCAAAGGCGGCGGCACTTTGGAGATTTCCTTCTATGATAAAGAGGATTTAAGCGCCCTGGCCATGCGATTTGAAGAAAAATAGCACGAAAGGAATGTTTATTTCATGATAGATATTAAGTTTTTGCGCAACAATCCGGAAATTGTCAAAGAAAACATCCGGAAAAAGTTCCAGGACCGGAAGCTTCCCCTGGTGGATGAGGTCATTGAGCTGGACAAGCAGAGCCGCGCCGCCCAGCAGGAAGCCAGCGAGCTGCGAGCTTCCCGGAACAAGATTTCCAAAAGCATCGGCGGCCTCATGGCTCAGGGCAAAAAGGAAGAAGCCGAGGAAATGAAGAAAAAGGTGGCGGAGCAGGCCGACCGCCTGGCGGAGCTGGAAAAGCTGGAAGCGGAGCTTCAGGAAAAGGTCACCAAAATCATGATGACCATTCCCAATATCATCGACCCCAGCGTGCCCATCGGCAAGGACGACAGCGAAAACGTGGAAGTCCAGAAATACGGCGAGCCGGTTGTGCCGGATTTTGAAATCCCCTACCACACCGACATTATGGAGCGCTTCAACGGCATTGACCTGGACAGCGCCCGGAAAGTGGCCGGCAACGGTTTCTACTATTTGATGGGAGATATCGCCCGGCTCCATTCCGCCGTCATCTCCTACGCCCGGGACTTTATGATCGACCGGGGTTTCACCTATTGCGTCCCCCCCTTCATGATCCGCAGCAACGTGGTCACCGGCGTCATGAGCTTTGACGAGATGGACGCCATGATGTA
Source organism: Candidatus Merdivicinus intestinigallinarum (assembly GCA_018713335.1). Lineage (GTDB taxonomy): Bacteria > Bacillota > Clostridia > Oscillospirales > Ruminococcaceae > Merdivicinus > Merdivicinus intestinigallinarum. Next base: position 22,344 of record DVOW01000050.1, on the reverse strand, counting down.
TAAGATCGAAGGCGAGGACCTGTACCTCATCGGCACCAGCGAACACTCCATGATCGGCAAATTCATCGACACCATTTTGGATGAAAACACCCTCCCCCAGACCCTGACCAGCTATTCCCCCTGCTTCCGCAAGGAAAAAGGCGCCCATGGCCTGGAAGAACGGGGCGTTTACCGCATCCACCAGTTTGAGAAACAGGAAATGATCGTGGTCTGCAAACCGGAAGACAGCAAAATGTGGTTTGACAAACTCTGGCAGAACACTGTGGACCTGTTCCGTTCCCTGGACATCCCGGTCCGGACCCTGGAGTGCTGCTCTGGCGACCTGGCCGATCTGAAGGTGAAATCCATCGACGTGGAGGCCTGGTCTCCCCGTCAGAAGAAATATTTCGAGGTGGGCAGCTGCTCCAATCTTGGGGACGCCCAGGCCCGCCGCCTGAAGATCCGGGTCAACGGCGAAAACGGCAAATATTTTGCCCATACCCTCAATAACACTGTGGTTGCGCCGCCCCGTATGCTCATTGCATTTTTGGAAAACAACCTGAACGCCGACGGCAGCGTCAACGTTCCCGTTGCCCTGCAGCCTTACATGGGCGGCAAGGAAAAATTGATTCCTGTCAAATAAGACTGAGATTTTGAAGACTTGTTTTGGAAGGTGATCCCCTTGGAACAGATTTTTTGCCGGGAGCAGGAAGTGCATTTTTACGACTGCGACCCACAGAGCCGGATGAAGGTTTCCGCAGCCAACAAGCTGCTGGCCGACATGGCGGACGCCCATTACGCCGCCCGGGGCATGGACCACAAGTGGCTCTGGGAGCATGGGTTTGTGTTTTTAGTGTCCAAGGTGAGCATCCGGTTTGACCGCCTTCCCCGCCCCCGTGAAATCCTCACGGCGGACACTTGGGAACACGGGATCAAGGGAGCGTCCTTCCTCCGGGATTTTGAAATCCGGGACGAAATGGAAAACCGGGTCATGACCGCCTGCACCGCCTGGATGCTGGTAAACCCGGAAAATTGGCAGGTGCTGCGGCCGTCGGAATTTCCCAACGCCCAGCCTACTGGAATCGAGGCGGACTGCCCGCAGTGCCGCCGCCTGAAAATGACGGAAGGGGCTTTGGTTGGCGAACGCCCGGTGCGGTATTCCGACCTGGACGCCAACGGGCATATTTACAATGCCGTTTACGCGGACATTGCCGTGGACGCCCTGCCGGGAAAGTTCCAGCGGATGCCGCTTTTCACCTATCAAATCAACTTTATCCATCAAGCTGTGCTGGGGGATACTATTTCCCTTTGGATGCAGCAAATCAATGATTATACCGTAGTCATAAAAGGCGTAGTTGGGGATCATGACTGCTTTTTATGCGAATTTGGATATCGTCCCAGCGAGGGCGAGTAAAATGTCATGGGAAACGCCGTTCGGAGGATCTTCCGGACGGCGTTTGTTCTTGTAAATTACCCAATAAATTGTTCCTTTTTTGTTGAAATGCAAGATATTTTGTAAAAATTACTGAAAAAGGTTGATGATGGAAGTGAAAAGTGATATGCTGTAAATAATTCTGATTTTTTCATTGGGAGGTATGCCCCTTGTGCAAATGCTCAAAAATTTCGCCGCTGAAGATGAGCCTGGCGGTTTTGCTGGCTCTTTGGATCGGGCTTTTGCTGGCTCTGCCCGTATCCGCCGGGGAGGCAGCGTCGTTTCAATTGGAACAGACCATCCTTTCCCAGGGCAGCGCTTGCATCGTAGAATATACGGAGGCCTCCGGCAGCGCTTGGGTGGGCGTCTATCCCCGCGGACAGGTGTCCGATGATTCCCTGCTGCTGCGTCAGGACCTGGACCAGGAGGAGGGTTTCTGTAATATCCCCATGAATTTATCCGCCGGGGAATATACCATGGTGTTCTACGCCAACGGGCGGACCCAGTCGGAAGCGGTTGATTTTGAGGTGACCAGCCAGGACTTTTACGGCAGCGCCCGGGAATTTGCGGAAGGGACCGGCGGGACTTTTACCTTCCCGGAAAATTCCGAAGCGGACCCCTCCGGCGCGGACAGCTGGATTGGGATTTATCCCATGGGAGTGATGCCGGAAAACAGTGAAAGCCTAGTGTGGGGATATCTGCCCGCAGGTTCCGGCACCGTGGCTACAGACAGCCTGACCAGCGGAGCCATGCGCTTTGAGGAGCTTCCCGCCGGGAATTATACGGCCTATTATTTTCCAAGCGCTGATCCTTCCGCACCGGCCGGCAGCTTCGATTTTGCCGTAACCAGACCGGAAGGGCCGATTTACTATGTCCGGGCCGCGGACGCCCAGCCTGGGACAGCGGCAGGTCAGATCATTTTTAATACAGAAGATAATGATTTTGGTAGATATTACTGGTTGTATTGGGGAAATGATGAGGGTATCCTGAAAGATCATACCCCTTTGGGAAAGGTGGACCTGCGGAAGACGGACCGCTGTACCCTGCCTGGCAACTTGGAAACGCCGGAGGGTGCGGACCGGGTATATGTTTTTGCCGGGACCGCTGACGAGGCCGATAGGAATACGGAGCCCTTCGTCCTGTCCATGCCGGAAGGCATCCGGGGGAAGGAGGAGCCGCTGCGGGCCTCCTTTACCGTGATCACGGACACCCATGTGACCGATGAAGCTTCCCATGTTTATAACAAACAGTATAAATCGGTGCTGCGGGACATTAAGCAGAATATGAAGGAAGCCGGGGTGATCCTGAACCTGGGGGATGTCACCAACAACGGCCGGGAAAAAGAATACCAGCAGTTGAATAAGCTGATGGATCTTTATGGGCGGAGCCTGCCGGATATGTATTATATCATGGGCAACCACGATTACGCCCTGAATAAATTTGACCCCAGTCAGCAGCAGGAGCTGTTTTTGGAGTATACCGGCATGCCGGATATTTATTACAGCTTTGAGAGCCAGGGTTATACTTTTATCTGCTTGAGCTCCGAAGGCCGCCCCAAAGGGACGGAGCTGAACACTGTGGAAGCCTATCTTTCGGAAGATCAGCTGGAATGGCTGAAGGAGGAGCTGGAAGAAGCCGCAGGGAAAAACCTGGGCCAGCCAATTTTCGTTTTTCTGCATCAGCCCCTGGAAGACACCGTGGCGTTAAGTGAAGATGCGTCTATTATCCCCAACGACCAGCTGCGGGAAATTCTGGACCAATATTCACAGGTAGTTTTCTTCTCCGGCCACACCCACTGCCCCATGGACGCGCCGGGCGCTGTTTATGACGGCATGGGGAATGGCGCCAGCATGGTACATGCCGGCTGCACCAGCCAACTTTGGGATATGGAAAAAGACACTTACGCGGATATTGATTCAGTGGACAGCCAAGGATGTCTCATCGAGGTGTACGATAGTTACATTCGTATTCGCGGCCGGAATTTTACCAGCCAAGAGTGGATGGGTTCCGCAGGGTATATTTTGTATACAAATCGTTGAAATAACATATTATAATACAAAAAATCAAGAAATCCCGCCTTTTTAAGAGGGCGGGATTTCTTCATCATATAGAACTCAAATCGGAAGCATTGGGGGAAATTGAGAAAATATGTGCGGAATTTGAAAACAAACAGTTGAATCAAAAATAATTCAACAAATTGTTGTATATAGAATCGGACATTCCCACGGATTATCTTGATACTATACGGGAAAAATTGTAACAAGACGGCGTTTTGTCTAGTGACATTGGGGCGTTTCCGTGATACAATAGAATCATCAACCAAAGACAGGAGGAATTTGAATTGGTACCCCATTCCCAATCCAAGAGTGAGCTGTTGAGCAGCCTGCAAACGACCCAGGAGCAGGGCTTGACCGCCACTCAGGCCGCCCAGCGGCTTTCCCAGTACGGACTCAATAAGCTGGCTGAAAAAAAGCCGAAAACCAACCTTCAGCGGTTTTTGGCGCAGTTTAAGGATGTAATGATTATCATCCTGCTTATCGCCGCCGCCATCTCTTTCGTTATCGCCTGCGTAGAAGGCGAACCCATGGAGTTCTTCGAGCCGGTCCTCATCCTGCTGATCGTGGTCTTGAACGCCATCATGGGCATGGTCCAGGAGAGCAAGGCGGAAAAAGCCCTGGACGCGCTGAAAAATATGTCCGCCCCTCACGCCCGGGTCATCCGGGACGGCAAGGAGTCCGTCATTGACGCCTCTCAGCTGGTCCCTGGCGACATTATCAAGCTGGAAGCCGGCGACTTCATCCCCGCCGACGCAAGGCTCTTAAAAAGCGTCAGCCTAAAAAGCGAGGAATCCGCTTTAACCGGCGAATCCGTCCCCAGCGAAAAGGACGCGGAGGCTGAGATTGCGGAAAACGCCGGGGTCGGCGACCGGAGCAATATGGTGTTTTCCGGATGCTCCGTCACCTACGGCACCGCCACCGCCGTGGTCACCGGTACCGGCATGGAAACCGAAATGGGCAAGATTGCGGGGCTTCTGGAAGGGGAAGAAGAAGGCCAGACCCCCTTGCAGCAGAAGCTGGCCCAGCTGGGCAAATACCTGGGCTTCGTGGCCCTGGCCGCCTGCGCCATTATCTTTGTAGTGGGCCTCATGAACGGCATCGACGTGCTGGAAATCTTCATGACCGCCGTTTCCCTGGCCGTTTCCGCTATCCCGGAGGGCCTGCCCGCCATCGTCACCATCGTTTTGGCTATCGGCGTCCAGCGGATGGTCAAGAAAAACGCCTTGATCCGGCGGCTGCCTGCCGTGGAAACCTTGGGCAGCGCCTCGGTCATCTGTTCCGATAAAACCGGCACTCTGACCCAGAACCGCATGACCTTAGTCAAAGCCTATGTGGACGGGGAATCCTGTTTGGAAGATATCAGCGCCGGCAACTCCGATTCCGTCCGGAAGCTGCTGCAATACGGCGCCCTTTGCTGCGATGGTTCCGTGGTATTCGGCGCCGGCGGCAAGGAACAGCACATCGGCGACCCCACCGAAACCTCCATTATCGTTGCCGCCCATAAAAACGGAATGGAAAAAGACGCCTTAAACAGCCAGTTCCCCCGTTTGGCGGAGATCCCCTTTGACTCCGACCGGAAGCTCATGACCACCGTCAACCAGATCGGCGGCAAGAATACCGTCATCGTCAAGGGCGCTTTCGACATGATGGCTTCCCGCTGTGTCAAGGGCGATATGGAAGCCGCCCGGCAGATGAATGAGGAAATGAGCAAAAACGCCCTGCGGGTGCTGGCAGTCGGCTATAAAGAAATTGACACCGTCCCCACCTCCCCCACCTCGGAGGAACTGGAAAACGGCCTGACCTTTATGGGCTTAGTGGGCATGATCGACCCGCCCCGTCCGGAAGCCAAGGCCGCTGTGGCTGTCTGCCGCAAGGCCGGCATCAAGCCTGTCATGATTACCGGCGACCATGTTGTCACCGCCTCCGCCATCGCCAAGGATCTGGGCATCCTGGAAGACGGGGACAAGGCCATTACCGGCGCGGAGCTGGACGCCATGACCGAGGAGCAGCTGGACAAGGAAGTGGAGCACATCTCCGTTTATGCCCGTGTTTCCCCGGAAAATAAGATCCGCATCGTCAAAGCCTGGCAGCGCAAGAACCAGGTGGTTTCCATGACCGGCGACGGCGTCAACGACGCCCCCGCCTTAAAAGCCGCCGACATCGGCTGCGCCATGGGCATCACCGGCACCGACGTGGCCAAGGGCGCGGCGGACATGACCCTCACCGACGACAACTTCGCCACCATCGTAGACGCCGTCCGGGAAGGCCGGGGCATCTACGCCAACATCAAAAAGGTTGTCGGGTTCTTACTGGGAACCAATATCGGCGAGGTCATCACCGTCTTTGCCGCCATGCTGCTGTGGCATAAGACGCCCCTCTTGTCCATGCAGCTTTTGTGGATCAACCTGGTTACCGACTCCCTGCCCGCCATCACTTTGGGCATGGAAGCCGTGGAAAAAGACGTCATGGACCGGAAGCCCAAACCCAAGGACGAGGGCATCTTCGCCAACGGCCTTGGGATCCGGGTGGTGCTCCAGGGCTTTATGTTCGCCATTCTGACCCTCATCGGCTTTGTTGTGGGTGAAAATGTCACCGGCTCTTTGGCCGGCGGCCAAACTTTAGCCTTTATGATCCTGGCCCTGTCCCAGGTGGTGCAGGCCTTCAACATGCGTTCGGAGCATTCCCTCTTTAAAATCGGGCCTTTTTCCAACCATAAGCTCAACTGGGCGGCGCTGGCTTCCCTGGCCATGGTCTGCCTGGTGCTGTTCACCCCCGTAGGCATCGCTTTCGGCCTGATTACCCTGCCCTGGGAGCTTTATCTGCTGGGCCTGGGCCTCATCCTTGTCCCCTTTGTGGTCATGGAAATTTCCAAGGCCATCGGCCTCATTAAGCATCATCATTAAACACTGCGCCTGACGGCCAATGGAAAGGAGAAATTTCATGGAAAAGAAAACCCTGAAAACCTATCTGCTGCTGATCTCCTTTACCATTGGACTGGTGCTGGTGGTGGTGCATTTTGAAACTATCCTGGGCGGGATCGGCGTTTTCCTGCGGCTGCTGACGCCGCTTTTTGTGGGTATCATCATTGCTTTTGTTTTGAACCGCCCCTATGAGTGGCTGAACCGGCTCTATCGGGAAAAGTGCCGCCTGAAGCCCAGGACGGCCCAGATTTTAGCGGTGGTCACCGTTTACCTGCTGGCTTTCGGCGCTATTATCCTGCTCATCTGCATGGTGGTGCCGGAGCTGATCCGGAACTTGCAGCTGTTTGCGGCGAGCGTTAACCAGTACCTGCTGGAAGCCCAGGCAATGCTCAACGGGTTCACGGAAACCTTTGGCCTCCCGCCAGTGGATTTAAGCGATTTTATCAACACAGTCAGCCAGTATCTGGGGACACTGTCCAGCTTTATCAATGAGATGATTCCCCAGATCGTAGAGGTAACGGGGGGCTTTATTTCCGGGGTCGTCACTGCCTTTATTTCCATTATCCTGTCGGTGTACCTGCTAAGCGGCAAAGACCGGCTTTTGATGCAGCTACGGCGCACTTTAAAAGTTTACCTGCCAAACCGGGCCCACGCCTTTTTTGGCAGGCTCTACCGCATTGTGGCCCAGGTGTTTGGGGATTATGTGGCCGGCCAATGCAAGGAAGCGGTGATTTTAGGCGTTCTCTGTTTTATTGGGATGAGTCTCCTGAGGCTGGATTACGCCGCCCTCATCAGCACCGTCATTGCGGTTACGGCCCTGATCCCCATGCTGGGGGCGTATATCGGCGGGGCGGTTGGGGTCGTCCTGCTGCTGTTCATCTCGCCGGTGAAGGCGCTGATCTTCCTGGTCTTCCTCATCGTCCTCCAGCAGGTGGAAGGGAACGTCATTTACCCCAAGGTGGTGGGCCGGAAAATCGGCCTGCCGGGGCTTTGGGTGCTGCTGGGGATCACAGTGGGCGGCGGCTTGTTCGGCATCTGGGGGATGCTGCTGGCTGTCCCCGTCACGTCGGTCATCTACCAGGTGCTGAAAAAGGACGTGAAAAAGCGGGAGGAAGAAAACATCCAACAGGATGCAGAAGCATAAAATCGTATCGATCGGTAAAGAAAAACAGGCTGTCGGTTTTCCGGCGGCCTGTTTTGATTTTACAGGCTTTTGGGGAGAAAACGGCCTCGCTGCTCCTTCTTGTTCCAAGAGCTCACAAAGAATCAATCTCTTTGTTTTATTATACATTTTCGGTAAATACATATCAAAATCGAAGCAAGATAACATATTTATTTCAATGAAATGTAAAGATTTTATCATAAAATCAAAATTTTTTTCTACATTTTATCTGATAATTCTGTTATAATTGACATTAGAGAAAGTGGAACGGCCGTCCAATTTTCCAGAACGTTTTTGGATTTTACGGAAAAGGAGTTCAGTATGAAACATCAATTTAAACAAGGAATCTGTTTCATTCTTTGCGCGATTTTGGCTTCTCTAACTGCCATATCCTGCAGCCAGGGGTCCCCAGCTTCTTCGGACTCGCCTTCTCCCAGTTCCAACGCGAGTGCGGATATGCCGGTCGATCCTATGATGAAATATGACCCGGTGCTGACAATTAATATCGCTATGAGCGAAGGTAATTTTGAGTTTCCGGAAGGAGAAGATTACCAGCATAACGATATGTATGATCTTTTTGAAGATACTATGGGCATTCACTTTAATAATATTATCCAGGCCCCGGCAAACGCGATGAAGGAAAAAATGCAGATGGCAATCGCCACCAACGATATTCCGGATATGGCCAGTGTTGACGCCACCATGCTGCGCACCTTGATCAATAACGATATGATCGAAGACATGACAGATATTTATAATACCTGGGCTTCTGACAACCTGAAAGAGGTAACGGGTCAGTCGGACAACGCCCTTTTCGCGCCGACCTTGAAGGACGGCCGCTATATGGCGATTCCGCGAGCCAATACCGTAGCGGACCTTATCCCGATACTGTTCATTCGTTCCGACTGGCTTGAAAAGCTTGGCTTAAGCGAGCCGAAAACGGTTGAGGAAATGTTTGAAATTGCGGAAGCGTTTGCCACCCAGGACCCCGATGGTAACGGCGTTGCCGATACATACGGCCTCCAAATGGATAAGGATCTTTCTAAGCTCCCCTACATCCTGGCTTCCTGGGGTGCTTATACCAAGCAATGGAACCGGAACGAGGACGGCTCCTATTCCGCTGGATGCACGGACCCCCGCAATAAGGAAGGGCTCCAGGCACTGCGGGAGCTTTACGCCGCAGGCGGGATTGATCCGGAATTTGCGGTAAAAGAAGAAGCAAAATCCGCAGAAATGGTAGCAGCCGGAAAAATAGGCATGTATATCGGCTTTTTCTGGTGGCCCCTTAATGAATTGAAGGACTGTGTTGCCAATGTGGAGGGAGCCGATTGGACGGCTGTGGCAGTGCCTCCCTCCGAAACGCTGGACACGCCGTATCTCGCGCCAGTGGATCTGAATACAGCAGGCTATATTTATGTCCGGAAAGGCTTTGAGCATCCGGAGGCCGCGGTTGTGATGATGAACCATCTGTGCGACGGCTATGGAGCGCCTTGGCTGGTGGGTGAGGACACTGATTTTGCCAAGGGATATCAGGCTATCGCCGCCGACCCCAAATACCAGAGCGTTGCTGTAAACGGCATGATGCCGTTTACAATGGCGGGCAATATCAATTGGGGACCTATTTTCCAAGAGGCTATCGACAACGGAGAGCCGACTGTTTTTGGAAAGGATCAGGATTATCAAAACGTAATCAGCACGGAGCTTCCGCCTGAGATGCAGTGGGCTTGGAAAACAACGTATCTGGAGGCTTATCCGGTCCTGGGAGATTTTGAAAATCTTCACTACAATGACTATACCGGCGCCCCTACCGAAACCGCTGTAAAAGTGCAGTCGCTTTTAGACAAGGAATACTTAACAACATATATCAGCATTATTATGGGAGAAAAACCGCTGGATGAATTTGACAGCTTTGTTGAGCGATACCGTTCCATGGGTGCGGACGACATTGCGAAAGAAATCCAGGAATACATGGCAGAGTGACGTACGGCGGCCGCGCAGTAAGCTCCTGCGCGGCTATCTTTTCAGGAAGGCGGCGATATTATGTCCAGCGCGGCGTATACAAAAAGCCGGAAAATGGGCTGGCAGCTTCATTTGATGCTGCTGCCTGGCGTACTGTTGATTTTTATATTCAGCTACATTCCCATTGCAGGTATTGTCATTGCATTTAAAGATTTTTACCCCGGGCTTGGAATTTGGCGGTCTCCCTGGGTCGGGTTGGATAATTTCCGCTATATGTTCATGCTGCCGGATACTGGGCAGATCTTGTGGAACACCCTGCGCATTGCGATCTTAAAAATGATCTGTAATTTCCCAGTGCCGATCATCGTGGCGCTTATGCTAAACGAAGTACGGGCAGCCGGATTTAAAAGAGCTGTTCAGACGATTGTCTATCTGCCGTATTTTATTTCTTGGGTAATCCTTGCTGGCATCATCATTGACCTTTTTGCCCGGGATGGGATTATCAACCAGTTTTTAGGGCTGTTTGGGTGTGAACCAATCTTTTTTCTGGGGGACAACCGTTATTTTACCGGCATGCTGGTTCTCACAGATGTGTGGAAAAACTTTGGATATGGAACAGTTGTCTACTTGGCGGCAATCACGGGAGTGGACAGCGCGCTGTATGAATCGGCCATCATCGACGGCGCCAACCGCTGGAAGCAAACGCTTCATATCACCCTGCCCAGCATCGCCCCAATCATTATGCTGCTTATGATTTTGAATATGGGGAATGTTTTAAATGCGGGTTTCGACCAGATCTTCAATCTTTACAGTCCCCTTGTTTATGAGAGCGCCGACATCATTGACACATTTGTCTATCGCATCTCGATGGTGGAAGCGAATTACAGCCTCGGCACTGCGGTTGGACTGCTCAAGTCCGTTGTCACCTTTATTCTCATTACAACAAGCTATGCCCTTGCCAACAAATATTCGGACTATACGGTTTTTTAAGGCGGAAAGGAGAAGCGTATGAAAAAGGTTTCCATTTCTTACCGTATCTTTTCGGCCATCAATGCCCTGCTTTTGGCCGGATTGGCGCTGATCTGTGTTTTTCCGATCCTTCACATCCTTGCTATTTCATTGAGCGGGCAAGCAGCGGCGGCAGCAAATGAAGTCGTCCTTTGGCCGGTTGATTTTACTTTCGCCTCTTATGCGTCTGTTGTGAAGCGGTCCGCCTATTGGACTGCTTTCGGCGTTTCGATCAAGCGGGTGGTGCTGGGTGTGACGGTCAATACTGTTTTAACCGCCTTGATGGCCTATCCGCTTTCCAAGTATCCCGGCGAATTTAAGGCGCGGCGGTACTACGTCTGGTTTTTGATGTTTGCCATGATCTTTAACGGCGGCTTGGTCCCAACGTATATGCTCATCAAGGATCTGCATCTTTTAAACAGCATATGGGCGCTGGTTCTGCCTGGCGCCGTGCCGATCTACAACGTAATACTGACGATGAATTTCATCCGGCAGCTGCCGAGGGAAATCGAGGAAGCAGCTTTCATTGACGGAGCCTCTTATTTCCAGTGCTTTCTAAAAATGATTCTTCCCCTTTCCAAGCCGGTATTGGCAACTATTATTTTATTTAGCTTTTTAGGACATTGGAATGCCTGGTTTGACGGAATGATCTATATGGAAAACTCAGCCAATTATCCGCTGCAAACTTATATGTATAATATTATTGCCAATCGCGATATAACAAACTCCACTGAAGCCATTGAAAATGCCCTGACAAATATCAAAACGCTCAAATCCGCGCAGCTGTTTTTAACAATGCTGCCGATCCTGGCAATCTATCCATTTTTACAAAAGTATTTTACCAAGGGAATTACAGTGGGCGCTGTCAAAGGATAATGGAAGGAAGGGAGTCATTATGAGATGGATTGACCATGCGCGTTGGATTGCAGCGCCGCAGAGCTTCGGAGAAATTTGCCCGATTTTTCGCAAAGCTTATTCGCTTCGGGGGCGTGTGAGAGAAGCATTTTTACAGGTAAGCGCGAAAGGCATTTATGAAGTGTTTATCAATAGTGTGCCTGTCAGCAAAGACCTTTTTGCCCCTGGATGGACCAATTATCATAGCCGGATCCAGTTTCAGGAGTATGATGTGACTGCGTTCCTTACAGGCAGCAGTTTTCATTTGGCCCTTCATGCGGGTAAGGGGTGGTATGGCGGGCGCTTAACCCATCATATCTATCAGGATCGTTGTCCTTCTGTCATTGCCGCTTTGTTTGTTCGGTATGCCGATGGAACGGATGAAGTTTTTGTAACTGACGGAAGTTGGAAAGTTGCAGAAGGACCTGTGAAGTTTAGTGACATTTATGATGGGGAGGTCTACGATGCGCGGATTAACTTTTCAAAATGGTTTTCAGCTGAGGTTTTACCAGCTGGTACAGAAATTTTGGTTCCACAAGAAGGACCTCCCGTTCGGGAACAGCAGGTTCTGTGTCCCATTGCTCTTTTCCGTACGCCGAAAGGAGAAGCAGTGTTGGATTTTGGACAGAATTTGACCGGTTATGTCCGATTTACAGTTACAGCCAACGTTGGAGAGGAGGTCCGGCTTTCCTTTGCCGAGGTACTGGACAAGGACGGAAATTTTTATACGGAAAATTACCGTTCAGCCCAAAGTATTATTCATTACTTTTGCCGGGGAGGTGAAGAAGCTTACCAACCGCATTTTTCCTTCCAGGGATTCCGCTATGTTCGACTGGATAGCTGGCCTGGTGAACCTCAGTTAAAAAATTTTCAGGCAGTCGTTGTTCATTCGGATATGAAACGAACAGGATACTTTGCCTGCTCAAACCCGCTTGTAAATTCCCTTTATCAAAATGTTCTTTGGGGGCAGCGTGGGAATTTTCTGGATATCCCCACGGATTGCCCGCAGCGGGATGAACGAATGGGTTGGACTGGGGATGCACAAGTTTTTTGCCGTGCAGCGTCCCTAAATTTTAATATACTGCCATTTTTCCGAAAATGGCTGCATGATTTAAAAAGTCAGCAGCAGCCTTCCGGCGCGATTCCAAGGATTATTCCCAACTGCTTGGCACCAGAAGATGAAGCGCCTGCCGCTTGGGGAGATGCAGCTGTTATTTGTCCCTGGCAACTTTATGAGACTTACGGCGATCCGCAAGTTTTGTTAGAGCAATTTGATAGTATGAAAAAATGGGTAGATTATATTCGTGCTCAAGGGACTGAAGAGGCACTTTGGAATACTGGGGAACATTATGGAGACTGGCTTGGCCTTGACGCGGAAGAATGCTCTTATACTGGCAGAACGGACCCATACCTCATTGCAACCGCATATTTTTATCGTTCTGCTTCCCTTTTATGCAAAGCAGGTGAAGCGCTTGGCAAGGATATGAGCGAGTACCACCGCCTGACAGAAGCTATTCGCAGTGCATTTTTCCATACCTACCAAAGGGGGAACCGCCTCACCAGCGATACTCAAACCGCTTATGCCCTTGTCCTTGATACCGGCCTTGCAGAGGAACCGGCCGCTGCCGTTTTTGCAGCGCGGCTGGCGGAGCTTATAACTCAGAATCACTGCCATCTACAAACTGGATTTGTTGGAACCCCCTGTATCCTTTACGCCTTAGCAGAGCATGGCTATCCGGAGCTTGCGATCTCCCTGCTGCTGCAGGAGGAATATCCTTCCTGGCTGTATCCTGTAAAAATGGGCGCAACCACTATCTGGGAGCATTGGGACGGACTAAAGCCGGATGGAAGCATGTGGAGTCCGGACATGAATTCCTTTAACCATTATGCCTACGGATCGGTTGCGGACTTCCTTTACTCCAAGCTTTGCGGGATCCAGCCCCTTGAGCCGGGATATGCGCAAATACGTATTGCGCCCTTATTTGACCAACGGTTTGATTGGGTGGAAGCGTCTTTCCAAACGCAGTTTGGGGAAATCTACTCCGGATGGAGAAAAGACCGGGAACAATGGGTGCTCACAGTTCATGTACCTTTGGGCTGCAAAGCGGAAATTATTACCCCTTATACCTGCCAAACGGTAGACTCGGGGACATATCAGATAGAGGTTTCCATGAATCCATAATTAGGTAAAAATAGGCTGTCCCGCCTTAAAAAGCGGGACGGTCTTGCTTAATTTTTGAAAGGAGAGTTGAAAGATGTTTCGCCGCAAGTCGCTCTTAGCTCAATTTTTTCTCTGCTTTTTCGCCGTTTGGATTCCTCTCAACCTGCTGATTACGGGGATTCTCACATATTCCAAAAATCAGCTAGCGGACAGCGCCTTGGCGGCTTCAGAAAATCATCTTTCGTTCCTCTCCTATCTATTAAATCGGGATATCAGTAAAATCATTCAAATTTTATATTTAATTGGCTATGATTCCAGTGTCTTAAAATACCAGCAGCAGCGGCAAGAGCCGTTTGACTATCAGCAGTATGTTCTGAACACAGAAATTCGCCAGCTTATCACAATATACAGCCAAACAAGCTTTCTGCTGAAAGATGTTTTTCTAATATTTCCTGAAGGCGAGGAAATCAGCGCCCATTACACTGACGGCGCAATTTCAGAAGAATTGCTTCGCCGCGTCCAGCAAATACAAACAGGTGAAGTTAATTTTTGGAGCAGCAACGGAGATTTGATTTACTTGTATGCAGCTTCAAGCGGGGTCTGTACGGGGGCACGGGTAAGTGCGCAGGATATCTTAAGTACACTGCGCTCCTTTTTGTCGCAAGAAGAATATCTATATTTTATTCGTATCCCTCTGACGAATACACTGTTCTCTAACCAAACAGAGCAATCGGAAGAGCTGGCGCATCAATTAACCTTGGAATTTACAGAGGAACCGCCCAATACCGTCCAAATGGGCGGTGAATCATTCATAGTACGGCAAATTCCCATTAATAACGGAAGCTTTGAGCTTATCGCCTGCATCCCCCGTTCTGTTCTTTACGGTGCTTCGGACCATGTAAATATTCTTTTTCTCCTGGTAGACGCAGCGGCAGTCTTAGTTACAGCTTTAATGTTCCTTATTTTTCGCAGGACAGTTCAGCAGCCTCTTGCACGTGTTGTGGGCGCACTTTCGCAGTTGGAGCATGGAAACTATGATTTCCGTCTTGCCGAATCCGGGACATTGGAATTCTGCTATGTTTTCAGCGCCTTTAACTGTCTGTCCCAAAGGCTAAAAAACCTTATTTGCGAAGTATTGGAAAAGCGCCTGCAGATCCAGGAAGCACAGCTGCGCCAGCTTCGGGCGCAGATCAATCCGCATTTTCTTTTCAACAGCCTCTATATCGGTTACCGTATGGCCAAATCGGGAAACACGGAACAGGTCGCACAGCTTTGCATGCTGCTTGGCGACTACTTTAAATACACTGCATATTCTACAGATGAAATGGCAGAATTAGGAGGAGAAGTAAATTATATCCGGAATTTCCTGTCTCTGAATCAATTCCGATTTCCAGAACGTCTACAGTATGCAATTATCATGGAGGAAAAGCTTTCCCACCGCAAAATACCAGCTCTTTTGATCCAGCCGTTGGTCGAAAACGCCATTAAGCACGGTGTCGAAAAATCTATCGGCTGCTGTATGGTTAAATTGATCATCGAGGAAAAGCCGCAAGGCCTCCTGATATCTGTTGAAAATGATAAAAGCCGTGTGTGTGAACCGGATCTTGACTATATCCGCATGCAGTTTGAGCACCCGCCTCAAGAAGAAAATGGATATGGGCTTTATAATGTCCAAAGCCGTCTGCTTTATGCTGGAGAAGAAGGGCTAAAGGTTCAGCTTCCCCGCCCCGGTACGTTTCAAATTTCATTTTTGCTAAAAAATAGCCCTGCTGGCAGCGAAAGGGGGGAATCAAATGTGCCGATTATTGATCGTTGACGATGAAATGATGATTACCGATGGCATCGAGAAAGCTCTTTCCGAAAGCTGTCTGCACTTTTCCGAAATCTGCAAAGCATATTCCGCCACTCAAGCATTAGAGAAATTTCGCGCTTGCCCGTTCGACCTTGTGATTTCAGATATCCGTATGCCTGAGATGGATGGTCTTGAAATGACCGAAGAAATGAAGCGGCTGAACCCAAAGCTTATCGCCATCTTCTTAACAGGGTTTCAGGATTTCGAATACGCGCGGCAGGCGCTCCGTCTTGGGGCAAGAGACTACCTGCTAAAGCCCGTCCCAGACGAACAGCTGATTGATTCTGTAAAAAGGGCGATGAACACCCTTCAAGCGGAATCCGTATTGAAAAGCGGAGATTCTGTTTTAACAAATAGTGCCATTATTGAAGCAATACAAAAATATATTACGGATCATCCAGACCGAAATTTATCGCTGACCGCCCTGTCAAAACGGTTTCGAATGAATTCCTCCTATTTATCCCGCCTTTTTCACCAAGAAACTGGGTTGCCGGTATCTGCCTATATTATAGCCCAGCGAATCGAGTGCGCGAAAAAGCTGCTATCTGCGACTAATTTAAAGGTAAACGATATCGCCCGGCGTGTTGGGTTCGATAATCCCAATTACTTCGCGCGGGTTTTCAAGGAAAAAACCGGCTTATTGCCCACGGAATATCGATTGCTGTATTGAAGCGCTCAATAATCCGAGCCCATTTCCTATTGAAAGCAAGCTCGGATTAGCTTGGCTTATGATGACGCTGTAAATTTAGATGCCTATCACCGTGCGGGAAACAGAAAAAGGCCCGGAGAGAAACGCGTTCCGGGCCTAACCAATCGTGAACCTACAAATCCATATATCTACTTTATAAAACGGGCTGAAAGCTCCTCTGATAATAGCTCCAGGTTCTTTTCGAACCACTTCATCAGCTTTGTGGAAAAAACCGCCTGATGCAAATAAATTCCGCGGTTTGCCGCGTTGGATTGATAGTATTGGTTGTAGTAATCGCAGACTGCGAGCTGGTAATAAAACAAGTAAGGCAGCATTTGAATATCTACCCTATTTAAAGGCGCATATTCCAGATAACAGGAAACATAGTCTAAAAATTCCGGAATGTCCATTTCGCCTTCCCTGCATTTTGGGGAGGCGTAGACGTAAGAACGGATGATCTCCCAAACAACGGGATGGACGCAGGCCGTCGTCCAGTCAATGACTGCGTTGATTTTCTGCTCCCCGCAAATCAGCTGGCTGATAAAATAGTCCCCGTGGGTATTCCGGCATGTCAGGGAATCCATGTCGAAATGGAAAGCAGGAAGCCGCTTCATCAGTTCGATTCGATATAAAAGGTCCTCCTGAACCTGGACATCCTGATTCTGCCGTGCTGTTTCCAGAGTATTTTCATAGGATTTCAAGGCGGTTTCCGGCGTCATACAGGCAAAGAAATTTTGTCCAATGCCCTCCGGCAAAGATGGATAACCGGTAAGGGCCGTATGGATTTTTCCCAATAAGGTCGCCGATTCCCGCAGCAGCCATTTTGGGGCGGTATTTAAAGGGTAAACTTTGCCGTCTATAAATTTCTGCACATGGAATTTCCGGCCGTTTTCATCGGCGGAAATATACTGGCCGTTTATATTTTTGAGAAATTCCGAAACAGCGATCCCCTTTGACAGCAGAAATTTACAAAGGGCAGGTTCAAAATCAGGATTGTTGATTTCGCTGACAGAAGGGAATTTGACAACATACCGGCCTTGTTGGCAGGAAATAAAGTAGGTGTCCGACCCTGCTCCTACCGTTGATTTTTGAACATCTGTGATCTCCAGCCCATAGAGCCTTTTTAAGGTGTCCTTATTCATATTTTTTCTCCAGGTCTTCCAGGGAAGGCTGTACTGGCTCCAGCCAATAAGAGGCGCCGGACAGTTCCCTTCCGATAAACATGTGATTGTATAGTTCCCTTCTCAGCGTGGCCGGATCGCCGAAGGTGTGCCACCGGTTGAGGAGTTCGTTTACTTCTTTTTCGGTATAAATCTTTCCTTCCTCAAATTTTGACGCCAGATAAAAAAGCGCCTGCAATTTCATTTTCCGTTTGGCCGGAAAAGCAATCAGCCTGTTTTCCT
The DNA here is from genome assembly GCA_018713335.1 of Candidatus Merdivicinus intestinigallinarum. Classification (GTDB taxonomy): domain Bacteria; phylum Bacillota; class Clostridia; order Oscillospirales; family Ruminococcaceae; genus Merdivicinus; species Merdivicinus intestinigallinarum. Next base: position 4,828 of record DVOW01000050.1, on the reverse strand, counting down.
TGTCCAGAAAATTTTCAAGCTTGGACATTTCATTCACCTTCATTGATAAAGCATTAACTTTATTATAACAACGAAAGGCAGAAAAGTAAATAGCGCCTTCGGAAAAAATGTGGGATTTTTGTGCTAGATATCTAAATCTTGTTCTGCTTCGATCCGCGGAGAAAAGGGCCCGGAGCGAATTTCGCTCCGGGCTGGGTTATGTAATTTTACGAAATATGAAGCACAGAGATTGTTTGCTGGTCGGCGTCAAAATGCACCGTTCCGCCAATAGGCAGCGTCATCATCGGCAGGGTATGACAGCAATCAATGTCCGCAAGGATTGGGATTTTTTGTCCATCCAGTACTTCTAGCAGAATATCGGCTGATGTTCTTCCGGTTCCCTGGGCGTCGAATCGGCGGTGTTTGCCTAAAAGAATCCCGCTGACCTTATCAAAAACGCCGCAAATCTTCAACATGGAGTAATATCGTTCGGAATGTGCCGCAAATTTCTCAGTATCCTCCAAAAAGAGAATATCTCCTTCCCGGAATTGCGGCATATAGGGACTTGCCATAATTGCGTTTATGGTATTTAAATTTCCGCCAATAAGCCGGCCCGTTGCGGAACCGGACTGAACAGTAGTCCATTTGTTTGAGTTTTGATGTTTTGAGGAAGGGGGTGGATTCCCAGTCGGTTAATTCGTCTGAATAAAATGGCGGCATTTGAATGGAAAATGGACACTTACCGGAGAAGGCCTGTTCCATCGACCGCATAGAATATTCCAAAAACGGCGGTTCCTGACCAAAGCATGTAACTAAATTGGGACCGTAGAAGGTGGTCAGTCCGGATTTTTGATATACGCTCAATAAAATAGCGGTGATATCGGAAAGCCCGATAATTTTTTTCGGGTGCGCCTTGAGAAAGTCATAATCAATATAAGGCAGAAGAGAATTAGACACCATGCCGCCAACTGCCGCCATAAGGCAGGTTACTTCCGGATCGTAAAGCAGTTCGTTAAATTCTTCTGCCCTTTCCCGGATGGAGCCGGACCGGTAACAATCCATTTTTCCGAACAATTTGCCTTTTTTTACGGAATAACCGCACTGTTCCAAATAATGGACCGCATTTTCTGCCGCCTTGGGGGCAATTGCGGTGAGAGGATAGGAAGACGAAAAAATCCCAATAGTTTCTGCCTGACGGAGCATAACCTGAACCCTCCTATAAACCCAATTTTCTTATATTCAACGAATATGAAAAGCTTATCGCTTCAGCGCGGGATGCCCACGCCAGATATAGAAAAGGGCCCGGAGTGCATTTCGCTCCAGGATATAACTTCTGCCAAAAACACTCCTCCGTATCGGCGCGGGAGTAAAACAAAATGCGCACCCACAATGTGAGTGCGCGGTTATCTGCGGCGATTCGCCGCTGTGTTGACGCTGCAAAAAAGATGCCTATTTCAGCGCGGGATGCTCACGCCAGATATAGAAAAAGACCCGGAGCGCGTTTCGCTCCAGGCCCAGCCTGTGAGAGCCACATAAAAAGATGTTTTTGCGTTTTGGGAGGTGGGGATTGAACCACCGAATGATTGTCAGATCGACTCTTATACTACAAAATAGCAGTAATCCAGTATTATATTCCCTTTTCCATCGGGTGTAGTAAATCTTGGACACTGATCGCGCTCAAAATGACCAATATAACCGTACTTATTGGATTTTATTTTCATTCCAGCAGCTTTTAATTTTTCTGTACACTGAGGAACCAAACTGTGCACTTCATTTTCTTTGCCATAAATCCAACATACACCAAGATTTTGCTGTGGAAAATCGATATAGTCGAGTCCGATGTCCACTCTTGTTCCTATCGGAGCGAACATTCCTATCCAGGCGTCGCAATTGCCGGTTTCCTCATTGCGGTAGCATAAACCGATATACGCATCACTATCTTCGTAAAGCATATGGCTTTCATTTTCGCCGCCGGAGGCCCTTTCAACCTTTCCGAATATGTCAGACGAAAAGGCATCGCTCCAAATTGCTCCCCAATCTGTATTTTCACTGTTCCCATAATTTTTACCGATAAACCTCATTGCCGGAATCGATTGTCGATATACTTTAATAATCTCAGCCATTTTGTTAATCACCTCTATGGCAAAAATAATATTCTGCTTTCATTGAATCAGGACAGACTTTTGAATAATATCAGAGCTGCGCCATCGCGGCAAAGTCACCTTTGGAATCACAGGTGTCCGTCCTATGTCCATCTGGCGGAATAAAAAACAATGCGCACTTGCGCGCTCACATTCGTGGGAGCGCGTTTCGCTCCAGGCATGCTTGTGCCGCAAACCTCCCGCGTAACGGCGCCGGATTAAAAACAATGCGCACCCAACCTGTGTGGGTGCGCGTATTTGCCGCGGCTCTAAGCCGCTGGGATGCGTTGACAAAAAAGATACCCTCTAAAAATGAAAATTTCGATTCAGAATAAATCAATTCGTATTTTATGTCAAATTTTGACAACTATTTAAATTAAAGCAATTCTTGTGCTAATGGTTTTGCGGGCTTTGTTCTAACTATTTTGTAATATCCCTCCTTGTTTTGATCTTCCTCATAGCCATAAATTAGCCCCTTTTTCTGAAAAGCACCTAATACTTTTTTACTTTCAGAACTGATCTCAAATTTGGGCCGGCTGCGTTCATCAAATATTCTAACATAATTGGTTAAATCCAGCGAAGGAAGAACTTGTCTAATATGCTCAATATCAAGAATAGGCATTATGGCAACCAAGAGATCAATTTTTATAGATCTATTCAATTTGTCAGTATGGAGAAGAGCATCTATTAATTTCTCTGAAACATTGGCTGGATTATCTATAATAGTTGCAATATTCCTTAATGCATAATCAAATATTTTTGTCTGAACCAAATCATCCCACTGTTCAAATGATGACAACAAGGAAATTAGATCAGAATTTTTGAAATTATTATCAAGAATATATAGGCATACCGTTATAGAATAGTTCATTCCAATTACAGAAATTGCTTCATCAGAAAATTCAAGTAGTTTAATTTTCAGTTCATCACTAATATCCCAAGTCAGTATCTCTAACAACTCCTCCTGTGAAAACAAATCACCGGACATTATGTCTACATACTCGTCTATGTTCTTGCGAATAAAGCAGAACTTCTGATCTGGGTAGTTATCTCGCAGAAAGATCAAGTTATTTGCTGTCATTTTTATAATGTTTACGTTGATTAAGATAGTGAGTTTATCGCTTGGGATGTTCGATAGATCAAAGTCATCATAGCAAAACCCTAAAGATACCAATATTTGTTCATACTTTGAGTTTAGGATACTCCCACATTCTATCACGTTTTCAAAAAGCTTTTCTTTGATCGATTCTCCGTCTTTAAGTTTTGAAAAATCCAATTCAATATTACATCTGTTAATATAGGAAATGACACTTTCAGAGAGTTTTAATACATTGAAACTATCCATAATATTACGCTCTGAATATTGGACTATATCAGCATCCAAAAGTTCCGCCCATAAAGCATGGTCAGTGACCTCATTTACGCAAACAATGGTTGTCCGTAAGGCAGAAATATAGGCATGCTTATGTTCATTGCTAAGCTCTGAATTATTCAGTACTAAAATAGCGGTGTTTTTATCATCACAAATAACTCCTCCACATATCTGCAATACAACGCCGAAATATTCATTGATATTACGATTGATATATTGAGTTATAGCGGAATCAGGATGTGAAAGCAAAAGCGTATAATTCTTATGCGCAATATCGCCATCATCGCTGATATTTAAGATTTTCATTTGAATAAGTTTTAAATTTTCAGCATTGATCGCATACAAAGATTCCTGGTAAACCGCGTGAAACAAGTCCTTATTTAGAGTTTCATAATCAAATCCAACGAAGCATACCCCAAGCAAATTAAACCCATGAATTAGTTTATCGATGTCAGCATTATCTATTGCAAGGTAATCGGGACTATTGGAAATATAGTCGCAAAGACAATTATCTTTATTGACCAATTTTATTGTGGATTCATCAGAAAAATAAATCGAATAAATTGAATATTTTCGGATCTGCCTATCTGAAAGAACCCGTTCATTAAGAGCAGTGCAAAATGCTTCTGGCCACCGCATGTTAAGATATTTAATATACGATGGCATTTCAGATGTAACATCAAAGTATGCGCCTAAAAATTTAAAATTCTCTGTTTTTTTAAGTTGATCAATAAATCTCTCCAAGTATTGAATATTGGTTCGGGTATGCAACAGATATGTAAGCAAAGAAAAATTGAGGATTTCTTCTTGATCAAAATCCACCAACCTGAGTCGCGATACAACCAGCTGAGGGTTTTTTAATTGATAGGTATATTCTTTAGCCTTTTTATCAGTCACACTACGCAGAAATGTTTTATCAATACGGGTTAGGCTATTCTCGTAGAAGTAAGTCATATAGTCGGCATAAGTTTCATCAATATATCCATTACGAATGAGATATTTTAAAAGATCAAAATATTCGCTGCTTTTTATCTTGTTAAAATCTGTTACTGCTCCAATTTCATTTGTGCTTGTAATGCTAAATATAGCGCTAATATTATCTCTTGTGATTATATCGCAGAGAGATTTGCTTCTTGTCAGAATCAACTCTTGTTCCAGTCTAAATTGTTCCTCCTCCAAACTTGGAATTCTGTTATTTAAGCGATTCTCTATCGCTTGCCTACGCTCAGCATAGTCTTGCTTATCAGTTGTGCTTAAGTCTTGCTTTCTGCCCCATCGATCTATAGGCTTTTTATCTTCGAATGCGGCATCCAACTCCTTGATTGTTTTAAGATGC
>DVOW01000007.1 GCA_018713335.1 Candidatus Merdivicinus intestinigallinarum | reverse complement strand
CGACATATGACGGAGCGTTTTTCTGATCGATCCCAAAATCTTTCGCTACTGTTAAGAAACTTTCTTTTATAACTCGAACACATTCCGGAATATCTACATCCTCAACCCTGCGAATCACAAGAGTGCCCCCTTTTATTAACGCTATATTATTATATAAAGTCCTGGTAAAAAGCGATCTCAGCTTTTTGACAGATTTTACACTGGATTTACGCTACAAAAAAGATGCCTGCATTCAGCACGGGATAAAGAGAAAACGCGCACTCACGTTGGTGAGTGCGCGAATTGTGGCGGAGAAGGAGGGATTCGAACCCTCGATGAGCTATTAACCCATACACGAGTTCCAGTCGTGCGCCATAAACCGGGCTAGGCGACTTCTCCGTATCGAGAACGTTATTTATTATACCAGATACTGAAGCGCCTGTCAAGCATTTTTTCAAAATTCTTTTTCTTTTCTAGCAGCAGGGATTGGTAAAAGGGCGAAATCCTAACCGAACGATGACCCTCTGCATTGGAAAATTGTCCTCTTCCGTTCTGATCGTGGCAGTTTTCCCATGAGATAAAATATAATTTGTGACATATCGGGATACTTCACCTGCAAAACCGTTATTCCGGTAAGCCTTCACAACGCGAACATCGGCAACTTCCCACATAGTTTCTGAATATTTTTCAACACAGGCGCGTGCAACGGGAAGATTGTCGACAAATAAAAGGCAGTACATCGTACCCTCATTGTATATAGAGTCCCATGTTTTTGCGTCAAGAGGATTTTGCTCACACAAAAACAAATGGTGATTGAAAGACTGCAAATCGCCGCGTTGCAGCCACCTGATGCGGGCGGCTGTTGGCGCAGCAGGAGCGCCATAATAATAGTAAATGATTTCAGCCATCCTCTTGCTCCTTGAAATTTAACAGTCTATACTAAATTTCTGCACCTAAATTATAGCAAAAATCGTAGAAATAGTCAACAAGCTTTTTGGTTGACAAATAGGGAAAGCTGTGTTAAGATGATACTATCAGCGATGATGAGAAAGAGTACGGTTCTTTTGCGGAGCACAGAGAGCGCCCGGCTGGTGGAAGGGCGCGGAAGCGGGAGCCGGAATACGTCTCGGAGCCGCATCCTGAACCGTTTGCAGTAGGGATTGCCGGGAATGCCCGTTAACGCATTGGAGTATCCGTTTTGGCGTACTCGACGAGGCCGTTTTCGTGAGGGAACGGTAAATTGAGGTGGTAACACGTTTCAGATCGACTGAATCGTCCTCTGTCCGGAATCTGGGCAGGGGATTTTTTATTTCCTGCCAAATCAATGAAAGGGAGAATGAACATGACCGCTTACGAAGAACTCAAACGCCGCGGGCTCATTGCCCAGGTCACCGACGAAGAACTGGTGAGCAAGCTGATCAACGAGGGGAAAGCAACCTTCTACATCGGCTTTGACCCCACCGCCGACAGCCTCCATGTGGGCCACTTTATGGCTCTCTGCCTGATGAAGCGCCTGCAAATGGCCGGCAACCGCCCCATCGCCCTGATCGGCGGCGGCACCGCCATGATCGGCGACCCCTCCGGCCGCACCGATATGCGCCAGATGATGACCCCCGAAACCATCCAGCACAACTGCGACTGCTTCAAAAAACAGATGAGCCGCTTTATCGAGTTCGGCGAGGGCAAGGCCATGATGGTCAACAATGCCGACTGGCTCTTGAACCTGAACTATATCGAGTTCATCCGGGACATCGGCGCCTGCTTCTCCGTCAACAATATGCTCCGGGCCAAGTGCTACGAGCAGCGGATGGAAAAGGGCCTGTCCTTCCTGGAATTCAACTACATGATCATGCAGAGCTACGATTTCCTCTGCCTCTTTGAAAAATACGGCTGCAACCTCCAGTTCGGCGGCGACGACCAGTGGAGCAATATGCTGGGCGGCACCGAGCTGATCCGCAAAAAGCTGGGCAAGGACGCTTCCGCCATGACCATCACCCTGCTTCTCAATTCCGAGGGCAAAAAGATGGGCAAGACCCAGTCCGGCGCGGTCTGGCTGGACCCGGAAAAGACTTCCCCTTACGATTTCTTCCAGTACTGGCGCAATGTGGACGACGCCGACGTCATCAAGTGCATGAAGCTCCTGACCTTTATCCCCATTGAGGAGATCGAGGAAATGGAGCGCACCTTGGAGGGCGCGCAGCTGAACTCTGCCAAGGAACGGCTGGCCTTTGAGCTGACCAAGCTGGTCCACGGCGAGGAAGAAGCCCAGAAGTGCCTGGACGCTGCCCGGAACATTTTCTCCGCAAACGGCGGCGACACCGCCAATATGCCCTCCACGGAAATTTCCCCGGAAGATTTGAAGGACGGTTCCATCGGCCTGCTGACCCTTCTGGTGAAATGCGGCCTGGCGGCCTCCAACGGCGAAGCCCGGCGCTTAGTCCAGCAGGGCGGCGTCCTGCTGGACGGCGAAAAGGCCTCCGACCCCGCCATGCAGGTGAAGCTGGACAAGGAAGTTGTCATCAAAAAAGGCAAAAAGATTTTCCATCGGGCTTACCTTGCGTAATGTTTCGCGAAAATACCCTCCCATCGGGAAACCGGCGGGAGGGTTTTCGTTTGTTCTCACCAACAGCAGGTATGGTAGGGGTGCGCATTGCGCGCCCGGAGGATCACACCCCTTATTTCCAAAATTTTTAAAACCCCTTGACCCTGACGCGGCGTCATGGTTTATAATGTCCTTACACGGGAGGGAGCAACATGCGGACAGTGAAAGAAGTGAGCAGGCTTACCGGGGTCAGTGTGCGCACACTGCACCACTACGACGCCATTGGGCTTTTGAAACCCACCAAAGTGACCCAGGCGGGCTACCGGCTGTATGACGATGCGGCCATTGGCCGTCTGCAAAGTATTCTGCTGTTCCGGGAACTGAAGTTTTCCTTAAAAGAAATCAAGGAAATTTTGGACAGCCCTCATTTTGACCCGGCGGAAGCCCTGGCCCAACAAATCAGGCTGCTGGAACTGCAATACCGGCGTTTGGGGGAGCTGATCTCTTTTGCCCGTGAAATTCAGGAAAAAGGAGTGCAGATTATGGATTTCCATGCTTTTGGCAACAGCGAAATGGAAGCCTGCAAGGCGGAGGCCAAGGCCAGATGGGGCAGCACCAAGGCCTATCAGGAATATGAACAGAAGGAAAAAAACGGAGGCGATTTTTGGGGGGCGGCACAGAGGATGCAGGATATTTTTGCCCAATTTGGGGCGCTTCGGCGCCTGCCGCCGGACAGCCCGGAGGTCCAGGAAAAAGTTTCCGACCTTCAAAAGCTGATTATCGGCAGTTACTATACCTGTACCGATGAGATCCTCTATGGATTGGGGCAGATGTACGTCCAGGATGAACGCTTCCGGCGGAACATCGACCGGGCCGGCGGGGAAGGTACCGCGGATTTTGTAAGTCAGGCGATTGCGGTTTATTGCTCCCGGAAATAATATTTTCTGTACAGTCCTTGACGCCAAAAGCCCCCGGGGCAGGATATGTTCCGGGGGTTATCATGGGTACATGGAAAATAAAAAACGCACCCACAAAATGTGAGTGCATTTACTTGGTGGAGACAGAGGGGCTCGAACCCGCGACCTCTCGCATGTGAAGCGAACGCTCTAACCAACTGAGCTATGCCTCCATATGAGAAAAGACCACAGGATCTCCTGGATCTTTTCTTTTTGTTTGGTGAAGATGAATGGACTTGAACCATCGACCCCCTGCATGTCAAGCAGGTACTCTAACCAACTGAGCTACACCTTCATGTTCATGGTGGAGACGAAGGGATTCGAACCCTCGACTTCTTGCATGCGAAGCAAGCACTCTCCCAACTGAGCTACGCCCCCGTCTTACACACCGGACCTTCATTTGTTTCGGCCTTGCCGGTCAACGTTGATTATTATATCATGTTTCCTGGTGTTTGTAAAGACCTTTTTTGAAAAAAGTGGAATCGCACGATAATTTTTTAAAAAACTGGGCAGATGGCATAATTTTTCCACAAAAAGAGGACACCCCTAGGGATGCCCTCTGTCTTTTCATTTACTGTGCCGGATGATCTGCATATTTCCGGGACAGGCGTTTTAAAAAGAAGAAAAACAGGATCACCATCAGCACCCCTTTGCAGACGCTGGAAAGGGAGATGCTCCACCAGATGCCGTCCAGACCGAGAGGCGTCGCAGACGACAGGAGCATGGCGGCGGGGATCCGCGCCGCGGTGAAGATAATGCTCACCAAAGACGGGGTCAGCGTGTGGCCGAAGCCGGAGAAAGCGCCGCTGGTGACGCTTTCCCAGCACATGAACATCTGGCAGATGCCCAAAATGGTCAGGTAGCTGATCCCCATGGGCAGGATCGCCGGGTCCGGGATGAAGATCTGGAAAATAAAGCCGCCTGCCGTCATCAGCAGGATGGAGGTAAACAGGCCCCAGACGGTAATGGCCCCCATGGAGACCCGGTATCCTTTCCGCGCCCGCTGGAAGTTCCCGGCGCCGAAGTTCTGGGCCACAAAGCTGTTGACCGCCACGGAGAAGCCGTCCGCCGTCATCCAGGAAATGGACTCGATCTGGCTCCCAACCTTCTGCACCGCCACGGCGTCGTCACCCCAGCCTGCAATGACCCGGGCAATGACCATAGAAATCAGCGGGAACACGCAGTTTTGCGCGGCGGAGGGGATCCCCAGCTTGAGGATGGCTCCGCAGCAGGCCCAATCCGGTTTCTGGAACCATTTCACATGGGCAAACAGGTGGTCGTCCCGCCGGATGTACAGGAAAAACAGCACAGTAACAATGACCTGGGCCAGAGTGGTGGCAATGGCCGCCCCGGCCACACCCATGGCCGGAATGGGTCCCAAGCCAAAAATCAGCAGCGGGTCCAGCACCATGTTGAACACCAGCCCCACAGCCATGACGATAAAGGGGGTGCGGCTGTTGCCGGTGGTGGTGATCAAGGCGGTGAAAATCTGATTTAAAAAGGAGGGGATGGTCCCCAGGCTCACCAGCCAAAGGTAGGCTTCCGCGTCCTGCACCACGCCGGGGCTGTTCAGGTTAAAAAAGCCGATCAGCGGCTTGCAGAATACAATCATGACAATGGTGTACGCTAAAGAAAACAAAACCCCCAGCTGCAAGGAACCCTGGGCGTATTTCCCGGCTTCCTCCAGTTTCCCGGCCCCCAGGTTCTGCGCGGTATAGACCTGGCCTCCCATGCGGGCCAGGATCATCAGGCCGCCGGAAAGCCACATAAACATACCGGCCGCCCCAACAGCCGCCACAGCCCCGGCTCCGATGCGGCCGATCCAGATCATATCCACCATATTGTAGGCCATCTGGATCAGGGAAGTGCCCATAATGGGAAGGGCCAGCCGGATCAGGGGGCTGATAATGCTTCCGTTCAACAGGTCAACGCGTTTTGACATAAATCGCCATCCTTCCATTTGATTAGACTAATTATACAAACCATATCAGTATAACATATTTCCATCAAATGGACAAGCCCCCGGGCGGGGAGGCCCCGCTGCCAATTCGCCGCGGCGTTTCAATTCCTATCCCACCGCTGGACGGCGAAATCAATTCGCCGGTTTGATGTGTTTCATTTCCTATCTTTTGTAGGGGCGAACTGTGTTCACCCGTTTCTGTTCCAAAATTTGGTTGAATCGAAATTGAAATGCTGTTACTGTGCCGCCGGGTTGTTGATAATGCCGGTGAACAGCACGGTGCCCTCCATCATCAGGGCGAACAGGAACGGCCGGGTCAGGTGCATTTCCACCCACCTCAGCGTCTGGGATTCCACGGCGGCGGAGCTTCCCACCTCCACCACCGTATAGGCCGCCGCCTCGCCGCCCTCTTCATCAATGGTCATGGTGGTTTCCTGAATAATGTCGTACACAAAGATGCCGCCGCCATCGGTCAAGGGCGAAAAATCCGCTTTCAGGTCAAACAGGTCCAGTACCCCCAATTCCTGCAGCATGGGGATGATCGATTCACCGTTCCATTTGCCGGACACCTGGAATTTGGGCACCTTCCAGTCCACATACGCTGTGCGGTAGGGGGCCCCCAGCACCGTATCCCGCCAGAAATCCGGGTCGGCGGCCAACTCTGCCGGGAGCGTCCCTTCCTCCGGCAGGGCAAATACCAGGGATGCGCCGTTGGCGAAAGGAAGCATAGCGGTTTTGACGCCGTTTTGCTCCGCATACTGGCCCTCCAGGCTGATTTTCATGTACTCGCAGTCTGAATCTGTCCCGTCTGCCGCTGAAAAGCTGCCGGGCTCCGTGTCCTCCGGGTCAAATTCGTTTTCCCACTTGCTGTAAAAATACAAGGTGGAAATCAGGGAGAAAGCGTTGCCCGAAGGGTCCAGGGTTTCCGGTTCCCCCAGCAGGCCGCCGGTGGCCTCCCGGACCCACTGGGCCATCTGTTCCGCCGTGGCCGGGTTATCCAAATCCATCTGAAAAGCGGCGGTGTGGTACTGTTCCGCCAGGGTTTCCAGGGCTTCCTGCTTCGCGGTAAGGCTATCGTCCATCCAGATGGAGCCGTCGATCAACACCTTGTTTTTCGATTGGTCGGAGTAAATATTCCGCCGCCAGCGGGAAACCTCCGTTCCCAGGCCTTCTGCGCTGTCCGCTTCCAGCAGGGAAAGGAGCTCCGCCTGGGTGTTGCCGCCGGTTATGGAGGCGGTGGAGCTTAAGGCCAGATACAGGCTGGCCGGGGAGTAGAGGGCGTTTTTGGTCTGTTCCGTATTGGAAAGAATTTTGGCGGAGGTTACAGCGGAAAAGGTGCGCATTCCTTCTTTCCAGTCCTCCGATGGTTCCGAAAGGCTCTGGTTCTGTTCTTTTACGGGGACAAGGGGTTCCGGCGAATCGGACCCGCAGGAACCGAGGAGACAGGCCGCCAGCAAGGCCGCCGCAAAACGTTTCATTTTCATCAAATTCCCTCCTTTTGATATTTGTAGGGCCGATGCCCACATCGGCCCGCGTATAACGCCGGATTCTTTCGAGAAAAACGCGGGCGGGCAAACTCCGTCCCTGCACCCTAAATGAAAACGTCATGAAATCACAAAACGTTGTTTCGGGGGATTTGTACCAAAAACGGCGGTTCATCCCGCCGTTCCTACACCTGACGCGGGGTAGAACGGTCGCGGCGCGTCGTCAAGCTTGCTTGACGACAGTCACACGGCGATTCGCCGGTTACTGTGCCGCCGGGTCGTTGATGATGCCGGTGAACAGCACGGTGTCCCGGTAAACAACGGCGAACAAAAAGGGACGGTTCAGGTCCATCGTCACTTCTTTGGGCGGCGGGGCGGCGGCCGTATCCGCCCAAACTTCGGTGTAGGCCGCCCCCTCGCAGCCTTCCTCGTCAATGGTCAGGGTCGCTTCCTGGCGGATGTCCGAAAGATATAGAGGGGTATCCGACAAGACCGAAAAATCCGCCTCATTCGGGGAAAAGGGCAGCGTCAGCCCCAGGCTTTCCAGGGTACTGGGGATGTCCGCCAGGGAATCCGAAATGGAGAATTTGGGGACCCGCCAGGTTATCTCGGCATATTCCGGTCCTTCCGGGAAAAGGATCTGCCGCAAAACCTCCGGATGGGCGGCCAGGTCCTCCGGGGAAAGCTCCTCTTTTGGCAAGACGAACAGCATATCCGCGCCGTTCTGCATAGAACGGGAACCGGCTGTAAAGCCGTCCCCCTCCCAGTAAAGGCCCCCGGTCCGCTGGTTCATGTAATCAGTCAAAACCGCCATCCGATCCGCTTTGATAAAAGTCCCTTCGCTGTTGTTTTCTTTAGAAAAAAGGTCGCTCCAGGCGCTTTTGAAATACAGGGTGGAAAAAAGGATCATCTGAGTGTCCGCCCCCGGCTGGAAATTAGCGGCGTCTTTCCCCAAAAGGCCGTGGGTGGCCTCTTTGACCCATTTGCCAATGTCCTTGGGCAAAGCCGCGTCGGCAAAATCGGTCTCAAAAGCCTGGGCGCTGTAAAGCTGGTTCAGCTTTTCGATGGGTTCCGGGAAATAGGGAAAGCCTTCCCGAAGCCAGATAGAGTTGGCCAGGGCCGCCGTCCCTTCATCATTTTCCCGACAGAGGCCCTCAAACCAGGCGGCGGAGCTGTTTGCAAAGGTTTCCAGATCCTCCGCCCCCAAAAGCTCCAGAAGCTGGCTCTGGGTGTCCCCGGCGGCGCACTGGGCCGTCATGGCCAAGGCCAGGTATAAGCTGGCCGGGGAATAAAGGTGGTTTGTTTTCCAGCCCCAGCCCGATAGGAACTCCGATGCGGTTTCACAGGTAAATGCCGTCAGCCCTTCCAAAAAGTCCGTTTCTTCCTCCTCTGTCCATTGGACAGAGATTTCTTCCCCGGTTTCCGAGGAAACGGGGATTTCCCGGGCGGCGGACATGCCGCAGGAGGTCAGCAGGCAGACCGCCAGACCGGCGGACAGGGTGCGTTTCCAGCTGCCGTTCATGAAAATCCCTCCTATTCTGCTTGTACCGCCGACGCTTCATACCCCGACCGGATGGACTGGGCGTCGCTTAACAGGCGCACCCCAACCCCGGCCGCCACCAGCACCGCCAGCACACAGGCAATTACCGGTAAGATCCATTCTTTCCGATTCATGAAGCTCCCTCCTTTTGATACTTGTAAGGGCGGCGAATCGCCGCCAATAATTCGCCGGTTTAAAGGCTTCATCTTCTGCCATATCGATAAATCATTTGTAGGGTCCGATGCCCGCATCGGACCGAAAATCCGTTATTTCAAAATGAAATAATAGGAAACATTGCCCTCCGGCCATTGGGCCAGAATTTCACAGTAATAGGTCCCGGACTTTTTGGGGAAGAAAAGGGTCTTGCCCTCCAGCTGGATTTCCGCTTCCTCCGTCAGCTGCGTGTCGCTCCAGCAGGTCACGGTGAAGGAATCCGGCTCCCGGGAAAAACTGAGGGTCATAGAACCATAGCCTTCCTGCCGGGGAATCTCCGGCACCAGCTCCCAGGCTTTTTCGCTGCCGGGCAAAGCGGAATCCACCGCGACCCCTTCCCCGTTTTCATACCAGTCGGAGGTCCCCCGGGCGGCGTAAGTAAAACTCACCGTTTCCCCCTGGCTGTATTCGATGCCCAGGGAAGGCATCATGGCGTAAGGACTATTGGGGTCCGCCTCCGCGGGAGGCATATACTGGTCAATGGGATTCTGCCAATCCTCCGGCTGGGCGCCTGTGACGGCAAGTTTTGTGCAGTCAATGCCGGCCGGGTAGCTTTCCCGGATATAGCCTTTGTGGACCACCTCCACAATCTGCCCGGCGGAAAGCTCCTCCGGCTGGATTTTGCCGCCGTCTATCCCCAGCAGTTCTACACCTTTTGTGGAAAAGCTGTACAGGTCGGCGGTGGCGGCGTCCTGTTCATCATTGGCGGCAATGATGGCGGAACTGCCGTCCGCTTGGAGGATAGTGGCCCGCATGGCGGCGGATCCTTCCGCCTGACCGCAGGACTGGAAAGCAAACAGCGCGAATACTCCGGCCAAAAGGGTGCGGATGATTTTCATAGGAGTCCCTCCGTTTCTTATCAGGTAGTGTCAAAACTACCATGTTTTTTATTGTTTAAAGTTACGTTTTTCCTTGATTTTTCGGAGGTTTGCAAAGAAAAAGAGCATTGACCTCCCTTTTCTGGTATAATGTCAATCGCCAAACCAACATCC
>DVOW01000049.1 GCA_018713335.1 Candidatus Merdivicinus intestinigallinarum | reverse complement strand
GTAGATGATCTCTCCCTGATACTCTCCGTTCTCCTTGAATCCTGTTTTTCGGATCAAAAGTCCATCGGGATCATATTCATATTCATAAGTTTCCTCAAAAACGGCTTCGCCCGTTGCCTCAAGGATATCCTGGGATTCCGATACAATTTTGCTTCCATCTTCTTGGTATTGCGTGGTATATTCCTTGTAATGCGTTTCATCCGGTTTTTCTTTATAAGAATATGTTTCTTTTGTCTTATCTCCACGTTCATCATAATCATAATCAATTACCATGCCGTTTCTCTGAACGCTTTCCCGGACCAAAACATAAGGTTCATCTAAACCAACCTTGTTTTCCCCCATAACTGAGCTTTCCGGCGTTTCGGCCTGTTGGGAGGATTCCTGCTGAGGCTCTGCGCCGGAAACAGCCTGCTCCGGCGCTTGCTGCCCCTCACTGCCGCAGCCGCCTAAAAGGGCAGAGGCCACCATCATTCCTGCCAGTAAGCTTGCGATTTGCTTTTTCATTGTACTGATACTCCTTTTCCAAATGATTTTATCTTGCTGTTTGCCATCAATAGAAATAAAAATGCCCTGCATTTGTGTCCATTTCCGAGCCGGTCCTGCTGTACACATTGGTAATCTGGATCACGTCGTCCGGATCATCCGACGCCACATATTCCGCGCCGTATCCCAAGTTCTGCCGGAGATAATAGGTGGTGCCGTCCGCCGAATGGATACTGCTGGGCATACGGGAGGACCCTGCCGCCGTCTGGCCGCTTCCGCCGTCGGAACCCCCTCTCGAAACCTGTGCGCCCTGGTAATCCTTGAACGGCATGATAAACGTGAATACGCCAAAAATCGATATATAAGCCATAAAGCCCAGATACATTTCCAAAATCATCTTGAGGAAAATCGCCGGTATGGCAATCAGAAAATAATCGGAAGTCAGGATCACCCCCACGATAAAGGCCAGTACATCATATTCCAGCATGGCGATCCCCAAAAGGATCAGCAGATAACTGGGCCATCTGCAATAAAGGCTTAAGATAAGCAGGGCCAAAAAGTACACGCCCAACCCCACCATATAGAGCCACTGGGGGCCATTCCATGTGGTATGGTCAAAAAAATTAAACGGGGTCAGACCAGGCGACACATCATATTGAACTTTCAGCATCTCATACATAACGCCTGCCACCTGGACGGATAACCAGAGAAACGACAGAATGAGCATGGCGGCATACCCCTTGCTGCGTTTTTCAAGGATACGGCTCCGGGTCTTTCTCCCAATAAAAATCAGGAGGGGCCCTAAAATTAAAAATATCAGGTATTTCAATCTACTTTCCTCCTCTTAGCATTACCACGCAAAGTATCCGCCGCTTCCGGCTTCCGGATGGCTGTCCAGGGTTTCCGCCTGTCCGGTCTCCAGATTAAGCCTCATCAGCAGGCAGTCGCCGCCCTGGGTGGCGCTGAAATAGATTTCCTGCGGCGTCGCCAGCTCGATCCTGATCCACCGGATGGAGGAGTTTTCGTAAACAACGGTTTCGGTCCCGCCTTCCTCCTCCGCAAAGTAGATCTTGTCACCACTCATTCCGTAGCGGTAATCCAGTTCTCCCCGGAAATACACTCCGTCCTGCGCATATACCATCGAAGCCTCTTTGTGTTTTATAAACCGGTTGGCCGCCTCCAAATCCGCACCGGAAACGGCGTCCCCTTCTTCCCCGGTATTCAAATCCAAAAACCGTTCCCCGCGGTACCCGTAATACAGCCGGTCGTCCTGGATCAGGAAGGAGGTGCAGTTCGGCTTTTTAGAGCCGGCAGGGCAGTCCGCCAGGAGTTTCTGATCGCTGCCGTCGAGCTCGCAGGAGTAAATGGCGCAGCTGATCTCGCTGGTGCCTGCTGTTTTGCAGGCATAATACAGACGGTCCTTGTAAAAAGCGATGCCGCAGATATAGTCATAAGAGGCAGGCTTCAGGGAAAAGTTGGTAAGCCCCGGAAGGCTTCGATTGTTTAGTACATAAACGCCCCCTTGATACTCCGCAATGCTGGAGGAAAAGACCGGCAGCTCTTTGATCTTCACATATTCCGGCGGGATCTTTTCCCGGTGCGCTCCGTCCGTTTCGCTGTATAGATTGTTCATATCTCCGTAGAGGAGCAGGCTGGGATCATACTGAGAAGTTTCCTCAAACCGTGTGATGCCGGTCTGGCTTTGGACCAGCTTGCCAGCCAGCGCATCCATAGAGATGGTTTCTCCAGCGTTCTGACGGATTTCCTCCTCACTCGCATCCGAATGCCCGGCAAGGTACATGTTTTTCCAGGCGGAATAAAGGGAGTCGTGGCTGTGGGCGGCGGCTTCCATCATCAGGGAACCGATAAAGCGCAGCTGGGCCACATCTTCAATACTGTTCAGCGTTCCCATTTCACCAACACGGATAAATTCAGACGCATACTGCGCCCGCATCAGGACGGACAGGTCGCTGAGCCGCATCGCGGCAGATGTATTATCCCCGGCCTCCTGGGCGGTTTTTGCCGCCGGGATATATGCCTCCACAAAGGTGTGGGCCAAATCGTAGGAGGAAAACACCAGCCCTGCCGGGGTCTTATCAAGAAAATAGCCCCCTACAAAAGAAGCAAGGGTTTTCAAGCTTTCCTTCGCGACATTCCCGGTATAGTCCCCGTATTCCTTGAACAGGGAACCGGCTGCCTTGTTCAAATCGTTACAGTATTCGGCGTACTTATCATTTTTCACCTGGGACAGATACTCCAACTGGCTGCGATAGCTTTCCCCCCAGTTTTCATACCGTCCGGCCGTGGCGATGGCCTTTGCCATGTCTGCCGCATAACCGGCGACTGTAAAAGTGTCGGAAATGCTTTTTGGGATCTTGACATCCGACCAGGCAGTGACGGATTTGGTGAGCTTTTCCGCCACGGAGACAGCCCCGCCGCCCAGGGTGGAAATGTCGCCCACCATCCCGCTGATGTCGCTGACGAATTTGCTGCTGTCATTCTGGGCCTCTTCCTTTAAATCGCCCATGATGTTTTCACAGGGGACCGCCAAAGTCAGCAGGGCTTCCTCCATCTTCTGCCTGCTCCAATAATCGTCCCCGACAATGGGGATCAGATATTCCGGGGCAACCTCGTCCGCAAAGGCCAGCAGGCCGTATTTAAAGGAATTGCCCCATTTTTTCAGCGCCGTGTCCCCCAGGATTTCCGCGGGGGAGGGAAGAACTTTATCCATCTCCCAAAGGTCGCCCACCACGTTCCAGAGGGTTTCCGGCGGATTATAAATATATACACAGTCCTCGGCACAGCTCCACTGGGCATTCAAAAGGTAAAGCATCTGCTCCAAAGGGATCGCAGGCGTTTCCTCTTTGCCGAATCGGACGGTTTGGACCTCCTGCAAGGTGAATTGTTCATTATCATAGAGTCTGCCGTTCAGTTTTCCTTCAGCATAAAGACCAATGTCTATTTTCCCTGTGTTCGTATCCACCTGCACGATGTAATGATCCCGCCAAAACTCGAATTGTCCGTTTCCCCCGTCAACCAGCTCTGCGCCAGCCAGATCAGCGGCTGTCTGCGGAGACACCAGGATCATGGTTTCATCGTATAACGCCGCATTCACTTTATGGACGCCCTGATCCTGGGTATAAACGCAAAGCTCCCCTACAAGGGGTTCCGGTTCTCCCTGGCTGCTGCCGGAAGCGCTATCCTCCGCAAAAACAGGGGATACAGCCTGCAAAGCCAGCATGGCCCCGGCAAGCAGGGAAGCTGCTGCCCGTTTGCTCCATTTCATAATCCCGCCTCCTCTGCCGCTTCTTCCAAAATGGAGTAGTAACCGCCCAGCAGCGCGTCCGCCAGGTCCGGCGTCATCTGTACGACCCATTTTCCGTCCTCCTGCGCAAGGGATACATCCACCTCAAACTCTTTTGTGGGCACGTCCTCCGCCGAAAAGGCGGCAGACAGAGCTTCCTTGGCAGCGTCCGTGCTGTCTATGGTTTCCGGCAGGGATTCCAGCGCCTTTTTCAGGTCGACCGCCGTAATGACGGCGGAAACCAGCATCTCATCGCCCTGGCTTTTGACCTTTTTGGTTTCAAATTGGAGCTTTTCCGCCATTTGGAGCTGTAATCCTCCAAATGGGACGGATTCGCTGAACCCTTCCATGGATTCCGCAAGCCTCTGGCTGTCGCAAAGGGTGTATGCCTGGAAAAAATCCTCGCAGGCGGCCTTGGCCTCCTCCTTTCCCTTGCCCCCGCAGGCAGTGCAGGAAGCGGCCAGCAGCAGGCAAAGGGCCAGCGCCAGGATCTTTCGTTTCGGTTTTTGCGTTTTCATGTCCTTCCTCCCAATCTGATTTTTGTCGGATGATCATGGCACAGGGCAGGCTGAAGCCCGCCCTGCGATCCGATCCTATGCTGCTGTCAATTTTCCAGATTTAAGGGGAACTGGAAGGCTTCCCCGTCCGCGTTGGTGTATTCCATATACGGAGCTTTTTCAGCCAGCCGGGCCAGCGCCGCATCGGCATCCGTCCCCTCCGGCAGGGCGAACCGCACCTTCAGAGTGCTGCCGGTCATGAAGCACTCGTCGATCTCCTGGCCCAGGCTCTGGGTAAGGGGCGTGTCGTCGGCGGCGCAGAACCGGAACACCTGCGCCGCGTTTTCCAGCGTAGGGAAAGAGGTTTCCGGGTTCCCATACTCTGGACCCACTAATCCAAGACCCACCATAAAGCCATACTGGTCAGAGCTTTTGGAGGTACTGCCTTGGCCGACAAGGGCCAAATGTCCCTCGATTTCATACACGCCTACCGCCTGCAATTCCTCCTTGCTCATGGGTTCACCCCAGTCGCTGAGCAGGACAGCTTCTTCCTCGGAGGTGCTGTAATCGGTGACGCTGAGGGAAAGGCTTTCCGGCGTGATTCCGGCAGGCAGCTCCGTGCAGGTGACCACCCGCCATCCGCCTTCCGTATGGTTGGAGGTGAGCCACGCCTCCGATATTTCAGACGCGCCGCCCTCCAGGTGGAACCCGATGTCTGCCGGCCCCAGCAGGGCGAAGGCCAGATAGGTGAACTGCTGGCCGTCGCCCTCGAACTGGTGGCAGTCTATCAGCCGCAGTTTGCAGTCCTCCAGGCTGCTTACCTCCTGCTCGTTTTCCGAGCTTTTTTCCGAAGAAGCGGCTGACTGTGCTTCCTCTGCACTCTCCGTGACGGCCGATTCGGAACTCTGCGCCCCGCTTGTTTCCGCTTTCGGCGCATCTGCGGTGCTAGCGCCGCAGCCGTTCAACATCATCCCAACAGCCAGCATTCCTGCTAGTAAGATCGCAGTCCTTTTTTTCATGGTAAATCCTCCTGTTCTTATCGGTAAAATTTCAGGTATTCCTGAAACATTTCCTGTATTTTCTGCAAGCCTTTCGGTTCTTCTTTTTGGGGGCACTCGTTTTTCCACCACAGCGCCCGCAGACGGATGTAGCGGTATATCTGCTGGGCTTTTTCCGAGAAAATGCGGCGGAACTGCCGGCGCAGGACAACGCATTGGACAAGCACCCAGAGATCGCTGAGCAAAAGGAATCCGTAAAAGCCGAAGAAGATGACCCGGCAGGCCAGGGTGATGATGTCGCCGCCGGCCAGCAGGCCGCCCAAAACGCCCCATCCCACAATCACCATGGCAATCACCGCCGCCGGATGGAACAGCAGCCCGCTGAAGGTATCCTTGCCGTGGACCTTGCTGCGCGCCGGGACGATCAGGCCCAGTAGCAGAAAGGCGAGAAAGGCAAAGGATTTGACGATCTGCCCGGCGCTTTCCGCACCGGTTTGGAACTGGATGCCCAAAAAGATCACCAGCAATGCCGCAAGGAGCTGCAAGGCCACAACCGGCAGCTCCAGCCAGAGTTTTTTCCGTTTGCCTCTTGCCGCCCGCAATTGGCCGGCCTTTTTCTCAGCGTCGTTGAAGGCGTTCCCCAAAGGGCCCTCCCGGGGCCAAGCCTTCCTTGTATTGGTTCAGGGCCTTCTCCATTTCCCAAAAATGTATCATGGAAAAGGTTTGCAGCTTATGGTTTTTCCCATCTTCGTATACATACAGCTCATAACAGGTTTTAGGAAAACGTCCGATGGGTCTTTGGGATGCATTTTCCACCACCTGTTCCAGCGCGGTCCACTGGGCCGACAATATGATCTGCATCTGCTTCCAAATATCGCGCTCCGCTTCCTCCTCTGAACTGCCCGTTCCCTTCATGGTGTCGTGCTGGTTCCGGTAAAAGTCAATATTGATCTCATAAGAACTAGCCATGGTATCCGTGCCGTCAAAGGGGATCAGCATCCCATTTTCGTCGATCCCCTGGAACATCTCCTGGTCTTTTGGGAAAACGAGTTCTTTCACATTGGTTTCCTCCTCAATACTTGTGAATGATATTTGCGGGATATCCTAGTCGCATTAATAATTAAATTAATTATACCTCTATTAATGCGATTATGTCAACACTACCATTACTTAAAGTAATGGCAAAAGATTGAGTAGATGATTGACCGGTTCCGACCGGGCGTGCAGAACTGTGTCACAGGTTTCTCGGCTAACCCCTGGAACCGGATGAGAAATCGGCGGCTTTTTTGAATTTCGGAAACGAAAAAAGCGCCCAGTAAAAATACTGAGCGCTTGGCAATCCACTTATTTACATGTTCAAATCAGCGGTTTTGCTTCAGCTTTTTCCGGCCGCCTTTTTCTTTTTCAGATACTGCAGCCCCTTTGTTCCATAATAGGCAAGGAATACAAGCATTCCCAGAATCGCCGTATATTCCACAAAAAACAGAACAGGGGGGCGTTCAAAATCAAAAAACACAAACGTAGAGGTCAAAAACAGGTAGGAGGGAAACTGATTTTTGAGAAAGGCGTAGAGTCCGTAAACAGCAATCGCGGCGCCTGCAAGGCGAAGCAATGTTTGGACCGGCTTGGATTGAACCGGCCCGGCTCCTTTCCGTATTATGCCGAGGACCATGTTCCAATGCAGCCCCAAATGCAGAGCCGTCAGGACAAAGCACCAAAATGTACAGAAAACATGCAGGGACCGCGCAAAGGCGATGCCGCCTGATATGGGCAAGAAGGCAAAAACCTCTCTGGACAGAATCACCGCACTCACCATGGTTCCAATCATGGAAAGGAACAGCAGGATATTGACAACAAGCTGGGCGATTCGGAAGGAAGGATAATTTCCTTTATGAATGCGGCTGTGCCATTGGAAATTGAAAGCGTGGTGCAGAATCCAAAGTGCGAACATCCCTGCCCCCAGCCATTCATGCGCAGGATCTCCTGTAAGCTGCTTTGCCATCAGCAGCAGGAGTGGAAGCAGAAGCCTCCGTTTGAGAGGATGCCGGCTGCGCCGTTGATCCTTCCGGTTGGTCATTGCCGCAAGCAGCCAAAGAAAGGACCAGAACGGAAGAAAGAATGATTGCTGCTAATTTTCTCATGGGTCAATGCTCCTTTGCGATTCATTTCTGTGTCAGCGGATATCTTTGTCCATCTGATAGGGGCTTCCTTCATGGCGGGATTTTCCTGAATATCCCCTAATTGCCATGCGCCGGCTCCATAGACGACGCCCATTTCCTTTGCGCCCGGCAGGCATTCCAGGTAGCCCCGCAGTCCGTCCATCGTCCGTTCCATGGCGGATCTTCCGGCGGCAGTCGCGATCAGATAGAACTCTTTGTTCTCCAGCCCGGATCGCTGCGTGCCGTTTTCTGCCTTTCCCATGGGAATGACCGGGACAATCGTCTGTTCATAAATATTATCATAAAAATCGCTGGAGCAGCCCCAGTTCCTGCAGCCAAGGCTCAATATCTTCCTCATTGTTGGCGGTCAGTCCCTCGGCGATGACGGCATCCGGGCAGAGCTCGGTGAAAATATGCAGGCTGTTGTCGATAGGATCGCTGGCGCTGGTGCAGAAAGGAACGATCGTCTTCCCGGAGAAATCGTAAGAATCCAGGAAGGTGGCGATCATGGCCGGAGCCTCGTCCCACCATATTGCGTGTCCAAATTGATACAATCAACGTCTTGTGGCTATCGTTTTTTAATTTACGAAAACACCACAATATATGTACTTTTTCATTCTTCCCCGCGCACCCACATGGTATTGGGTATCGTTTTTCGACTTGCAATTCCAGACTGAGCAGCCGCGTTCTT
>DVOW01000048.1 GCA_018713335.1 Candidatus Merdivicinus intestinigallinarum | reverse complement strand
CAGAGCATTGCTTTTGTGTGCTGTCAAGGGTGGCGTAAGCTGCCATCAAACATCATATCTGCAATTTTCAAGGTTCAATCTGAGCCTATTTCTTTGGCTATGTTTTTTCATAACTCATTTGACACTACCATCGGCCCGGCCGGACGCGCCGAAGGCCGCCTGGCTTTGATTGGGACTGCTCCTGACGCCTATTTTGGGGGCGCGGCGCTCCAGGGCCGCCAGGGAGATTTCAATGTCCTCCGCAGCTTCCCGGGGGTCAAAACAGCCCACGGTCACCATGTCGCAGTCCCGGATGGTGGCCCAGGAGAAATTTAAGCCCACAAAGGGGGTGCACCGTCCGGCAGCCATGGATTTGATGGTCATTACCGGCTTTTTGGCGGATTGGATAATGCCGTGGACGGTTTCGATTTCCACCTGCATCAAAAATCCCATGCAGTTGTAGATCTGGATGTAGGTTTCCACATCATAGCCGTTTTCGTCGCTGTATACCACCAGCTCCGGCATGTGGGCCGATAAGCCGGGAACCAGCCCGGCGTCCCGGATCATTTTGGTGTAATCATCCAGCCGGTGTATCTTCCGCTGGTTTTTGTCCACCAGCTGTTCCACGCTGGAATGGTGGAGCAGGCAGAGATCGGCGCCCAGTTCCCGGCTTTGGCGGATGGTGGCCTCCGCCTCCCGGCGGGCGGCGGCATTATCGTCCACGTTGATGCTGGGCGTGTCGATCAAGATCATCTTTTTCCCGTTTTTTTCTTCCGCCCGGCGGACTGCCTCTAAAATCGCAGGGGTCTGGCCAAAGGGGGCCATCATGGTGTCCACCCCGTGGGAAAGGAACACGTCCAGCATGGGTTCAATGCTCTCCGGGGCGGCATGGCGTTCCCGGATCATGGCGTCCGCGGCAGGGGAACGGTGGCTCCAGCCGGCCAGCCAATTGGTGCCGATAATCATGCGGGAAAGGGAGATGCCCCCCACAGTGGTTCTGGGAAACTGCGTCATAATGATTCCTCCTTAAAATTAGTAAAACCTCGCTGACACAACAGACCTTACGGATTCAAATAAAGGGCCCAGCCGACGCCGAATTTGTCCGTAATCAGCGCCAGCCGGTGCGCCCAGGGATACGGCCCCTCCAGAGAGGCCTCCCGGCCTTCCTGTTTGAGGAGGTCATACGCCTGGTAAAATTCCTGCGCTTCGGTAAAGCGCACTTCGCAGATGATGGGATTCTGCATCCCCTTGCCGGACGCGCCGCCGGGCCCCAGCAGGATCTCCGTGCCGCACAGCTCCATCATGATGTGGATATCGCTTCCGCCGGGCGGCGTTCCCTCCGAGAGCTTTTTGGCGCCAAAAGCCTTTTCATATAAAGCGAACATTTCCCGCCGCTGTTCATTGGTGGCCTGGAGGTTGAAGGCCAGAGTGAATTGGGGCCGCGCGCTCATTCATATTCCTCCTATGGCAAAAAGGATAGAGAACAAGTCCCTATCCTTTTTTCACATGATTTGAAATTTACAGGTTGGAGCCTTCGTCCAGCACGCCATGGATGGGGTGGCGTTTGATGGGGGGCCGCTGGTCGTAATGGGTTTCCATCTGGTAAGCCGCATGGGATTCGCTGCTCTTTTCAAAGGAGGTGAGGACTTCCAGCACATGGAAGGTCTGCTCCCAGGAAGAACGGAAGGGGCTGCCGGTGCGGAGAGAGCAAGCCATGTCGGCCAAGCCGATGCCCCGGCTGTTTTCCTTGTAATCGAAGGTGAGAGGCATTTCCTTCCACTCGCCGTCCTCGGGGCGGTAGATCTGGATGGGGCCGCCGAAGCCGTTGGGGTCGGGGACCATCATGGTGCCCTCGGTGCCGTATACCTCGAACCGGGCCTGGCTGTTGTAATGGACGTCGAAGGTGGTGATGATGGTACCCACAGCGCCGCTGTCAAATTCCAGCATACCGGTCAGGTGGGTGGGGCACTCCACGTCGATGATCTCGCCGCAGTGAGGCTCGCTGGTGATGAGGCGTTTGGGGAAGAAGGTCTTGGTGACGCCGGTGACGGATTTGATGCCGCCCAGCAGGTTAATCAAAGCGGTGACATAGTAGGGGCCCATGTCCATCATGGGGCCGCCGCCCCGCTTGTAGTAGAATTCGGGATCGGGGTGCCAGGATTCATGGCCGTGGCAAATCATGAAGCAGGCCGCGCCGATAGGCTTGCCGATGGCGCCGTTGTCGATGAGCTCCCGGCAGGTCTGGATGCCTGCGCCCAGGTAGGTGTCCGGCGCGCCGCCCAGCATGAGGCCTTTTTCCTTGGCCAGGGCCACCAGCTTTTTGCCTTCCTCGAAATCCGCGCCCAGGGGCTTTTCGGAGTAAACGTGCTTGCCAGCCTCCAAAGCGGCCTTGGACACGTCAAAATGCTGATAGGGGCGGGTCAGGTTCAGGACGACTTCCACTTCCGGGTCGGCGAAAGCGTCGTACATGGTGGGGTAGATCTTGGGGACGTTGTATTCCTTCTGGGCTTTTTCGGCGCGCTCCGGGATCAGGTCGCAGACGCCAACCAGCTCCAGTTCTTTGAATACTTTGGTGATATTGGTCAGATAGATGCCGCTGATGGAGCCGCATCCAATCATCGCCACTTTAACAGGCTTCAGCATGGGGAACTCCTCCTTGCAATTTCAATATTCAATTAATACATTTTCGCGTTGTTTTCAAAGCGTTCGGTGGTCAGGCCGTGTTCCTCGGCATATGCCTTGCCCTCGGCGGCCCACAGCATCCCGCGCTCCATCAAGATCTGAGCGTTGGGGGATTTGTCGAACACGTCGTCGTGATGGCCCAGGGAGGTATAGAACACCCGGCCGTTGCCCCAGTATTTGGTCCAGGCCACCGGCATGTCCACAGGCTTATTGGAAATGTGGTAATAGGTGACCAGGGGGAAGCGGGTGGTGGCCAGCACTTCGATAGAGGGGTCCACATGGAGGTAATAGTGCTCGCTGCACACGGGGAAGTCCTCCAACCCTTCCACAATGGGGCTGGAGCCGTGACAGATGTTGACGGTGTATTCGATGCCGTCGCCGCCGGGATGGGAAACCCACTGGCCGCCGGTCATAAACTGCCATTCAGTGTCCTGCCGGAAGGCGTCGCACATGCCGCCGTGGCACCCGGCCAGGCCGACGCCGGAACCAACCGCTTTGGCGATGTTCTGGACGTATTCATGGGGGATCTCGCCCATGGTCCAGCAGGCAACGATCAAATCTAAGCCCATGAGCTTTTCCAAATCGCCCAAAGGCTCCTGGGTGTCGGCGATTTCTACGGTGTAGCCGTGCTTTTCCATAAGGCCCGCAAAGCGTTTGCTGGTGAGCTGCGGTTCGTGGCCGTCCCAGCCGCCCTGGAAGATCAGAACTTTCTTTTCAGACATGAGAAAACCCTCCTTAACTTAGATATGGCAGGCAAAGCCGGTGCCTTCTTCTTCGGATTTAAAGAGCAGGTCGATGACCTTCATGACCCGCAGAGCCTGTTCCGGCTTGACAATCAGTTCCGCTTCCCCGTCCAGTACCGCCAGGATGTTCTTATAGTAATCGGTCCAGTCGGTCTGAACGTCCGGCAGAGGCAGCTCTCTTAAGGAAGTTTTGGGCCGGGGCGCCATGGTCCGGGTGGGGCCGGCTTCGGTGTAGACGATTTCGTCGTCCCAGGCCATTTCCGCGTCGGTATTGAGCTGCACCATCTTGCCCTTGCAGCTCCAGTCCTCCACCACAGCGGTGCCGTCCAGGCAGGAGACCCGCCAGCGGGGCAGCTCATAGAAGCAGTTGGTGACCATTTCGCAGGTGGCGGACACGCCGTTCTCAAACCGCAGGAACACTTTGATGTTGTCGTCCACATCGCTGCCGAATACCTTCTGCAAATGGGCGCAGACGGAAACCACAGGGGAGTCGATCATGTTCATCATCTGGTCGATGAGGTGCACGCCCCAGTCTAACAGCATGCCGCCGCCGTTGACCTTATGGTTGCGCCAGCCGAACATGGAGCCGCGGGAGCCCTGCACCCGGCTTTCGATGAAGTAGGGTTTGCCGATGACGCCGCTGTCCAGGATCTCCTTGACGATACGGTAGTCCTTGTCCCACCGGCGGTTCTGGTGGATGGAAAAGAGCTTGCCGGTTTCCTTGGCGACAGCCATGATCTCCTCCAGCTCCGCGGCGTTCAGGGTGACGGGCTTTTCGCAGATGACGTTCTTGCCGGCCCGCAGGCACTGGATGGACAGATCTTTATGGAAATTATTGGGCACCGCGATGGTGACCAGGTCCACTTCCTTGTCGTTCAGCAGTTCTTCCAGGGAGGAATATGCGTGCAGCCCCTTCTCCTCCGCGGATCTCAAAGCCTCGGGGCGGATGTCGTAAGCCCCTTTGGTATGGATTTCCGGCAGGCGGTCCTTGATATTCTGGTAATGCCAGCCGCCCATGCCGCCGAATCCAATGATTGCCCATGTATGTTTCATAAAAACACCTCCGGTTTTAGGTTTCTATCGTCATTATAGCACAGTGTTTTGCGGAATACACGACATTTATTTGCTTTTTTCAGACAATTATTGCTGGAATAAAGACGCGTCGGAAAGGGTCCTACCGGAACTGGTTGCGGGCCGGGTCGTACCGGAACCCGGCCGCCAGCAGCTTTTCTTCCAAGGGCTCCTGTTCCAGGTCAAGGCTTTTGCAGAGCTCCTCCAGGCTGGGGTAAAAGTCCCGCAGCTGGGTGTTTAAATAGCTCATGAGCATGATGGGATCCTGGGGAATGGACATATAAATTCCTCCTTTTGATAGTTCTATGGACAGGATAGCATATTTTTTGCCAACAGGCAAGGGAAAATCCAATAAAAACAGAACAAAACCGGATAAATCTGACGGTTCATGGGCAAAGTCCCTTGACAAAGGGGCGGAAAATAGGCTACCATAGTATCAGAATGTTTGAGAAAGGCGGGGAGTACGGAATGCTGCTTAAGGAGATCAATCCGGTAATTTTTAAGCCTTATGGCGTTCCGCTGAAGAATTTAGACAATTACAGGGAATACAGCTGTTCTACATATGAGGACGACGCCCGGGTGCGTTCCAGCCTGTGGCATTTTGAAAAAGAGGTGGTCTTGGAGCCGGTCAGCGGCGTAGGGCTTTTGTTTGTCCGGACAGAGGACGGCATTATCCAGAAATTCCTCCTGGACCAGCCGGTGGCCGTCCGGCCGGGGGTGCAGTTCGCGGTCCTTCCGTATGAGTGCCGCTTAGCCTACCGCCTGTACTATGACTCGCCGAAAATCATTACCCCCACCGTCAACATTTTGACCGGCCAGGGGTTTGTGCCCAATATCCATGTGAAAACCCTTTACACGGTGCTTTATCAGGAAAAGGACAAGCAGTTCCAGTTCCACGGGGAGAAGCACCCGTTTTGGGAGCTTACTTACGTCAATAAGGGGAATATGACCTGCGATGTGGACGGGGAGCCTTACCAGCTCCGCCAGGGGCAGATGATGTTTTTTGCCCCCCACCAGTTCCACCAGCAGAAAAGCGATGGCAAGACCCCCCTGTCTTTCCTGACCCTGACCTTTGACGGGGAAATGGACAAACCGGAGCTTTTGACCAACCGGGCCCTGTTCTGCGACGAGACCAGCCTGAACCTGATCCGGTCCATGATCCGGGAGGAAAAGGAAAGCCAGCTTTACGGGGACGACATGATCGCCTGCCAGCTGACCCAGCTGATCATTACGACGATGCGGAACCTGCTGTCCAACGCGGTGATGACCAAGATCCCCACCCGGTTAAAAGTGACGGTGGACAATAAATATGTGGGGGAGTGCATCGACCTGATCCACTCCAGCATCAATTCCCCCATCACCCTGCCGGGCCTTGCCAAGCAGCTGAATCTGAGCCCCTCTTACCTTTCCAGCCTGTTCAAGCAGAAGGTGGGCCGGAGCATTTCCGAGTATGTCCGGCTGGTGCGGCTGGAAAAGGTCAAGGAGATGATCGGGGAGGGGAAATACACCATCGCCCAGATTTCGGATATTATGGGCTATTGCTCTCCCACCTACCTTTCCACGGAGTTCCGGCGGGAGTACGATATGTCCCCAAAAGAATATGCCAAAATGCTGGAGTGAGTTTGAAAATGATGATTTCTGTTTTGGAATATTTGCAGGATCCCTGCGGGACCTTGTCCATTCCGTACTGGAAGGCCAAAAATCTCCGGCTTCCGGAAAATATGCGCGTGGTCCATGACCGGGATTTCCCCGATGGCGGGCTCCCCAATTTTACAGATCAACGGTATTTCCGCCTGTATCACGATCTGCATTCCATTCCGTGCGCAGAACAGCAGGACATCGCCCTGGTTACTGCTACAGAACAAGATGTTGATACAATTGTATCAGTCATCAATCAATGTTATGATGATATTCGGGTAAACCGGCAGCAATTGATTCGTTATAGGCAAACGCCTGTTTATTGTGCTGATTTGTGGGTATTAGCTGTCAGCAGAACAGAAAATATCTGTGTTGGGGCAGGTATTGCGGATTACGACCGAGAACTTGGCGAACTGGTTTTGGAATGGATACAAGTATTGCCGGCCTACCGAAACAGAAAAATCGGGCAGGAAATCGTTTGCGAGCTGCTGCGGCGAATGCGCGGCACAGCAAAATTTGCCACAGTATCCGGACAGGCGAACAATCCCTCCCGACCCGAATTTCTGTATCGGAAGTGCGGGTTTACTGGAACCGATGTCTGGCATGTTTTATCTGCGAAATAAAAACTCTTATGAATATCAAGCACAAAACCCCCGGAATCCTGCGATTCCGGGGGTTCTTCATGCTCTCAGTTCTGCAGTCCTGAAAGCAATCCGTTTTTTGTGAAAAGCTTATTTGTTGGACAGGTTCACCAGACGGTCGTACTTGTCAGCAGCGGTCTTTTCAGCGCTTGCAAACAGCTCTTCCGCACGGGCCGGGTTGGACCGGGCCAGGGCGTTGTAGCGGACCTCGTTCATGATGAAGTCTTTGTAAGACATAGTGGGAGCCTTGCTGTCCAGATGGAAGGGGTTCTTGCCTTCGTCAGCCAGACGGGGGTCGAACCGGAACAGGTGCCAGTAGCCGGCGTCAACAGCCTTCTTCTCTTCATCCTGTGCGTGTACCATACCGCCCTTGATGCCGTGGTTGATACAGGGAGCGTAAGCGATG
Source organism: Candidatus Merdivicinus intestinigallinarum (assembly GCA_018713335.1). Classification (GTDB taxonomy): domain Bacteria; phylum Bacillota; class Clostridia; order Oscillospirales; family Ruminococcaceae; genus Merdivicinus; species Merdivicinus intestinigallinarum. Next base: position 29,432 of record DVOW01000048.1, on the reverse strand, counting down.
ATGAGGGACGGGCCGTGGTAGCTTTCCGCTTCCAGGAAGGCCTTCAGGCACTGGTTGCGGTCAGCGCCCATGGAAACCTGGGCGGTGTAAACGTAGCCGTAGCTCATAGCGATGGCAGCCAGGTCTTTCTTCTTGACCTCTTTACCAGCGGCAGCGAACTGAGCGATGGCGCCGGTAGGAGTGGACTTGGAGGACTGTCCGCCGGTGTTGGAGTAAACCTCGGTGTCGAATACCAGAATGTTTACATCCTGACGGGAAGCGATGACGTGGTCAAGGCCGCCGAAACCGATGTCGTAAGCCCAGCCGTCGCCGCCGAAGATCCAGATGGACTTCTTAGCCAGGTAATCCTTGCTGTCCAGGATCTCCTTGGATTCCTCGCAGCCGTTGGCCGCATAGCCTTCCAGGACTTTTACCAGGGCGTCGGCAGCGGAACGGTTGGTAGCGCCGCAGTCGATGGAGTTCAGGTAAGCGTCAAAGACAGCCTTATCGTCGCCCTCAACTTTGGCAGCCAGAGCCTCTACCTTGCGGATGGCGGCTTTGCGGATGGTGTCCTGCGCTAAGAACATACCATAGCCGTATTCCGCGTTGTCCTCGAACAGGGAGTTGGCCCAAGCGGGACCGAAACCGGCCTTGTTGGTGGTGTAAGGAGTAGCAGGCGCGGAGCCGCCCCAAATGGAGGAGCATCCGGTGGCGTTGGAGATATACATCCGGTCGCCGTAGAGCTGGGTCACCAGCTTGGCGTAAGGAGTTTCGCCGCAGCCGGCGCAGGCGCCGGAGAACTCAAGCAGAGGCTGGTGGAACTGAGAACCTTTGATGGTGTTCTCTTTGAATTTCTCCAGGACCTCGGGTTTCTCGGGCATATCGAAGAGGAAGTTGTAGACCGCCTGCTGGGGCATTTCGCCTTCCAGGGACTGCATGGTCAGAGCCTTCTCGCCCTTCTTGCCGGGGCAGGTGGCGGCGCAGACGCCGCAGCCGGTGCAGTCCAGAACGGAGATGCCGATGGCGAATTTCTTGTCGGGCATACCGGTCATCGCGGTGAACTTGGTGCCTTCGGGAGCGTTTGCCACATCAGCGTCGTCCATAGCGTACAGACGGATAACAGCGTGGGGGCAGACGTAAGAGCAGAAGCCGCACTGGATGCAGTTGTCGGGGTTCCAGGAAGGAACATCCACGGCGATACCGCGTTTCTCGTAAGCAGCGGTGCCCTGGGGGAAGGTACCGTCGGTGCGGTCGCCCATGAAGGTGGAAACAGGCAGGCGGTCGCCCTTCTGGTCGTTGACGGGGATCACGATGTCGTTTACGAAGTCAACCAGGTGCTTGTTGGAGCCGGTGGCAACTTCGGGAGCGTGGGAATCCTCGGCGTTCTTCCAGGATTCGGGGACTTTCACTTCGTGGATGCCCTGAGCGCCGGCGTCGATGGCGTCATGGTTCATCTTGACGATCGCGTCGCCCTTCTTGGAGTAAGAAGCGGTAGCGGCATCCTTCATGTACTTGATGGCGTCTTCCTCGGGGAGGATCTTGGCCAGCTTGAAGAACGCGGACTGGAGGACGGTGTTGATGCGGCCGCCCAGACCGATTTCCTTACCGATCTTGATACCGTCGATGGTGTAGAACTTGATGTCGTTGTTGGCAATCAGGCGTTTTACCTGGCCGGGCAGGTGCTGCTCCAGCTCCTCGTCGGACCACTGGCAGTTCAGCAGGAAGGTGCCGCCTTTCTTCACATCCTCAACGATGGGGTACTTGGAGATGTAAGCGGGGTTGTGGCAGGCAACGAAGTCGGCCTGGTTGATATAGTAGGTGGATTTGATCTTGGATTTACCAAACCGCAGGTGGGAAATGGTAACGCCGCCGGACTTCTTGGAGTCGTAAGCGAAGTACGCCTGGGCGTTCATGTCGGTGTGGTCGCCGATGATCTTGATGGAGTTCTTGTTGGCGCCGACAGTACCGTCAGAGCCGAGGCCCCAGAACTTGCAGGAGATGATGTCCTTGGGGGTGGTGTCCAAGACTTCGCCCACAGGCAGGGACAGGTGGGTCACATCGTCCTCGATGCCGATGGTGAAGCGTTTCTTCTCGGTGTTCTCGTAAACAGCCTTGATCTGGGCAGGGGTGGTGTCCTTGGAGCCCAGGCCGTAGCGGCCGGAGTAAACGGGAACATTGTGGAACTTGGTGTCCTTGAGGGCAGCCACAACGTCCAGGTACAGGGGTTCGCCCAGGGAGCCGGGCTCTTTGGTGCGGTCCAGAACGGAGATCTGTTTTACAGACTCGGGGATGGCCGCAACCAGGTGAGAAGCGGAGAAGGGCCGGTACAGACGGACTTTCACCAGACCGTATTTGCCGCCGCTGGCGTTCAGGTAGTCAATGGTTTCTTCGATGGTGTCGCAGACGGAGCCCATGGCGATGATGACATGTTCCGCGTCGGGAGCGCCGTAGTAGTTGAAAAGCTGGTAGTTGGTGCCCAGCTTGGCGTTGACCTTGCCCATGTATTCCTCAACCAGGGTGGGGATGGCGTCGTAGTAGGTGTTGCAAGCCTCGCGAGCCTGGAAGAAAATGTCAGGGTTCTGGGCGGTGCCGCGGAGGACAGGGTGGTTGGGGTTCAGAGCCCGGTTGCGGAACGCTTTGACAGCGTCCAGGTCAACCATGTCTTTCAGGTCCTCATAGTCCCAAACTTCGATCTTCTGCAGCTCGTGGGAGGTGCGGAAGCCGTCGAAGAAGTTTAAGAAGGGGACGCGGCCCTTGATGGCGGTGCAGTGGGCAACGGGGGTCAGGTCCATAACCTCCTGGGGGTTGCCTTCACAGAGCATGGCAAAGCCGGTCTGACGGCAGGCGTACACGTCGGAGTGGTCGCCGAAGATGGACAGGGCGTGGCTTGCCAGAGCGCGGGCGGAAACGTTGATAACGCCGGGCAGCAGCTCGCCGGCCATTTTGTACATATTGGGGATCATCAGCAGAAGGCCCTGGGAAGCGGTGAAGGTGGTGGTCAGGGCGCCGGCGGCCAGAGAGCCGTGCACGGTGCCGGCAGCGCCAGCCTCAGACTGCATTTCCACTACGCGGACTTTTTCGCCGAAGATGTTTTCTTTGCCTTCAGCAGCCCATTTGTCCGTGACTTCCGCCATGACGGAAGAAGGAGTAATGGGGTAGATGGCAGCAACGTCGGTATACGCATAGGAAACGTGAGCCGCAGCGTTGTTGCCGTCCATGGTTTTCATTTTTCTTGCCATGTTTTTATATCCTCCTTGAAAATTGATACACAGTGTCAGCAGGATGCCCAAACAAGGCAACAAAGGTCTGCTTGCACAGGCCTTGCACCGGGGGTTATTCTGACTCTGCCGGCAGTTTCCCGCCGTTGCTTGCGCTGAAAAACTGAGGCCAGCCAGAGAACCTGTCCCCAATTCTTCTGCAACAACTATCTTTGTTCATTTTATCACGATTTTCAAAAAAAGTAAAGGGCGAAAACGGATTTTTGTCCCTGATTCCGCCCTATAATTCCCAAACAATTTGTAAACATTTCACAGCCCGGGAAAGGCTTCCGAAATCCCGCCGTTATTCCTCATTTTCCGCGGAAAACAGTTCCTCCGCAAGCCCCTTTGCCTGCTCCAGATATGCCGGGGGCACATAGAAGGAATACCGTTCAAGCAGGGGCCCCACCCGGTCGCTGAGCCCGCCGCCCAATGCCTTCTCGATGACAAAGGGCACGCCGTTTTGTTTTAGGACATCCGCCAGCATTTCGCCCCACATGGGTTCCTTTTCCGTCAGGAAGCAGCAGGCTCCCTCTTGTTCCCGGGGACTGCCGCCGTTTTTCCGGTCTGCCAATAAATTTTTCAAATTCATTTTTACTCCCCCTTTGTTCAGATGGTATCTGCTGTTTTGCCGTTTTTATTATACTCTCGTTTCTCCTTTTTGTCAATTTCGATCCAAGATATTTACTTGAAATTACAGAGGACGGAAATGCTGCGGGTCTGGACAAAAAAGGCTCTTTTTGGTACAATAAATACCATAGCAAAGTTTTCGTCCGGCAGCTTGGGAGGTTTCGCGCGTTGATTTATGTGACAGGGGATATCCACGGGGATATGAGCCGGTTTCAGGTTCCGGCGGTGAAAAAGTTAAAGGAAAAAGATGTGCTCATCGTCTGCGGGGACTTTGGTTTCGTCTGGGATGGCTCTAAAAAGGAGCAGAAGCTCTTAAAGAAAATCGGCAAACGCAGGCATGACACAGTGTTTGTGGAGGGCTGCCACGACAACTACGACCTTCTGCGGGAATACCCCAAGGTCCCTTACCGGGGCGGGACTGCCCGGAAGATTTCCGGCAACGTCTATCAGCTCCTGCGGGGGGAGATCTACGAGATCTGCGGCAAGAAGGTGTTTGCCTTCGGCGGCGGGGACAGCGAGGAGCAGTCCTTGAACGGCAGCCGCTGGTGGCCGGAGGAGCAGCCCTCCGAGGAGGAGCAGGCTTACGGCGTGGAAAACCTGCGGAAATGCCGGGGACAGGTGGACATCATCGTCACCCACGACGCCCCGGCGGTAATCAAGCAGTTTATCCGCATGGAGGACACGGAGGCCAGCTGCATCCATATGTATTTGGATTATATCGCCAAGCAGTGCGATTTTAAGGAGTGGTATTTCGGCCGGTACCATATGGATAAAGTGGTGCCGCCCCGGTATTACGCCATGTTCCAGGAAATCCGCCCTGCGGGGGCCCGGTAAGTCGCCGCGGCCGCACAGCTTTTATCCGACTGCATAAGCCGTTGTGATACACGACAACGGCTCGGTACTGTTATTTTCTATCGATATAGTGAAAGAAAAAGGGAAACGCCGCGGCCATTGTCCTCGCGCCGGGCTTCGGCTGGCGCAGACAAGCTGCGCCTCTGGGAGAGGCGGTCCCGTTTTTGCTGTTAAGTCGCCGCGGCCGCACAGCCCCGTTCAAAACACTGGCGTAGGGGACGGGTTTCCCGTCCCGCCGTTTTCCCCGAAATGTTCCTGTGTTTTGCAGGGGCCGGGCGACCCGGCCCCTGCAATGGTTATTACGCCGCGTTCCAGGAAATTCATCCAGCCGTTGGACAGACGCATGGTGGCCGCGGCGGATTATCACCGGCGATTCGCCGGAAAAGAAACCCCGCACGGTTTTCCATGCGGGGTAAATCAATTCAAGTCAGAATATTTTCAAGAGAGGAAAAGAGACCCGTAAGGGTTACGTTGATATTTTGGCGCACAGGGCGCGCCGGGAGGATTCCGGGGCCAAGGCCAGAAGGGCCATGGCGCATTCCCGGGCGTCGAAAGCCGAAAGCTTCAGCTGTTCCTCAAAATACCGGCACAATGCCCGGTAATCGGCTTCATAGCGGGAAACTAATTCATAGCCGGCTTCGGTAAGCCGGAGCCCTTCCGTTTTGCTCCGGGAAAGGAGGCCTTCTTTGGAAAACGCCGCCAGCATCCGGCAGGCAGACGGCCGGGCCACTCCCAGCTGTACCGCCACGTCGATGCACCGGACTTTTCCCCTTTGGGCCTGCATCAGTTCCGAAATGGTCAGCAGGTAGCGGAGTTTTGCCGCGGTGATTTCCAAAAAGATTCCTCCTTTTCCAGGTTTCACTTCTTATTTTCAGAATGGCACTGGCAGGAGTGGCCGCAGTGGGAGCAGCCGCCGGAGCAGCCGATGCACTTCCCGGCCTTTTTCTGCCGGACAACGGAAATAATGGCTAAGATTATCAAAACTGCAATGACAGCGGCGATTAAAATGCTGGGAAGATTCATTGTATGCTTTCACTCCTTACGCTTTTTTGGATACAGGGATTTTGCTGGTCAGGGTTTGGGATTCCTTATAGGGGCGGAACAGCAGGAAGAGGAACAGCACGACCAGCAGGATGGCCGCAATGGTGCCGATGCCGAAACCGCCGCCGGTGAAGAACGTCCCCAGCTGGTAAATGCACAGGGAAACGGCGTAGGCAAAAAGGGTCTGGTAGCCGATGGCGATCCAGGTCCATTTGGCGGAGCCCATTTCCCGGCGGATGGCCCCGATGGCCGCGAAGCAGGGGGCGCACAGGAGGTTGAATACTAAGAAGGAGTAAGCGGACAGGGCGGTAAAGACCTGGGGCATGGTTCCCCAGAATTCCGCGCCGTCTTCCGCCACCTCGGCAAAGCCGAAGAGGACGCCGAAGGTGGTCACCACGTTTTCTTTGGCCACGAGCCCGGTGATGGCCGCCACGGCCGCCCGCCAGTCGCCCCAGCCAAGGGGAGCGAACAGGAAGGCCAGGACGCCGCCGATGGAGGCCAGGATGGATTCCCCGGCGTCCACCATCTGGAACTGCCAGTTAAAGCTCTGCAAAAACCAGATGACAACGGTGGAAAGGAAGATAATGGTGCCGGCCTTTTTCACAAAGGCTTTGGCCCGGTCCCACATGTGGATGAGAAGGCCCTTGATGGTGGGCAGATGGTAGGCGGGCAGCTCCATGACGAAGGGAGCCGGGTCCCCTGCGAACAGTTTGGTCTTCTTTAAAATAATGCCGGACACAATAATGGCGCCGAAGCCCACGAAATAGGCGGAGGGAGCCACCCACCAGGCCCCGCCGAACAAAGCGCCGGCAATCAGGGCGATAATGGGGATCTTCGCGCTGCACGGCACAAAGGTGGTGGTCATGATGGTCATCTTCCGGTCCCGGTCGTTTTCAATGGTGCGGGAGGCCATGACCCCGGGCACGCCGCAGCCGGTGCCGATGAGCATGGGGATAAAGGACTTGCCGGAAAGGCCGAATTTCCGGAAGATCCGGTCCATAACGAAGGCGATCCGGGCCATGTAGCCGCAGTCCTCCAGGATGGCCATGCAGAGGAACAGCACCATCATCTGGGGCAGGAAGCCCAAAACCGCGCCGATGCCGCCGATAATGCCGTCCAGAACCAACGAGGAGAGCCAGGCCGGAGAATTGGCCGCCGTCAGCCAGCCTTCCACTGTGGGCGGGATGATTTCACCGAACAGGACGTCGTTGACCCAGTCGGTCATCATGGTGCCCACTGTGGAGATGGAGATGAAGTAAACCAAAAACATGACCACGGCGAAAATGGGCAGGCCCAGCCAGCGGTTGGTGACAATGTGGTCGATTTTGTCGCTGGTGGTCAGGGAACGTGGCTTTTTCTTAAAGCAGTTCTGCAAAACCTTTGCGATGTACTGGTAGCGCTCGTTGGTGATGATGCTTTCCGCGTCGTCGTCCAGGGCGTCTTCCGCCTTTTTTATCACCGCTTCGATCTGCTCCTTCTGCCCGGCGGTGAGGGTCAGGGCCGCCGCGGCCTTTTCATCCCGTTCAAAGAGCTTGATGGTGTACCACCGCAGCTGCCGGGCGTCGCAGGCGCCTTCCAGGATTTTGGAGATTTCCCCCAGATATCCCTCTACTTCCTCCGAAAAGGTCTGGGGGGAGGGGATTTCCCGGGAACGGGCCAGGGACACCGCTTTTTCCGCGACCGCCTTGCTGCCGGAACCTTTTAAGGCGCTGGTTTCCACAATGGGGCAGCCCAAAGCGGCGGATAATTTGCCGGTGTCGATCTTGTCGCCGTTTTTATGGACAATGTCCATCATGTTTAAGGCGATGACCATGGGGGCCCCCACTTCCAAAAGCTGGGTGGTCAGGTACAGGTTCCGTTCCAGGTTGGAGGCGTCCACGATGTTTAAAATGACGTCCGGCTTGTCGTTTACCAGGTAATTCCGGGAAACGACCTCCTCCAAGGTGTAGGGGGACAGGGAATAGATGCCGGGCAGGTCCTGGATTTGGACGTCCGGGCTGCCCTTCAGCTTGCCCTCTTTCTTTTCCACAGTGACGCCGGGCCAGTTGCCCACATACTGGGAACTGCCGGTCAGGTCGTTGAACATGGTGGTTTTCCCGCAGTTGGGATTGCCGGCCAGCGCGATTTTACAGGCCATAACGCTTCTCCTTTCGGCACAAGTTAATTTGAGCTAACTGCATGCCCTAAAATATGCAGCCGTAAAATGTAACGGCTGCTTTTACTGTACTTCGATCATTTCGCAGTCGGCTTTCCGCAGGGAAAGCTCGTAGCTGCGGACGTTGACCTCCACCGGGTCCCCCAAGGGGGCCACCTTGCGGACAAAGACTTCCGTCCCTTTGGTGATGCCCATGTCCATGATCCGGCGTTTAACCGCGCCCTCCCCGTGGAGTTTGACCACCTTGGCGGTCTGACCGGGTTTGATTTCCCGCAGAGTTTTCATCCTAGTTTCTCCCTTCCTAAATCATGATCCGGTTCGCCATGCTTTTGTCCAGGGCGATCCGGCTGTCTTTGATCTTCAAGATCAGGCTCCCCGCCATTTCGGAGATGACCGTGACCTGCTCCCCGGATACAAACCCCAGGTTGGCCAGATGCTGGCGGACTTCATCCTTGCCGGTGATTTTCACGATGCGGCTTGTTTGGCCGGCTTTAGCAAATGTCAAAGGCATCAAAGCCCACACTCCTTTCCAGACATTGGAGATTGTTAGCTTAAGAAAACTTTCTGATAATAGTTTACATGAACTAACTGCGAAAGTCAAGAGGAGAAAGGAGAATTTTTCTGAAAATCGTTAGCATAAAGCAACAAAACCCGCCGTCTTGTTCCTGACGGCGGGAAAAATCTAAAATAAAGTGAGCTGGGCGGCTTCGGATGCCGGGCGGCGGTCCTCCAGGGCGGTTTTTTCCAGCAGGCTGTCCGGCAGGTCCGAAAGGAAGGGGGAGGGCTCCCCGGCAGTCAGCAGATAAAGCCGTTCTTTGGCCCGGGTGATTCCCACATAAAAGAGCCGCCGTTCCTCCTCCATGTCGGCGGGATGCTCCGGGGAATCCAGAGGGATGCTGCCGGCGGTGACGCCGTATAAGAACACCACCGGAAATTCCAGGCCCTTGGCGGCGTGGAGGGTGGAGAGAGTGACGGCCCCTGCGGCGTAGGCCTTCCCCGACATCCGGCTGAAATCCCCGTCCTGCCCCAACAGGCAGGCCTTCAGCAGGGCTGCCGCCGTGGGATGGAAGGCCGCCGTCTGGACCAGCCGCTGCACCGGCTTTTGAGCCGAAACCTCCAGGGCTTCCGACAGGGGTTCCAGGAGCTTCAAAGGCTTTTCCTTGGGGGCCTTGGGCAGATATTCTTCCATCTTCTCCAAAAACCGGTGCAGGGCCGGGACCTCCCGGTATTCCTCCCAAAGGGGGGCCAGTTCTTCCTGACTTTTGGGGGACAGGGCGGAGATTTTGGCTTCCAGGCTCTTGCTCAGGTCCGGCGGGCAGGAGAAAGGACCTTTTAACGCGGCGGACAGAGCCGGGGTGTCGGCGGGGTTTAATAAGAACCCCAAAAATCCCAGCAGTCCCCGGGCAGCGGGGTCCTGCAAGAACTCCTTTTCCCCGGAAATAACGCAGGGGATGTCGTCGTGGCGCAGGCAATTTTCCAAAAGCTCCATCTGCCTGCGGGTGCGGCAGAGGATGGCGATTTCCGAAAAGCTCCGGGGCGTTTCTTCTGTGGCGCGGCTTTGGGTCATGTCCATACCGCCGGCCAGCCGGCTGATCTCCTTGGCGGCAAAGATGGCCTCGGCAGTATCGGTTGGGGCGGAGATCAGCCGCACCCGTCCGCAGGGCGGACGGTTTGCCCGCAAAATGCGGGGCTGGCCCGGGGCGGGCGCGATGGCGCTTAAGGCCGCGTCGGTGATTTCCGGGGAGGAACGGTAGTTTTCTTCAAGGCGTATGGTCAAAAGGCCGGGGAACTCCTCCGCTAAACGGTCAAAACAGCGGGCGTCCGAACCGCGGAAGCCGTAAATGGACTGGTCCGGGTCGCCAATGACAAAAAGGCTGCGGCTTTCCCGGCTCCAAGCCTTCAAAAGCTCATACTGGATGGGGTTAATGTCCTGGAACTCGTCGCACAGCAGGTGGGTAAAGCCCTTCCCCGGCTTTTGGCTGCGGAAGAATGCTAGTCCGTCCTCCAAAAGCCCGTCGAAATCCGTCAGGCCCCGTTCCTTTAAAAGCTGTTGATAAAGGGCGGCGGCTTCCTCCGGAAAGCGGGGATTTTTCACGGCGCACCCGTTGCGGATGAGGGAGATTTCCGAAAGCAGCTCCCGGGCGGAGCCTTTGCCCCCCAGCTTTTGCAGGACCTGCCCGGCGATTTCTAAGGCCGTTTCCTCGGAGGCCAGCAGGATGGGCTCCTTTTTGGACAGCTCTCCCAGGCAGATGGCGTGGAAGGTGCCCACGGTCATCCCCCGGACTGCGGCTTTCCCGCCCAGTTCCTTTTCCAAACGCTCCCGCATTTCCCCGGCGGCCTTGTTGGTAAAGGTCACGGCGGTGATTTCCGAGGGCTTTGCCAGGCCGTCCCGGATTAAGTGGGCAATTCGGGAAACCAGGGTCCGGGTCTTGCCGGTGCCCGGCCCGGCAATCACGGCGGTTACCGGGGATACGGAATCCACCGCCGCCTGCTGTTCCGGGTTTAGGGAAAGAGGTAAGGAAACCGCCGCTTCTTCCTGCTCCGGCAGGGTGGCCTCGGGTGCGGGCAGGGCTTTCTTCTTGGCCTGGCGGGGGGTCGGGACCCCGGCGCCGAATAAGCTCACCTGGCCGCTTAAGGTGTCGATTTCCGCCCGGCTCATGAGGCGGATGACCCCGTACTCCCCGTCGTAGCCCGGGATTTTTTCCGCCTGCCCCAAACGCAGGCGGCGGATGCCCTCCCCAATAACCTCCCCGGCCACTTTGGAAATGTCGGAAATGGGGGCTTCCCGGAGGATGAAAAATTCCGTCCCCAATTTTGCCAGCAGCTCCTCATACTGGGCCTTGACCCGGACGCTGCCGGGGGAAGTGCCGGTGGACCAGGCGATGGCCTCCTCCAGGGGCACCAGGCTTTCATAGGGCTTGCCGTTTTCCGGGCGGAAGCCTTCCGGCCGGTCGCCCAGCTCCTCCACCCGGTGCTGGACCCCGATGGTCAGTTTTTTGCCGCAGATCGGGCACCGCCCGCCGTAAGGGGCGGCCTCCGCTGGGGACAGGCGCAGGCGGCAGTTCCGGTGGCCGTCCCAGTGGTATTTGCCTTCCTCCGGGAAAAACTCGATGGTCCCCGCAAGACCGGAAGGGTTTTTGCCGGAAAGGGCGTCGGATAAGGCAGAATAGCTGAGGTCAATGTCCAGCAGATTGGCCTCCCGCCCCAGCTTCTGGGGGGAATGGGCGTCGGAATTGGACACCAGCTGATAGCCGTCCAGGGCGGACACCTGCCAGTTCATGGCCGGGTCGGAGGACAGGCCGGTTTCCAGGGCGTGGATGTAAGGGGTCAGGTCTTCGTAGCATTCCTCCAGGGAATCAAAGCCGGAAAAGGCCCCGAATACGGAAAAATGGGGCGTCCAGATGTGGGCCGGGATGTAAATGGCTTCCGGGCAGGCGTCCAGGGTGATTTCCAGCAGGTCCCGGCAGTCTAAGCCCAGGATGGGCCGGCCGTCGGAGTGGATGTTGCCGATGGCCTCCAGCCGGCGGGACAGGAGCTCGGCGGCCTCCAGGCTGGGAAGCAAAATGAGGCTGTGGACCTTCCGGGTGCGGCCGTTCTTTTTATAGATGGAGCTGATTTCCCCGGTCAGGACGAACCGGGGCTCCGGCACGCCGGGAGGCAGGGGCTCTTTCCGGCGGAACTCTTCCTTTAAACGGTAAAGGCCGTCTTCCGCAGGAGTGAGCTTTTCCGCCAGTTCCGCCCGCCAGGCAGGGTGGGTGAAGTCGCCGGTCCCCAGCAGGGTGATGCCCTTGCGGCGGGCCCAAAAATCTAAGGACTCCGGTACGCAGTCCTTGCTGGTGGCCCGGGAATATTTGGAATGGATGTGCAGGTCGGCAATCTGCATGGCAATTCTCCTTCGCGTCAGTTCTCTTTGATTGGGATTATAATACTTTTGCCAAAGAAAAGCAAGGGCGGCTGCCGGGAAAAGCCGTTCCGCTTCTGCGGGGGCGGGGCAGCTTCTCCCAAAGGGAACCGGCGGCGGAAATCAATGCTCTCCGCCGCCGGCATCAATGCTCCAGCACCGCAAAAAGGGTTTGCGGTGCGCCGGTTATTCGTTTACAAACTCAATATCTACGTCGCCGTTATTGACGGACACATTGAGCGTTTTTTCGCCGTCGTCTTTCTGGTCCGGCAGATTGCTTTCGCCTTTTTTGATTTCTGTCTGAATGGCAAAGTCGTCATAGCTTCCCATAACCGCACCGGAAATGTCCCCGTTTTTAGCGCTCAGTGTCAAGGCGCTGCCTACCTCCAGGGCTTCAAAGGAAATATCCCCTCCGTTGGCGGAAAGGCTGACGCTTCCGGTCACAGCCAGCTCCGGCAGGGAGATATCCTCGTTGGTTGTGGACAAGGTCAGGGTTTCCAAAAGCGCGTCCGGTACTTGCAGCGAGATTTTCCGATCCTCGTCGGAGGACTTCACGCCAATATAATCCGTCCACTCCTTGTCGCTGGCGCTTGTCATGGTCAGCACGCCGTCTGAAACGGAGATTTCGTAATACTCCTTGCTGTTTTCCGAATAGTCAATATGGACCTGGCCGTCCTGGGACAAGGACACTTCGATTTCCCGGTCCTCCACATCAAGATTGACTGCGTTGACCTGGGTATCCGGCGTGTAGCTTTTTTCCGCAAAGGGTTCGCTGTTATCCGAGCAGCCGGTCAGGGCAAACACGCCCAGTACAAGGCACAATGCGAGTGAAATGATTTTTTTCATGGTGATACCTCCATATTTCATAAATTCAATGTTACAACTCTAACTCATAGCGGCATTCATCTTTATCCATTTTTCCGGTAAAATGAAAACCGAAAGAAAGATACAGGTTTTTCGCGTCTTCATCTGCGCCGTCCAGTATGATGACTGCTTTTCTGACGCCCTGGATCTTGAGCCCCCGCAGGATATGCTCCAGGGCCTTTTCCGCAAGCCCTTTCTGCTGGAACCGGTCGTCGATCATAAAGCGGCGGATGGATGCCGTATCGGCGTGGTCTTCCGCCCGCTGGTACATGAAAAAGCCGATCAGCCCATTGTTGTGATAAATCGCGTTGGGGTGCAGCTCGGCGTGATATTTCGCCTCCGCGATGGAAACCGCGTTGCAGCGGCAATGTCCCTTCCTGCCAACGCAGTCCCGGCTGGCCGTCAATCGGCACACCTCCAATAAATTTTGCGCGTCAACCGCTTTAATCCGAATCATGGCCGTCCCTCTTGTCTATAATGTTTTTCTTTTTAGGACCACAAGCCCCACGAGGGATAACGCGGCGCTGAGCAGCAGGCAGACGCCGATGTGCAGGATCGCGTTTCCGTTCAGCATGATGATCTGGAAAAATCCGGATAAGATTTCCCGCAGCGGCGCGATGGGCGTAAAGATGCAGATGATCGCCGCCAGCACCGCGTCCGTCAGCCACCCGTACCAATGGGCCTGCATGGATAACAGCACATGCAGGAAAACCATCACCAGCAGCAAAAAGCACATTTGCTGGAACCCGGCGGCGACGATCCCGTTTTCCGTCCATTTGCACACGTCCATGAGATTGATGACGGTTTTCGCGGGATAGAGGGGATCAATCAGGAGATGGATGAGGGTGTTGACCAGGGAAACGCAGAAGGCCAGGAACCCATAGCTGATGAGGCAGCCGGCGTAGTAGTCTTTTTTGCTGGCCCCCAAATGCATGAGCTTTTTGAAATCATAAAAGACAAAAAAGAACGGGGTCAGGACAGCCAGCAGCCAGGTATAATTTCCGTTGCTTAAAACGACCTCGCCGGAAGATGTGGCGCACAGCACCACAAGGGCCGTCAGGATGAAACTGATTTTGTTGCTTGCAAGCAAGCGTTTGACAATGGAAACGATCGCTCTCATCTTTTGGCGCCTCCTTTATGATGCCCCACCATTTGAATAAAGAAATCCTGCAAAGACAGAGGGCGGATCTCCAGAGAAGCAGTCTGCTCCGGCGGGGTGTCGAAGAGATAAGCTGTTGCAAGGCCGCCGACAGTATCTTGACCGATGACCTTTAACCCTTTGGTGGCGGCTTCCACGTCCTTTTGCAGGCCGCTGACGCTGAAGGCTTTGGCTTCAATGGATTGCAGGGCGTCAAAGAAGCGGACGCTCCCTTTGTCCAGGATGATGAGCTTTTGGATGGTCTTGGCGATTTCTTCGATGATGTGGGTGGATACGATGATGATCCGCGGGTGTTTCCGGAAGCTCTCTGCCAGCATATCGTAAAATTCCACCCGCATAATGGCGTCGAAGCCCAGGACAGGCTCGTCTAAAAGGACCGCGCTTTTATTGCTGGCCAGGCAGATGATGGTGGAAACCATGGTTTTCATGCCCAGGGAAAGGTGATGGAACTTCTTTTTCCCGTCCAGCTCAAAACGGTCCATCATTTCCGAAGCGAAGTCGTAATCGTAGTTGGGGTTCACTTCCGAAGCGAGCCGCAGCAGCTTCCGCACCGGGAGATTGAAATGCCTGGCGAAGTTTTCAATATAGCTGACGCCTGTATCCAGAGTGGATGTGGTGATGGCCTTGCCGTCAACTTGAATCGTGCCGCTTGTAATGTTTTGGTACCCGGCAATGGATTTGAGCAGGGTTGTTTTGCCCGCCCCATTCCGGCCAAGCAGGCAGTAAATCCCCGGCTCGTCAATGGACAGCGTAATGTTTTTCAGTACGGCTGCCTGCCCGTACTGTTTTGTCACTTGCTTCAGTTCTATCATGCAGCTTTTCCTCCTAAACAGCAGTGCAATTTTGATTGTTTTATGCCAGCTCTTGTGCTATAATGAAGTATAAGCCTTTGTGTAACACAAAAGTCAAGAGGGAAAATCAAAATGAAAAAATATTTTTCCGTTGGGGAAGCTGCTAAGGCGGTCCATACGACCAGCGAAACCCTGCGGCACTACGACCGCATCGAGCTGGTAAAGCCCAGCAAAAAGGATGAGTGGACGGGCTACCGCTATTATACCGACCAGGACATTGTCCGGCTGAACACAGTGCGGGCCTTGCAGCTCATGGATCTGCCCTTGCGGGAGATCAAAAAGGTCCTGGAGTACGACGACCTGGAAAAGATCGTGGACTTTTTGGCGCAGACAGAAAAAAAGGCCGACGAAAAAATCGCGGCCCTCCAGTACAGCAAAACCAAAATCCAGGCGGCCAAGGCGGACTACGAGAAAAAACTGCGGATGCGCAAAAATCTGAACGGAACCCTGGTGAAGGATTTTCCGGAGCGTGTGATCCTGCTTTCCGATACCCTGGAAACGCCGACCCTGGACAACCTTTGGAATTATCTGGAGCATTTCTATGAAAAAGTACCCCAAGCATTGAGGGACCGGTTTTCCTTTGAGGATATGGCCGGAATCTATACGGAAAACGGATTAACAAGGCTTTTTGCCCTCTGTACCCGTTACGAGGAAACAGAGGGCCTAAAGGTATTGCCCAAAGGGAAATACCTGTGCGCCAACTGCACGGAAGAAAACCGGGAGCAGACGCTGCGGGAGCTGGTTCATACGGCCCGGACAAAATACGGCGCGGAGCCGGCCTTTACGGTGCAGATCATTGTGATATCGGGGATTTTGCACTGGAACTATGAGGCGCAGGTTTATATTGAGGCTTAAAATATCCGGGCCTGAGGCGGGAAGCCATGAGCCTGCTGCAAAAATATAAAAAAGCGCCGGGGAAGAAGGGGATCCTTCTCTCCGGCGCTTTCCGGCTCTGTTGGGAGGCTTACACGGTTTTTTGATTTGCTTGGATGATTTCTCGGATGGAAATTTGGGGATGGATGTACCGGGCGTTGGGGTTTACCTCCGGCACGCTGAGCCGCACCGCGTTCTGCGGGCAGTGGTGGATACAGGCCAGGCAGACCTGGCAGTTGTCATCCGTATGGACCGCGCGGCCATCCTGGATTTCAATGCAGTTCCCGGGGCAGACCTGGGCGCAGAGGCCGCAGCCGTTGCATCGTTCCGTAGAATGGAGCTTGACCTGCTTCCAGCCCAGCTCCGGGTGTTCCCCAATAAAGGCGAGATAGTTTTGATAAACCGCCAGGTCCTCCGGTTTGGTTTCCTCCAAATCCTGCCTCCTGTTTGAGATGCCGCGGCGGACCTCCGCCGTTTGGAGGTCCGCCCGAAATATCTCCTTTTCCCATAAAATGCGGCAGCAAAAGCGTGTGACACGCCCTGCTGCCGCGATCCTTTATTGTTATGAAATCACGGCAGTCAATTTAGTCGTGAACTTTCATGCTGTGCAGCATCCTGACAAAGCTGGGATCGCTGTGGTCAACGATTTCGCTGTGGCCGATATCCAGCTTGGCGATTTCCGCCATATCCCCGTCGCTGAGTTCAAAGTCCCAAACGGCCAGGTTCTGCTCCATACGGTCCTTGTGGACAGACTTGGGGATTACCACAACGCCCCGCTGGATATTCCAGCGCAGGGCCACCTGGGCGGCAGTCTTGCCGTACTTCTGGCCGATGGCGGTCAGGACGGGGTGGGTGAAGATGCCGTGCTTGCCTTCGGCAAAGGGGCCCCAGGCTTCCAGCACCACGCCGTACTCTTTCATGAGGGCCAGGGCGTTCTCCTGCTGGAAGAAGGGGTGCAGCTCCACCTGGTTGACGGCGGGGATGACCTCAACGGTTTCGCACAGGTCGGCCAGGCGGTTGGGATAAAAATTGCAGACGCCGATGGCTTTCAGCTTTCCTTCCTTGTAGGCTTCCTCCATGGCCCGGTAGGCCCCGATATAGTCGCCCATGGGCTGGTGGATTAGGTACAGGTCAATATAGCTGAGGCCCAGCTTTTTCAAAGAGGCTTCAATAGCAGCCTTGGCCCCCTCGTAGCTGGCGTCCTGCACCCACAGCTTGGTGGTGATAAACAGCTCCTCACGGGGCACGCCGCACTTGGCCACAGCCTTGCCTACGGCTTCCTCGTTCATGTAAGCGGCCGCCGTGTCAATGAGGCGGTAGCCGCTGGCGATGGCGTCCAAAACGGCCTGCTCGCACTGGGCAGGGTCCGGGACCTGGAACACGCCGAAGCCCTCCAGGGGCATTTCCACACCGTTGTTCAGCTTGACAGTTTCAATCTTGTTCATCATAATAATTCCTCCTGTATTTTATTTGGATTGACAGAGCTTCATAAGGCCCGGATGAAATGAAACCGGCCGGGCTGCCTGCAATCACGACCGCAAGCGATTTTTAAAACTTTCATCAGCCTTCAGCGTGAATTTTGACGCTGTTGAGCTGCCTTGCCGTGTAGTAGCAGCGGTGGTCGATGATCTCGCTGTGGCCAATGTCCATGGCCCCGATGGCCTCCATTTCTTTTTCCGTCAGCGCAAAGTCGAAGATGTCCAGGTTTTCGGCCATCCGGTCTTTATGAACGGTTTTGGGGATGACGGCCACTCCCCGCTGCAAGTGCCAGCGCAGAATCACCTGGGCGGTGGATTTCCCGTGCTTTTCCGCGATTTTTACAAGGGTTTTATGGCGGAAAATATCCCGCTGGGCTTCCGAAAGGGGCCCCCACGCTTGAACAGCCACATTGTATTCCTTCATAACGCGGATTGCTTCCCGCTGCTGGTAAAACGGATGAATTTCAATCTGGTTGACCATGGGCTTGATTTCCTGGTTCATGCACAGATCCACCAGACGTTCCGGGGAAAAGTTGCTGACCCCAATGGCCCGAACGGCCCCTTCTTGATACAGCCGTTCCATGGCCCGCCAGGCGCCGTAATAGTCGCCGAAGGGCTGATGGATCAAATACAGGTCGATATAATCTGTTTGGAGCTTTTTTAAGGAAGCGTCAAAGGCCTTCAGAGCAGCTTCATATCCCGCGTCCTGTACCCATAATTTGGTTGTCAGGAAAATCTCTTTCCGCGAAATCCCGGAGCTGTTTACCGCAGCGCCAATGGCTTCCTCATTGCCGTAGGCCGCTGCCGTATCAAAAAGGCGGTAGCCGGTTTCCAGCGCGTCGCTGATACATCGTTTACACTGGACGGCGTCTGTGATCTGGAAGGTGCCAAATCCGATTTTGGGAAGCAAACATCCGTTGGAAAGCACTGAATACTCCACAAATCCCACCTCCTTGATTTCCCTTGTTGACTATATTGTAGTACGGTTTCATGGAAAAGTACAGTGCCAGTTGCGCAGAGCACTAAAACTTTAACGCATACTGAGATTGATAGACCTCCATATCTGTGATAGAATAGAAAAGGAGGTGGCAAAATGTTTGAGCTATATCAGTTGGAGCAGCTTCTTATTGTGGCGGAATGCGGCACATTGTCCGGCGCGGCCGAGAAACTGCACCTGTCCCAGCCCGCCCTCAGCCGTTCCATGCAAAAACTGGAAGAAGAATTGCAGGTCACGCTGTTTGACCGGCAAAAGAACAAAATCAGCCTCAACGAAAACGGGAAACTGGCCATAGAGCTGGCGCGCCGAGTGGTGGAGCAGGCAAACGATCTGATGGAACAGGTGCGGGCCTTCGACCGCAGCCAGCGCACCATTTTCATCGGATCCTGCGCCCCGGCGCCGCTGTGGGAGCTGAGCTCCTGGACTTCGGGCATCTATCCTGATATGACCGTTTCTTCTGAAATGAAGGAGAACGAAACGCTGCTGGACGGGCTGAAAAAGGGGTTGTATCAATGCATCATCCTCCCTTATCCCGCAGAGGAACCGGATTTATACAGCGTTCCCTTTGAAACAGAACAGCTTTATTTTTCCCTTCCTCCCGCCCACCCGCTGTCTTCTGCAAAGGGGCTTTATTTCAAGGACATTGACGGGGAAACCATTCTGTTGCTGGCGCAAATCGGGTTCTGGAAAAAACTCTGCGATGAAAAAATGCCCTCCACCCACGCCTTGATGCAGACGGAACAGGCGGATTTCGCGGAGCTGGTCCAGGCTTCAGCCCTCCCGGCTTTTGTTTCCGACATGGCTATGCGGTATGACGGAAAGCCCAAGAACCGCGTGGTGATCCCCGTATTGGACCCGGAAGCAACGGCTACCTATTACTTTGTTTGCAGGAAAGGGGAAAAAAGCAAATTGGCGGCATTGATCCAACGGGTAAATTCCAACAGGAAATAAATACGCTCCGGTAAGCAAAGGCGCAGAGTGCCGAAAGAGGGGATACCCAATTGATAGGCCCCTTGCATTCTTTGTTTAAACCACATATACGAAAAGTATCACATAATATTGAGGATGAAAAATGGATTATCAAATAGCGGTTTGCGACGATGTAATGGAGGATGCCCGGTATCTTGCTTCTGCCGTGAAGCAGTGGGCCCGGGAACAAAAAGTTTCCGTAAACATTGAAACGTTCCCCTCAGCAGAGAGTTTTCTCTTTCATTATGAAGAAAAGAAGGATTACGACATTCTGCTTCTGGATGTGGAAATGAAAAGCATTTCCGGCATCGAGCTGGCAAAACAGATCCGTTCCGGGAATCACCGCGTGGAAATCATCTTCACCACTTCCCATTTTGAATTGGCTGGGGAAGGCTATGAAGTGGACGCGCTGCATTATCTTATAAAGCCCATCGCGGAAGCAAAACTCATGGAGGTGCTTTCCAAAGCGGCTCAGAAATTATCGGCGGAACCTCCATCGCTGGTTATCAGCTGCAATGGGGAAACAGTGAAACTTTTGGAACCGGATATTCTGTATATGGAATCTTTCCTGCATTATGTCGTTGTCCACACCCAAAGTACAGAATATAAACTGAAAGAGAACCTTTCCGCTTTGGAAGGAAAGCTCAGCGGCGATTTTTACCGGACGCACCGGTCCTATCTGGTGTCGCTAAAGCATATCCGAAAAATTTCCCGCACAGCGGTTTGGCTGGACTGCGGCGCTGAGCTCCCTCTGGCCAGAGGAAAATACGACGACGTCAACCGGGCGTTTATCGCGCGGAATTGAGGAATCTTATGAGAAAGAAAACCTATTTAAAGCTGGTGGAATATCAAACGGAACAGTCCAGGCGGCACCTGGACGAAGTCCGCAGCATCCATGCCGAAATGCGGGGATACAAGCATGATTTCCATCACCATCTGCAAACGCTCAAAGGCCAGCTGGAGGCCGGCGAAACCGGGCGAGCCCTTGCATACATCGAACAGCTGGACCGGGAGCTGATGAACGTGGATACGCTTCTGAAAACCGGCAACATCTCCCTGGACGCAATCCTGTCCGCGAAAATTGCTCAGGCCAAAGCGGAGAACATTGCGGTTTCTGTCAAGGCATGCGTCCCGGACAATTTGACCATCACCGATTTGGAACTGAGTATCCTGGTGGGCAACCTGCTTGACAATGCCATTGAAGCCTGCCGGACTGCCGCGGGAGAACGCTTTATCCGGATTTATATGTCCATGAAAGGGAAAATGCTGTATTTTTCCATGCTCAATTCCGCAGGAGAAAAGAGAAAGAAAACGGGCGGGCTTTTTTCCTCCAATAAAAACGGGCTGCATGGTTTCGGGCTGCGGCGCGCTGAAGGGATTCTGGAGGAACACGGCGGATGGTGTAAGTACAACAGCGAAAACGGGGCGTTTACCTCTGAATTTTTAGTTCTCGCTGTGGAATAAGTGCAATTCGTGTACCGGCTGATGCAGTTGGTGCACGAATTTTCATTTTCGCCAGAATCATGATACAATAAAGCACGAAAGGAGGCGGAAGCCAATGCAAAAGAAAAATACGGCTTCGGATGAATGGAGCACCCGTCACGCTTCCATCATCCAAAACGTCTGGTACTGCATCCGAAATACCTCCCGCTGCTACTGCCTGCTGTTATGCTGGTGCGGGATTTCCATATTGGTCAATGCGGCGCTGCCAGTTTTATCCGCTTATCTTCCCAAAGCGGTCATTGAAGCTATCACGGAGGGAAACAGCGTATGGGAATTAACCGCCACTGTTTTGGGGTTCATGGGCGGTATTGCCCTGCTGTCCGGGGCCGGCCAGTTTTTTACAAAATTCATTTATCATCAGAAATATCGGATGAATACCTTTTACCTTAAACGGGTGGCCTTAAAAGGGCTGACAACGGATTACAGCAACCAGGAAAATGAACAGTTCCGCAAACTGCAAACGGAAAGCTTCGCCTGCTGCAACGGGAACTATTCCCCCCTTACCAGCGTTTATGACATCTTAGTCAGCCTCTGCACCAGCGTTCTGGGCCTGTGGGCATTTGGGGCCATACTGGTTCAAGTGAACGGGTTCATCCTGCTGTTTTTGGCTGCAACCACCCTGATGAGCTTTTTCCTGAATCGACGGGTTGTCAAATGGACGGATCAAAATAATCCGGAACGGATCCGTTATGAGCAGCGGTTGGACTATATCAACGCCGCTTCCGGAGAAATTCGTTCCGCCAAGGATCTCCGGCTGTACCGCATGGCCGCATGGTTTTCTGATATTTACCAGGAGAACATGGACGGCATCAGCAGCTGGTACCGGCGATTGACCAAGCGGATCTTCGGCGTCGCCGTGTGGGACAGCAGCTTCGCTTTGCTGCGGGAGGGCGTCACTTATGTTTACTTAATCTACCTCGTGTGGAATCACCGAATCACTGTGGCGGATTTTGTCCTTTATTTCAGCGCAGTGGCGGGATTTTCCACTTGGCTCAGCAACGTTATTTCACAGGTATCGCTCCTCAATCAGCTGAACCTGAAAATCAATTATTTTCGCTCCTATCTGGAATACCCGGAAACTTTTCGCAGGGATCATGGGGCACCCCTTCCAACGGGCCCGCTTCCCAGGACCATTGAACTGAAAAACGTAAGTTATCGTTATGGAGGCGCTGAACAATACGCTCTCCGTAATTTCAATCTGAAAATCACGCCCGGTGAACATTTGGCGGTGGTCGGGTTAAACGGCGCGGGAAAGACGACCCTTGTCAAGCTGCTCTGCGGATTGATTGATCCCACAGAAGGACAGGTCCTTTATGACGGGGTCGATATCCGGGAATATAACCGGGCGGAGTTTTACCGGCTTTTCTCAGCGGTCTTTCAGCAATTCAGTATTTTGCCGGTGACCATTGAGGAGATTGTGGCTGAAACGCCTGCGGAAAGCCTGGATGCGGATCAAGTCCAGCATTGCTTGAAAACAGCGGGACTTTGGGATAAGGTCGCCCAGCTTCCGCAGGGGGTCAAAAGCCAGTTTGGGAAAACCATTTACGATGACGGAGTGGAATTTTCCGGCGGTGAAGTTCAAAAATTGCTCCTGGCGCGGGCTTTGTACAAATCCGCCCCCATCATGCTGCTGGATGAACCCACGGCAGCGCTGGACCCCATTGCTGAGAGCAATTTGTATGAAAACTATCATCAAATCAGCGAGGGAAAAACCACTGTATTTATTTCCCACCGGTTAGCCAGTACCAGCTTTTGCAGCCGGATTATTTTGATGGAAAACGGGCAGGTTTGTGAAGAAGGTACCCATACCAGCCTGCTCAGGAAAAAAGGGAAATACTATCGTTTGTTTGAAATGCAGGCAAAATATTATCGGGAAAAAGACGGACAAAAGGAGGCGGCAGAATGAGCAAAATGACGATTCGCAGGCGGTTTGCCGTCACAGCCCGGGGCTTTCGCCTTCTCAAAAAATATTGCCCGGGCCTTGTACAGGGAAAGGCAATCCACGAACTCATTAACTCGATGCAGCCTTTTGTTACGGTTTGGTTTTCCGCACAGATACTGAATGAACTATCTGCCCAGCGGCGGCTCAAACAGATCGCCGTTTACGTTGTCAGCGTGATCCTCATCAATTTTCTCTGTTCCGTTGCAAAAAACAGCATCAATCGGATTTGCAGCGAAAAAGAAACGCAAATGTGGAAGTGGTTTGGCAAAATTTTTTCCGACAAGCAGATGTCGCTGGATTTTGAAGATTTGGAAAACGCGGAAATTCAGCACCAAAAACAGGAGGCAGAAGAAAACCTCTATATGTTCGGAAACGGTCTGGCGCAGCTTGTTTGGGGGACTTCGGGACTGGTAAAAGCCGGCGTCAATATCCTTGCTTCCCTGGCCATGGCCGGCTCCCTGTTTCTTTCAAAATCCGGGAATCCGGTAATAGACAACCCCATTTGGATCATTGCTGTGTTATTGTGCGTCCTCTTAGGGGGGCTCAGCAATTCCAAAGCAACCGTAAAGGAAAACCAGGTTTTTCTGAAATGGTGCCAGGATACCGTTTGGTTTAATCGAACCTTTATGTTCTTTGGAAGCGAATTGTATAGGAATCCGGAAAAAGCCAAGGATGTCCGAATTTATGAGCAGAATTTCATCGCAGAAAAAGCGCTGGACAAACTGATCCAAAGGGATCAGGAAAATCAGGCGGATGTGATTCGGATGTCGATTTTCCCGGCGATTGCGTGTGTGATTATCGGGCTGGCGAATATGGTCTGTTATCTTTTTGTTGCAATCAAAGCCTTCTTCGGCGCGTTTGGCGTCGGCAGCATTGTGCAGTACGTTACCGTCCTGCAAAGGCTTGGCGCCGGATTGCAGGAACTGATGTTCATTTTGTCAGACAATGAGGTGTACTGCCTGCATTTGCAGAAGCTGTTTGATTATTTGGACATTCCCAACCACATGTACCAGGGCACGCTGACAGTGGAAAAACGGGACGACAATGAATATTTTGTAGAATTCCGTGATGTGAGTTTCCGATATCCCAACACCGACCATTATGCGCTTCGGCATGTGAACTTCCGGTTCAAAGTTGGGGAAAAACTGGCGATCGTGGGCATGAACGGTTCAGGTAAAACCACCTTTATCAAACTGCTGTGCCGTTTGTATGATCCAACCGAGGGGGAAATCCTGCTAAACGGCGTAGACATCCGGAAATATGATTACGACGAGTATTTGTCCATCTTTTCGGTGGTGTTTCAGGATTTCAAGCTGTTTTCGTTCAGCCTTGGGCAGAATGTGGCCGCAGGCGTTGCATATGACCCGGAACGGGCGGCGTCCTGTCTGGCGAAAGCCGGTTTCAGCGGCCGCCTTGACCATATGCCGCAGGGACTGGATACCTGCCTGTATAAGGACTTTGAGAAAAGCGGCGTGGAGATCTCCGGAGGCGAAGCGCAGAAAATCGCCCTGGCCAGAGCGCTGTACAAAAACGCGCCCTTCATTGTTTTGGATGAACCAACCGCCGCGCTGGACCCCATCGCGGAATACGAAGTGTATTCAAAATTCGATGAAATTGTGGGAGAGAAAACAGCCATCTATATCAGCCACCGGCTTTCATCCTGCCGTTTCTGCGACACCATCGCGGTGTTTGACAAAGGGCGGATTGTGCAGAAAGGCAGTCATGAGCAGTTGGTTGCAGATCTGACTGGAAAATATTATGAATTGTGGCACGCGCAAGCGCAGTATTACACGGCATTTTAAACCACGATGTACTACAAGCAAAACAGCTGTTCCATCATGTGTGAAACGATAGAAAATCCCCGCAAACGGTATGTTTACGGGGATTTTCTGTGTCGTGAGATTACCTGTGGCGGTATCAAGTCAAAAACGCAATTACTTTTTGTCGGGCTTTTCCAATATGACAAAAGACACCAGTGTTTCTTTGTGGAGATAATTTTCAAGCTTCGGATCGACATCCACTGTCTGCGTATTCATCTGGGAAATGACCCAGCCGTCTTCCAGCAATTTGTTGATTCGGACGAGGTATTGATTGTCGTTGATGTCTTGCTACTCGGTAAAATCGCGGCTGTTGCTGATGTAGACTACCTTTTGCATCGCTCTTCTCCTTTATGATTTAATTTGTTTTCTTTCATATTATCACAGAAAGCAAAAAAGCACAATACAAAAGCTCAATTCTAACGTGTTTTCCAGAGCAAGCCTTTATAAAGGACAAAAAACCGCGCACCCACCAACGTGAGTGCGCGTCTTTGGAGCTGAAGATCGGACTTGAACCGACGACCTGCTGATTACGAATTGGATTTCCCGCTTTTTGTATTCTCTGATAAAGTCGAAAAATCCCGTGTTTACTAGACTTTTCTGAAAAGCACCTTTCGTAATTCCTGGCGTTTGTGTCTTATTTTAAGTGCGATAAGACACAAATAAGACACTAAATCAGGCGATTGTCCTCTCCCGCTTTTCGACTGGTTTAGCGGGCACCACATCTGCGAACCGGTCCCCGATTTGGGCGGCCTTTTCGTCTGCG
Source organism: Candidatus Merdivicinus intestinigallinarum (assembly GCA_018713335.1). Classification (GTDB taxonomy): domain Bacteria; phylum Bacillota; class Clostridia; order Oscillospirales; family Ruminococcaceae; genus Merdivicinus; species Merdivicinus intestinigallinarum. Next base: position 4,398 of record DVOW01000048.1, on the reverse strand, counting down.
GACGCGATCACGTGGCTGTAAATATTCGCTGTTGTGGACACCTGAGCATGACCCAGCCGCCGGGATACAACGACCAGGGGCGTGCCGTCTGCAATCATCAGGCTGGCGCAGGTGTGCCCTTACGGTATAATAAAGACAAACGGAAAAAACCAGTGTTTTCAAGGGTTTCAGCGTTTGTCGTTGCCTATTCAATTCCTTTTCCAACCTTGATAGTCAACGAAAAATCTGTCGAATGATGGGAGGTGTTACCTAAAAGACAAAATTGAATATTACAGCAGCGGTGCGGTATTTTACCGGACCGCTGTTTGCCAAGGCGTTTCATCTGATCTGATGGGCGCCCTTTTTTTGCGCCCATTTTCAGAAGGAGGAAATTCACATGGAACTTAACGAAGAAGAAAAAAGGCAGTTGTTTCAGGTTGACGGCGACTGCCAGGCCAAAGTGCTGGATGAACTGTATATGACAGCCCGTTTCACCCGCAACCCAGAGCAGCGTGATATGGTGCGGGGCCTCATGGCAAAGCTGCGGGTTCTGTCGGATGAACAGTGCATGGATCTGGTGAAGGACATCCAGAAGAATTATCACCTGCCTTACCCTCGCACTATGGGCGAGCGGATCGCACTGGCCCGGCAGCAATCCGGGGCTGAAAAACTGAAAGGCCATGACATTATGGCCCTGGAGCGGTTTGACCCGCAGGTACGCCACATGGTTGTTTTTGATGTACTTTCTTTTGAATCCCCTGTCGGCTATAAAGGCGATAAGATGCGCCTGTTTCTCACGGATGAAGGGTATCAGAAAGCGTTGGAGAATCAGGAACGTGGCTTTATCAAGCTAAAGAACCATGCCAAGGTACACAATGGCTATTTGAATTACGACCATAAAGACAGAGATTTGTAGCTGCTGCTCAGTATAAAGACTTGCCAGGAAGGAGGATGTCAAATGGCAGTGTTCAGAGTTGAAAAGACAAAAGATTTTACGGTCATGTCCAATCACCATCTTCGGAATGTGTCGCTGTCTTTGAAGGCAAAGGGGCTGCTGTCGTTGATGTTGTCCTTGCCTGATAATTGGGACTATACGACTAAGGGCCTGGCCCATATTTGTAAAGATGGGGTGGATTCTATCAGCAGCGCGATCAAGGAGCTGGAAAAGCAAGGGTATCTTACCCGGCAGCGGCTCCGTGACGCGCATGGCAGGCTGGGCGATATTGAGTATGTCATCCATGAAAAACCTGTGCCTTCTGATGAGCAGGACGCTATTCTGCCACCTAAACGGGAAAATCCAAGACAGGTAAATCCAAGACAGGTAAAACCTATTTTGGAAAAACCTGAACAGGAAAAACCCGCCCAATTAAATATACAAGAATCAATTACTGAAAAATCAATTACGGATATATCAAATATCCATCAATCAATCTATCCGGCCTTAGGAGGAACGCCTGATGGTAACGCGGAGATGGATAGGGATAGGATTGATAGGATAGATACCTACCGGGAGATCATCAAAGAAAATATTGAATTTGAGGCTCTTGTTCAGAGGTACGGATATGAGCGTGTGGACGAACTGGTTGAGCTGATGCTGCAGACGGTCCTCTCCCAACGGCCATATATCCGCATTGCCGGAGATGACTACCCCTGTGAGGTGGTAAAAAGCCGCTTCCTGAAAGTGAACTTCTCTCATGTGGAGTATGTGTTTGACTGCCTGGATAGCAACACGACAAAGGTTCGGAATATCAAGTCCTATCTGCTGGCGGCTCTCTACAATGCCCCGACTACCATGGACAGCTATTACCGGGCCGAAGTCAATCACGATCTTTACGGCTAAAGGGGGATGCTTCTATGGGCAAAAGAAACGGACGCCCGGTATATGCTTCCAGGCGGGAGGTCGAACGTTCTCAAACTGAAAAAATGTATTGCACGATAAAACCGGATTGTGCAGGCTGCCCTTTTCCTTCACATGGCTTTGTGTGCTGGAGTGCTGACGGGAGCTGCCTGCGTACTCACATGAAAAAATTACAGAAAGGAGGCCGAGCGCCATGAAAAGCCATGAAACGCTGAAATTATGCCGAAGTTAAGCCAGGAACAAATCGACCAGGCACGGGAAGTTGATTTGCTGGCTTATTTACTTTCTCACGAAAGCGGTGTGCTGAAACAGGAAGGCGCCAATTATCGTCATAATGAGCATGACAGCCTGGTTTATGTGGCGAGTAAAAATTACTGGTACTGGAACAGCCGTGGACGAAAGATCAATGCCGTGGATTACCTCATGGAAATCCGCGGGTACAGCTTTGTAGAGGCTGTGGAACGGCTGACAGGCTGCGGCACCCCTACTGTTTCTCATTATACAGCTTCCGGCAGCCGGGAACAGCGGAAACCGGTGGAGAAAAAGCCCTTCCGCCTCCCCAGGGGGAAACGCTGTGCCACCTTTGCCATTTCTTATCTCCAACGCCGGGGAGTCCATTCGGACATCATCAGACGGTGTATGCAGTTGGGCCTATTCTATGAGTCCCGCTATAACAACGAGGCGGTTTGCGTTTTTGTTGGCCGGGATGATACCGGTACGGGCCGGTTTGCCTGCGTCCGCGGAATTGCAGGTAACTTGAAAAAAGACATCAGCGGCAGTGATAAGCGGTTTAGCTTCTGCTACCCGCCGGATCAACCGGGCAGCCGCCACCTGGCGGTTTTTGAGGCTCCGATTGACGCCCTCTCCCATGCTACGCTTCAAAAGCTGGAGGGTTGGCAATGGAATGGCTACCGGCTTTCCCTGGGTGGGACCTCCCCTGTGGCCCTGGTCGCTTTCCTGGAGCGCCACCCGGAGATCACCCGTGTTGCCCTCTATTTGGATAATGACCTTGCGGGCCGGGTCAACGCCCGGAAAATCAAGACACTGCTGAAATCAGACCAGAGGTTTTCAAAAATCCGGGTGTCTGTCAATCCTCCCCGCAGCGGGAAAGACTACAATGAGAAATTACAGCGCACGCTTCAAGCGATCCGCGAAGAAAAACACGCCAGCCGCCAGAAACAGGCGGCTGTTTCAATTTAGGAGGAAACCCAATGAATAACGACAAATCCGCGATTCAGGTAATCGCCGGGGCTGCCCGCTGCCCGGAGTACAGCCCATCCATGGTTAAGGCTTTGATGAAAAAGCTGGAAACTAATGAAAAAGCTTTTGCTCTGCTGATGAATGTCACCCCTTCCACGGTGCGCCTCTGGACAACGGGTGCGGCCCGTCCCTGCAGCATGGCCCGGAGGCTGATGCAGATTTATGAATCCGGGCCGGAAATCGTAAGTAAGATTGCCGGGGAAAGCTGCCCGGAGAAAGGAGGACGCCAGACGAGTGAAGCGAAGGAACAAACAGCTTCTTGTGGAAAATGAGTATGTGAAGGAATTGCTGGCCGTCCTGAAAGAGAACCCTTCCCCAAGCGGCAAGGATTTTGCTGAAATGGTTGCCCATGTTGGCGAACTGGAAAGCCGGTTGGCCGAGGCCGTAGAGGAATTGAAAACTATGCGCCAGGAGCTTCAACAGGTGCAGAACCGTTCTCTGAAAGCAGTGCTTCAAAAGAGCTGTAAATCGCTGGAGGATAATATCTCCAATATGCGCCAAAAGCTGGCGGAGCTGAAAGATCACATTATCGAAGGCTGCCAGAAAGCTCTTTCGGCTTTCAAAGAGCGCGGCACTTCTGCCCTGGATGGCCTTTCCCGGTTTTTCCATGTCAAACCCATGCTGGAAGGGATCAGGAAAGCGATTGATAACAGTATTCGTATTGACGATAACGCTGTTTCCAAGATTCAGACCCTTTCCGCTGAATACCATCAGGCGGGCAGGCATTTGAAAAACATGGGCCGCGCCCTGGTGGGCAAAGAACCGGTGGCCGAGGTCAAAAGCCCCGGCAGGCTTTCTAAGGTGATTGCGGCTCCCTATAAAGCGGATCGTGCCTGCATGACCGCCGCCCAAAAGAGTATCGAAAAAGCCATTGACAGTGTAACCCGCTTGCAGGAATCTGCTGAACGCAGGCCCTCCGTTTTAAGGGCTATGCAGGAAAATGGCGAGAAGGTGCAGCCGCCAGCGAAAAAAGCTGTGCCTGCTGTAAGCAAAGCGGAACGGTAGGTGTCATGGCAATGGGATTGCTTGACACCCTTGCTGAACGGCTGGATGTGTTCATTTCGGATCTGCGGCTTTGGTGTACGCTCCCCGCTTTCGGGATCATGCTTGAAATGGATAACCATTTATATCCTATATCTGAATGGAACCGGGCGCTGGCCTATCTGTCTGGAAGGCCATGCGCTTTTTCTAATGTGCCGGAAGCAAAAAAATATATACTCTCGCTGATAAAGGAGGTGGAGTTAGATGGCGAAAGAAATCGTACATGAAGATTTCGGTGAAAAGATCGGCGGCGCCAAAAA
>DVOW01000047.1 GCA_018713335.1 Candidatus Merdivicinus intestinigallinarum | reverse complement strand
TCTAGCCGCACGAATCAGTACATTCTTAAAGGACTGTCAAATGACCTTGAAACAGCCTACAATATCATGAACGGGTTTGATGATGAGGGATATGATTTCTGGATTGCTTCTTTGCTCAGCGAATGGCTAACCAATCATTTGCAGGAGGTTTTGGGTGCAGAAGATGCGGCACGGTTTGAAAAAATTATAGTACCGGCAGGCCTTTATCTGATATGTGAAACGACCCGCACGAAATATCCTACCATGATTTTTGAAGAATTGCGCAAAGAGGCGGTTTGTCAGTGGCTGCCGTCCTCTGGGTATATCTTGTCCAATGCTCCGGAAATATCCGTATATCACTGGCCGTGGAAATATGATGAAGCCCATCCTAATCGTTACATTGAGCTCTGGCTGCCAATCGAGAAAAATTGAAAGTCCTCGAATCAATGAAAACTGCCCTTTTCGCTGGAGAAGGGCAGTTTTTCGTTCGGAAAATCAGATAATGGCATGAAAGAGCGCAAAATATGTGCGGTTCTTAGCTGAATCCATCCGGAAAAGCCTGTCCCTGCTGCTTCTGCCCCCTAATTTCCTGTTTGATTTCTGCCAAGGTCTATGCTAAAATAGAAAAAGAAAAAACTGCCGGTGATGGCGGGCAATCTGGGTAAATAATAGGAGGAGCGTAAGCGGTGAGAGAAACTATAGCGCGACTGTACCGGATACCGGACGGGATCCGCAGCCTGTATATCCAAAATGCGGTCCGGAAAAATGAGATAACGCTGCCGGTCATGAGTGTTTTAATTGTGCTGATGGAGCTTTTTAACATCATTCGGGTCATCTTCTTTTCCCGGTCCGGGCTGGAAACATGGAATAACTGTTTTTATTTCACCATGTACTGCATGATGCTGTTCAGCGTCCCTGCGCTGTGCCTTGCGCGGTACCTGCTCCGGCAAAAGCCGGCGGAAGCGCGCCAGAACCTTTGTATCGGGATTTGGGCCTTCTGGATTACCTGGCAGGTCCTGATTAACGCCTATGACCTGTACAAAGAACCCAGCAGCGACATCACCCTGTTTGCTACTGCCGTTTTGGCAGGCGCTGTTTTGGTCCAGATGACGCCTCTTTTGGCAGGCGGCATGATACTGGGCTGCTACCTGCTGTTTACTGTGTTGAGCTGGGGCTTTTTGGACGGCGGAACGAAAATCAACGCCCTGATTACCGCCGGTATTGCGCTGCTGATATCCGGCGCACGGTATACTCACACTATCACGGAGCTTTCCCAGCAGAAGCAGATCACGGAAATGAACGCCCGGCTGCTGGAAGAACAGGAAAAGCTGCGGCTCAGCCTGGAAAAGCACCGGATCGTCATGGAACAGAGCAACGATATTATGTTTGAGTGGGATATTTTGGGAGATACCGTTGAATTTTCACAGCACTGGCATGAAAAGTTCGGCTATCCTTTGGTAATCAGCAATTTCCGCAATTGGCTGGAGACAACGGCCAGGCTCCACGAAAAGGACCGGGAGGCCCTGCTCCAGAAGGTTGAGGAGGCCCTCCAGGGGAAGAAGGCGTACCTGGAAACGGAAATCCTCCTTATCGACACGGAAGGCCATGTGGGGTGGCACCAGATCCGGGTGTCGCTTCAGTATGGCATGGACCGCCGGCCCATCAGCGGCGTTGGGATGCTGGTGGATATCGATAAGCAGAAGCTGGAAATCCTGCACCTTCAGTCGGCCGCCCAAAAGGATGCCTTAACGGGCCTGTTCAATAAAACCGCTTTGCAGGAATATGCGAAACAGCATCTGGCGGCGCAGAAAGACGGGGAAACGGTGGTCATGTTTCTCCTGGACCTGGACGACTTTAAGGGGATCAACGACCGCTTTGGGCACCCCTGCGGGGATTCCGTCCTAAGCCAGACCGCCCAAATGCTGCGGCGGATCTTCCGGGACGGGGACGGCATCGGCCGCATTGGCGGCGATGAATTTGCGGTGGTCGTGACCGGCAGCTTCGACAGCAAACAGGTCTTTAAAAAAGCAAAGCAGATCCTTGGGGAGATTTCCAGCGTGGGCTGCCCCAATAAGGGCGTGGCGGTTCAGTGCAGCATTGGCGCCGCCCTTTCCGCAAGCCCCGGCATGACCTACGAGGAGCTGTACCAGAGCGCGGACGACGCCCTCTATAAGGCGAAGGAAGCCGGCAAGGGCACCAGCTGCCTGCTGCTGGAGGGGAAGTTTCTGACGCCGGATACCGTGGGCTGTTAAGCCGCGAAACCGGATCAATGGAATGCCGGCCCTTCGGGGTCGGCATTTTGCATAATTACCGGGCAAATGATTTTTCTTGACTTTTTTTAACGGTGTGGTAAAATAAAATCAATACTTTCTTCACTGTTTTGCAAATATTAGAAAATCGAGGTGTTTCAGGTGGCGGAAAACAAAATCGCCCGCCGGGACGGGTTTCGGACAAAAATGGGATTTATTATCGCCTGTGTCGGTTCGGCGGTAGGGATGGGCAATATCTGGCTGTTCCCTTACCGGGTGGGCCAGTACGGCGGCGCGGCGTATTTGATCCCGTATTTCATTTTTGTGGCGCTGCTGGGATTTTGCGGTGTGGCCGGGGAAATGGCCTTCGGCCGTGCCATGGGTACCGGGCCCTTGGGCGCATTTTCCCAGGCGGTCCAAATGCGGAGCAAAAAGGGCGGCGCTGTTGGGAAGGCCATCGGCGTTATCCCCGTGATTGGGTCCCTGGGCATTGCCATCGGCTATTCGGTGGTAGTGGGCTGGTTCTTGCGGTTTTTGTGGGGCTCCATTACCGGGGAAATGCTGGCGGCGGAGGATACGGCGGCCTATTTCGGAGAGGTTGCCGGCTCCTTCGGCAGCGTCGGCTGGCATATGCTGGGGCTTGTGATAACCTTTGCCGTCATGCTCCTGGGGGTTTCCAAGGGCATTGAAAAGATGAACAAGTGGATGATGCCGTTGTTTTTCGTCCTGTTCCTGGTGCTGATGGTGCGGGTCATGACCTTGGGCGGCAATACCGTCGAAGGGTACCGCTACCTGTTTGTCCCCCGGTGGGAATACCTGGCCAACCCCAAAACCTGGGTTTATGCCCTGGGACAGGCCTTCTTCTCCCTGTCTTTGGCAGGGTCCGGCACGCTGGTTTACGGCAGCTACCTTTCCAAGGATGTGGACGTGGTGGACAGCGCGAAAAAGGTGGCCTTCTTTGACACCTGCGCAGCCCTGCTTTCCGGCTTGGTGGTCATCCCGGCGGTGTTCGCCTTTGGGATGGACGTGACCTCCGGCCCGCCTCTCATGTTTATCACCCTGCCCGGGGTTTTCCAGAAAATGCCCCTGGGCCGGCTGTTTGCCGTCATTTTCTTCATCGCCGCGCTGTTTGCGGCCATTACTTCCCTGGTGAACCTGTTTGAAACCCCCATTGAGGCGATCCAGCAGCAGTTTAAGCTGTCCCGGCCCGTTTCTGTGGCCATTGTGGCCCTGGTGGCCGCTGTGGTGGGGATCTTTATCGAAAACGGCGACACGGTCAGCACCTGGATGGATGTGGTGTCCATTTATATCATCCCATTGGGCGCACTGCTGGCGGCGGTGATGTTCTTCTGGGTGTGCCCCAAGGGCTTTGCCCGGAAACAGGTGGAAACCGGCCGGAAAAAAACTTTGGGCAAATGGTTTGAGCCTTTGGGCAAATACGTCTTCGTGGGCGTGACCCTGGCGGTATATATCCTGGGCATTGTATACCAGGGCATCGGCTGATTGTCGATATATCCAAAAAGCTTTTGAAAAATCATCACAATTTTTTCTTCTTCCCTTCTTGACTTTTTGGAGGATTCTCAGTATCATGAAACTGTTTGACAATCGAAGGAAGGTGCATACATGGTAAAGGATTTGACAAATGGGAATCCTCTGAAGCTGATTTTGATGTTTTCCCTGCCGCTGATACTGGGGAACCTGTTCCAGCAGTTTTACAACATGGCCGACACGATCATTGTGGGCAAGTGCCTGGGGGTCAGCGCCCTGGCGTCTGTGGGGGCTACGGGTTCCTTAAACTTTTTGATTATGGGCTTTGCTACAGGGACGTGCAGCGGCCTGACGATCCCGGTGGCCCAGTATTTTGGGGCCAAGGATGAGGATAACGTGCGGCGCTGTGTTGCCAACTCCTTTTATGTGGTGCTGGCGCTGTCAGTGGTGCTGACCGCATTGACCATGCTGCTTACCCGCCAGATTTTAGAGCTGATGCAGACGCCGGCGGACATTATCGACGGGTCCTATGATTATTTGATCGTGATTTTCGGCGGCATGAGCGTCACCCTCCTTTACAACCTGTTTTCCGGTATCCTGCGGGCTTTAGGGGACAGCAAGACCCCCCTGTATTTCCTGGTGATTGCTTCCCTGCTGAACGTGGCCCTGGACCTGATGTTTATCCGGGTGTTCCACACCGGCGTGGAGGGGGCGGCCTACGCCACGGTGATTTCTCAGGGCGTAGCCGCTTTGCTCTGCCTGGCATATATGATCTGGAAGTTCCCGCTTCTGCGGATCAAGGGAAAAGACTGGGAGTTTAGCTGGGGCCATATCAAGAAGATGCTGGGGATCGGGATCCCCATGGGGCTGCAGTTCTCCATTACGGCGGTGGGCAGCATTATTCTCCAAAGCGCGGTCAACAGCCTGGGCTCCAGCGCAGTAGCAGCTGTTTCCGCTGGAAGCAAGGTACAGATGCTCCTGACCCAGCCAACAGAAACGCTGGGCGCCGCCATGGCAACCTACTGCGGCCAGAACCTGGGGGCGATGAAGCTGGACCGCATCCGCGTCGGGGTGCGGCAGGCCACTTGGGTGTCCGTCGGTTTTTCGATTGCGGCGTTTTTGCTCAACGTTGTGGCGGGAAAACAGATTTCCCTGCTGTTTTTGGATGCCGGCGAGGTGCAGATCATTGAGGACGCTTCCCGCTTTTTGTTCATGAACGGGATGTTTTATCCGCTGCTGTCCCTGGTCACCCTTTACCGCAACACAATCCAGGGATTGGGATATGCTGTTCCCGCAATGACGGCGGGAATTTTTGAACTGGTAGGGCGCGCTGCCGTGTCCTTTTGCCTGGTGGGTACTTTCGGCTATACGGCGGTCTGCCTGGCCAACCCGGTAGCATGGGCCGCGGCGGATCTCCTGCTGCTGCCAATGTATTTTGTGACACTCAAAAGGCTTCCGGAACGTTTGGCGCGATAAACTTTGGAAAAATGCCGGCGGATGAATTTCCGCCGGTATTTTTTACAGCGCAAGCAGGGAAAAATCCGCCAAAGTGCGCAAAAGTAGCGGGAAATCCTTGACAGAAGCCCGTTCTGGTAATAAAATAATATAGAATGGAGTTTTATTCCGATTTGTCAGCGCCGGGTTTTGCGCCCGGCCGGATAATGAGAAAAAATCCTGTTCCCGGCAGGGAAGGCCGGTGTGAAATACAGGTGACCGGATAAGGGAATATCTGTTTTTCAGTTTCGATTTTACCATAAAATAAGAAAAAAGGAGGGTTTGAATCCGTATGGACAGCAGTACTATCATTTACTGCGCTATCACTTTTTTTGTCACATTGATTGTGGCGGGCGCCGCGGCTTTTTTTATCGGCGTCGCCTATCGCAAAAAGACAGCCGAAACCGAAATTGGAAGCGCTGAGGATCAGGCAAAGCGGATCGTCAACGAGGCATATAAATCGGCCGAAGCAAAGAAAAAAGAACTGTTGATAGAGGCAAAGGAAGAAGTCCATAAGCTGCGCACCGAGGCGGAACGGGACATTAAGGACCGCCGCACCGAAGTTTCCAGGCAGGAGCGCAGGATCCAGCAGAAAGAGGAATCCTTGGACCGCAAGCTGGATAACCTGGAGAAAAAAGAGGAAAGCATCCAGCAGAAGCACCTTCAGGTTGAGGAACGGCTGGAGGAAGCGGAAAAGCTCAAAAAAAGCCAGATCGACCAGCTGGAGCGCATCTCCGGCCTGACGGCATCCCAGGCAAAGGAACAGCTTCTGGAAAGCCTGGAAGGGGAGCTGACCCACGAGAAAGCGGTGAAAATCGCAAACTTTGAGCAGCAGCTCAAGGACGAGGCAGAGGAAAAGGCAAGGGAAATGATTTCCATGGCCATCTCCCGCTGCGCCGCGGACCATGTGAGCGAGGCCACCGTTTCTGTGGTGACCCTGCCCAGCGACGAAATGAAGGGCCGCATTATCGGCCGGGAAGGCCGGAATATCCGGGCCTTGGAAACCCTGACCGGGGTGGATTTGATTATCGACGACACCCCGGAGGCCATCACCCTGTCGAGCTTTGATCCGGTCCGCCGGGAAATCGCCCGGCTGTCTTTGGAGAAGCTCATTACCGACGGCCGCATCCATCCGGCCCGCATTGAGGAAACCGTGGAAAAAGCCACCCGAGAAGTGGAGAACCGCATCAAGGCGGAAGGCGAACGGGCCATGATGGAAACCAATGTCCATGGCCTCCATCATGAGCTGGTGAAGCTGCTGGGACGGCTCCGCTACCGCACCTCCTACGGCCAGAACGTCCTGGACCACTCCATTGAGGTGGCCCATCTGGCGGGGATCATGGCGGCGGAGCTGGGGGTGGACGTGACCACTGCCAAACGCGCCGGCCTGCTCCACGACATCGGCAAGGCCTTGAGCCACGAAATCGAAGGCTCCCATGTCCAGATCGGCATGGATGTCTGCCGCAAGTATAAGGAAAACGCTCAGGTGCTCCACGCCATCGAGGCCCACCACGGCGACGTGGAAACCAAAACCGTTGTGGCGGCCCTGGTCCAGGCGGCTGACGCCATTTCCGCCGCCCGCCCCGGCGCAAGACGGGAGAACCTGGAAAACTACATCAAGCGGGTGGAAAAACTGGAGGAGATCGCAAGCTCCTTTGACGGCGTGGAAAAATGCTATGCCATCCAGGCCGGCCGCGAGATCCGCATCCTGGTGAAGCCCGAAGTGGTGAAAGACGACGAAATGGTCATCGTTGCCCGGGAAATCGCCAAGCGTATTGAAAGCGAACTGGAATACCCCGGCCAGATCAAGGTCAACATGATCCGGGAAAGCCGGGCCATCGACTACGCAAAATAAAAGGAATCCCGCCCTTCCAAAAGGAAAGGCGGGTATTTTTATTCTGTCCAGGGAAAGGCGCCGCATTGGAAACGGAACATCCCGTTGGGAAATTCCGCGTTATAAAAGGGTGTTTCCGGCGGCAGATAGGAAACGATGATTTCCCCGTCCGCCCACTGCCAAATGACGTCGTGCTGGCCGTTTTTATCAACCCGAGAAATCTCCGCTTTTTCCGCCTTTCCGTAAAGGCCGTCCAGATAAGCCCGGTACTCCTCCGTTTCTTCCGGGGAGCCGAACAGCAGCCGCACCTCCGCAAGCTGGAAATTGCCGTCCAGGTTCCAGTAAAGGAAGGAAGCGTCCTCCGCTTCCGCCCCGCTGACGGGCAGGGGGATGGGACCGTCATACAGGCAGTTCAGCAGTTCTCCCTTTGGGACATCCTCTCTGGGCGGCGATTCCCTGGAAAAATCCCGGCCCAGGGCTTCAGCGGTTTCCTCCGGGGACTGTTTCCAGGCGGTATTTTCAAAGACGGCCGGGTCTGCCTCCGCTTTTCCGCAGGCAGTCAGCAAGAACGACGCCAGCAGCGCCGGGATCACTCTCTTCCATAACATGGGTTGGGCCCCCTTTCCGCCTGATCATTCTCCTCCGGAACCGGATGCCGCCTGCTTCAAAAGCTCGGCGCTATATTCATCCGTCCAGCCGTAGGTAATCAGAAAGGCCTCCCGGCCGTCCTTTCCGGACGAGGTGCGCCGGATGGAAACACGTTCCTTTTCTCCTTCCGCCTCCCAGGCATCGTAGGCCGTTTCAGGGACATTGGGATTTAAAATTCTTTCTTCCGGTTCCCCATACACCTGGGTCAGGAAGCTTTCAAATTTTTCCTGCTCCCCCTCGTCCGTAAAACTCAGTCCGATACGGCGGAGATAGTTGGGTTCCTCCGGGAACACCGGCACGAAAAGCAGCGTCATTTCCGAGGGCTTAGACCCGCTGACGGGCAGCGTCCCTTCAAAGCTGTCGTCCCGGTAGGTGACGGTTCCGTCCTCCTCCGTTTTTTCAAATCCCTCCAGGGAAATGCCCAGGGCCTCTTCCGTTTCTTCCTCCGTTTGCAGCCATTTGGTGTTCTCAAAGGCCATGGGGTCCGCTTCCGCCGGTTCGGCCTGGCCGCAGGCGATCAACATGGACGCGGCCAGCAGCGCCGCCAATATCTCGATATGGGCCATTCAAAACGCCCCCTTTCTGCCTTCATTATAGCAGATTCCTTGCATGAAATCAACAGGCGCACACAAAAAAAGTTGTGCAAATAGTACGAATTTTATGGTTTTATTTTGTGCTGTACTTTTTCCTTGCAAACCTGCTGGGAATGAGGTACAATAAAAGCAGAAATCTTACTCATGCTTAAAGGAGTGTTTCCATGAAAACCGCGTCCGATTTTGGATTTGTAAAAATTGCCGCCTGTTCCGCCAAAACGGCGGTGGCCAACCCTGAAAAAAACGCCGCTTACCTGCTGGAAGCCATTGCTAAAGCCCGGAAAACCGGTGCGCAGGTGATCGTCCTGCCGGAACTGGCCCTGTCGTCCTATACCGCCGCCGACCTGTTCCATCAGGACCGGCTGATCCGGGGCTGCGAAGGGGCCCTGGGCCGGATTTTAACTGAAACTGCCGGGGATCCCGCGGTGATTGCCCTGGGAATGCCGGTGCGTGTCGGCGACGCCTTGTATAATTGTGCTGTTCTTATCCAAAACGGAAAAATTTTGGGGGCTGTCCCCAAGGAGTACCTGCCCAATTACCAGGAATTTTACGAAAAACGGTGGTTTGCGCCGGGCTCTTCTGCATTGGAGGAGGAGATCACCCTCTGCGGCCAAAGGGTCCCCTTCGGCGAAATGCTCTTCCGGTTTGGGGAACTGACCGTCGGCGTGGAGGTCTGCGAGGATCTGTGGGTGCCCATCCCGCCCAGCTCCCGTCTTGCCGTCAGCGGCGCGAACCTGATTCTCAACCTTTCCGCCAGCAATGAGCTGGTGGCCAAGGACGCCTACCGGAAAAACCTGATTTCCGGCCAGAGCGCCCGGTGCATCTGCGCTTACGCCTACGCTTCCTCCGGCCTTGGGGAATCCACCACCGACCTGGTCTTCGGAGGGGCCTGCACTGTGGCGGAAAACGGCACGATTTTAGCGGAAGGGGAGAGATTCAGGCAGGACGGCGCCATGGCCGTCGCCTGCGTGGATCTGGACCGCTTAATGGCGGAGCGCCGCAAGGACGGCAGCTTCCACGACTGCGCGGCAGTGTACGGCGGCAGGATGCGGGTAGTTTCCGGGGAACTGCCGGAGCTCTCCCTGGAGCAGATGGACCGGCCCTACGACCCCACGCCCTTTATCCCCAGCGATGCCCGGACCCGGGCGGAACGCTGCCGGGAAATCTTCGCCATCCAGTCCGCCGGTCTGGCCCGGCGTCTGTCCCACACCGGTATGAAACGGGCGGTCATCGGCATTTCCGGGGGCTTGGACTCCACCCTGGCTCTGCTGGTGTCCCACGAGGCCATGAAGCGCCTGGGCCTGCCGGAGGAAAACATCCTCTGCGTCACCATGCCCGGCTTCGGCACCACCGACCGCACTTACCAGAACGCTCTGGAACTGATCCGTTCCCTGGGAGCCGAGCTGCGGGAGGTGGACATCAAGCCTTCCTGCCTCCAGCATATGCGGGACATCGGCCACGACCCGTCTGTCCACGACGTCACCTATGAAAACACCCAGGCCCGGGAGCGCACCCAGATCCTTATGGATCTGGCCAACAAGGAAGGGGGCCTCCTGGTGGGCACCGGCGACCTTTCAGAGCTGGCCATGGGCTGGTGCACCTACAACGGCGACCACATGAGCATGTACGGCGTCAACGCCTCGGTGCCCAAGACCCTGGTGCGGCACCTGGTGGCTTTTGTGGCCGAGGAATCGGACCCCCGCACCGCCGCCGTTCTGCGGGAGGTGCTGGACACCCCGGTGAGCCCCGAACTGCTTCCCCCCGATGAAAACGGGGAGATCCAGCAGAAAACCGAGGAGAACATCGGGCCCTATGAGCTCCATGATTTCTTCCTTTACCACTTCCTGCGCTTCGGCTGCCAGCGGGACAAGCTGGCCTTCCTGGCCAGCCGGGCCTTTGGAGAGAAATATTCCAAGGAAGAAATCGAAAAGTGGCTGTCTTTGTTCTTAAAGCGGTTCTTTATCAGCCAGTTCAAGCGTTCCTGCCTGCCGGACGGCCCCAAGGTCGGTTCCGTCAGCCTTTCTCCCCGGGGCGACTGGCGGATGCCTTCCGATGCGGACATGGGCGCGTTCTTGGCAGAATAATTTACAAAAAGTATTTTACCATTCAATACAACAGGAGGGATTTTCGTGAAAAGGCTCTTTGACTGGGGCAGCGCCTATATCCGGGAGTGCGACTGGAAGGACCTGGCCCTGATTAAATTCTGCCTCTGCGCCATGGGAGCGCTTATCGGCCTTTGCGTGCCGGAGAAAAAGCGGAAGATCCCCCTGATTTTGGCCGGGCTTGTTTTCCTGGCAACCTATATCCCCCTGATGGTGAATTTCGGCCGGATGGTCTGCCGGTCCCTGAGTTCCGATACGGAATAAAGGGGGTTATATGGAACAAAAACAGGCGAAAAGGTCCGGGATGGGCTTCATCGGCACTCTGACCTTGATTCTCATTGTGCTGAAGGCCTTTGGACTCATAGACGTTTCCTGGCTGTGGGTGTTGAGTCCCCTTTGGATTTCCGCCCTGCTGGTACTTCTGATTTTTGGAACCATTTTAGTTGCGGGGCGGCTGAAAAAGGGCAGATGGTAAAACGGAAAAGACAGGCTTTCGGACCTGTCTTTTTTGCCTATTTATAAATAAAAATCTCCTCAATAGGCGCGCCTACCGCCCGGGAAATATCAATCGCCAGTTTCAGCGAGGGATTATACTGGGCTTTTTCCAGCCGCATAATGGTTTCCCGCCGCACACCCACCAATTCCGCCAGCTGTTCCTGGGTAAGCCCCCGGGCCGCCCGGTATACCTTCAGGTTGCATTCAAAATCCGCGCCCATTGTTCACTCCTCTTTCTCATAGCGGTACAGCAGGTAACTGCTTAAAAACAGCACCAGCGCGTAAATCAGAGAAACGGAAATCAGCATGAAAATGGCGCACCATTCCGCGTGATTGGAAAAAAGCCCGATTCCCGCCAGCCAAAGCACTACGAACAGCAGGGAAAACCCGGTTTTGTACGCCTTGCTTTCCGCTTTCCGCCGGTTTGCCAAAAATAACTCGTCTTGCAGGGTGTGGGATAGTTTCCCTTCAAAAAACAACCCGAAAAAGCCGAAAAACAGGAAGAAAATAAAGGGAAAAACCACGCCCTCCTGGGCGTATGTCCAGAATCCCAGGAATCCGGCGAATCCCGCAAAGCCGAACAACCCCCAGAAGGGGGAGAGGGTCCGGGTATAGTTTGTGTCCGGTTTGTTTTTGGTGAAAGCAGATTTCAGGCACACAGCCGCTGTGTAAACCGCCCAGACAGCAATGCAGGCTCCGGCCGCCAGCATGGGCAGGTCCTTTGCCGAAAAAACATACTGGGAAAAGTCCATCGGCTCTACCAACCGGCTTCCATTGAACAAGATGGAATAGATAACGGCGGCGGCCAGGAAAATCCCACATCCAATCCCTCCGGCAACAATTCGCTTGATTTGCTTTTTCCTCATGACAGTCCCTTCAAAAGAGATAAATTTATATCATTTTGGGATAAATATATCACTTTCTGTTCGGCTTGTCAAGAGAAAATCTGTCATTTTAGAAAAATCTGCTGTAATCCGCACAAAAAACTTTCTCCGTCTTGCGTGAAAAGAGCGAAAAGAAGGGAAATGCAAAGAATCTGTTGAAAAACTGTAAAGGATTTGTTATAATAAACACGATTATGCGGCTTTGCGTAAGCGGCTCGGGCAGCAGCGGCCCGAAGAAGGAGGAAGTATGAAGAAAACGAAAACTGCCGCCATTGGGGCGGAGGGCCTTTTTGACGCCCGCCAGCTGGGGATCCCCCGGATGCTCCTGCTGGGGATCCAGCACACCTTCGCTATGTTCGGCGCAACGGTTCTGGTGCCCATTATCACCGGCCTGGATGTTTCCACCACCCTGCTGATGGCGGGCCTCGGCACCCTGCTGTTCCATTTGATTACCAAGGGTAAGGTCCCGGCGTTTTTAGGCTCCTCCTTCGCGTTCTTAGGGGGATTTGCGGCGGTGGCTCCCAGACTGGCTGACGGCAGCTCCAACCTGGAAATGCTCCCCTACGCCTGCGGCGGCGTGGTGGCGGCGGGCCTGGTGTATGTGGTGCTGTCCGCCCTGATTGCCGCCTTCGGCATTAAGCGGGTCATGCGGTTCTTCCCCCCGGTGGTTACCGGACCCATCATCATTTCCATCGGCCTCATCCTGTCCCCCAACGCCGTGTCCAACGCCAGCACCAACTGGCTTTTGGCCATTGTCGCCCTGGCGGTCATCATCATCTGCAACATCTGGGGCCGGGGCATGGTGAAGATCATCCCCATTATCCTGGGGATCGTGATTTCCTACGTTGTGGCCCTGTGCATGGGCCAGGTGGACTTTACCGCCATCCGGGAAGCCCAGTGGATCGGCCTGCCGGTTCACCGTTCCGCTATGGCGAAATTTGACCTGAACGCCATCCTCATGATTATGCCCATCGCCCTGGCCACCATTATGGAGCATATCGGCGACATGGCGGCCATCAGCGCCACCACCGGCAAAAACTACATCGCCGACCCGGGTCTGTCCCGGACCCTGCTGGGCGACGGCCTGGCCACCTCCATGGCAGGCTTCTTCGGCGGCCCGGCCAACACCACCTACGGCGAGAATACCGGCGTTCTGGCCATGACCCGGATCTACGACCCCAGGGTCATGCGGATCGCAGCCTGCTTCGCCATCCTTCTGAGCTTCAGCCCCAAGATCGGCGCGGTCATTGAAACCATCCCCACCGCCATTATCGGCGGCGTGTCCATCATCCTCTACGGCATGATTTCCGCCGTGGGCGTGCGGAACATTGTAGAGAACCGGGTGGATTTCACCAAAACCCGCAACCTGGTCATCGCAGCGGTAATTTTGGTCAGCGCCCTGGGTATCAACTTCGCCTTTGAAAACAACGGCATCTCCTTTGCAGCCGGCGATTACACCATCACCTTGTCCGGCCTGGCTGTGGCGGCCATCCTGGGGATTGTTTTGAACGCCATTATCCCCGGCAACGACTACGAGTTCGGCAAAGAAGAGGAAGGCGAACAGTCTGTTTCCTTCAAAGTATGAGAAAGATTTTTCCGGCTCCGGGTTTTCCCGGCAAGCCGGGAATTTTTTTGTCCAGACGCAACATCTGCGGGCGGTCTGGGTACTTGATAAATGAAAGGCCCTTTGCGGGAAATGATTTTGTTAAAAGAGGTGGTAATATTATGAAAAAGAAACTGTTAGCCATGGCCCTTTGCGGGATTTTAGCCATGTCCTTCGCCGTTCCGGTTTCCGCGGCGGATATTTCCGGCGGGACTTCCCAGACCGCGGCGGAACAGGCCGAGGCTTTGCCGGACAGCGTCCTTTACTATGGCCAGGTAAAAGAGGTTATAAAGGACGAGGACGGCAATGTCGTCAAACTGCTGATGGATTCGGAACGCTACGGCGAGTATGTGTTCAACATTTCGGAAGACACCGTCTGGACCGACAGCGGGAAGGAAAAGGCGTTGGATTCCGCGGACGTGAAAGCGGGCGACTGGCTGTATGTGTTCCACAGCCTTGTGGAAACCCGTTCCATTCCGCCCCAGTCCCCGGCCTTTGCCGTAGTGGGCAACGTCCCCATGGACGTGGGCTGCGCCCAGTATTATGAGGTGGAAGAAGTTTCCGGGAAAAACGGCAAAACCTGGATCCAGACCAGCAACGGCGGGCTCTATATCGTGGCGGATCAAAAGACGGAATTTTCTTACTATGGCTCCGACAAAAAGGTTTCGGCAGAGGATTTGCAGGCCGGCGGCCATATCATCGCCTGGACCGGCGTCAACGCCACCTCCTATCCGGCCCAGACCAACGGCCTGCACATCATGATCCTGCCCAGCGCTTCCTGGGAGCCTCTGACCCAAGGGGCGCTGAACCAGATGCTGGGCAAGAAATCAAGTTCCGTCAGCGCGGCGTCTTCGGAGAACGGCGAGGCTATGACCCGGGAACAGCTGGTGACGGCCCTTTGGAAGTCCCAGGGCAGCCCCCGGCTCATGGGTTACACCGGGCTGAGCAAGGCGGAGGATGTCA
Source organism: Candidatus Merdivicinus intestinigallinarum (assembly GCA_018713335.1). Classification (GTDB taxonomy): domain Bacteria; phylum Bacillota; class Clostridia; order Oscillospirales; family Ruminococcaceae; genus Merdivicinus; species Merdivicinus intestinigallinarum. Next base: position 23,138 of record DVOW01000047.1, on the reverse strand, counting down.
AGGAAATTTCCCGCAGCGCCCAGCCGGCTTGGGCCTGGGCCCACCAGAAGGGCTTGGTTTCCGGTACATACCTGGGACCCCAGGACCCTGTGACAGTGGGAGAAGCCAGAAAAATGCTGCGACTGCTGGAAGAAAAGGACTCCTAAATGGCGATCCCCCAGGAAATGGAAGACAGAAAGGGAGATCCCCCGCCAATCGGCGGGGGATCTTTCCGTTGCGGGATAAAGCTCCGCCCAGACGGAGGCTGGGCGGAGTGGGAAAAAGGTTGAGGCGTTGCCTCGGTGGGATTTCTCCCACAAATATAATATAGCACAGCTTTTGGGAAAATTTTGTCGAAATTTGGCGAACGGAATCAACTTCTGCCCGCCGAAGCTGCCCTGCAAACAGAAAAAAGCCCGCCAGGAAGGGAACCCCTCCGGCGGGCCTTGATTCAATCGAGCAAAAGCCGGTCTGCCTATTTTTTCAGCGCGTCCTCCAAGGCGTCAATGAGAATGTTCAGCACTTTTAAGCGGGCGTATTTTTTGTCCGTGGACTCAATGATGTGCCAGGGCGCGTATTCTGTGGAGGTCTTTTGCAGCATCTCATCCACCGCAATCTCATACTGGTCCCATTTTTCCCGGTTGCGCCAGTCCTCATCGGTGATCTTCCACTGCTTTTCGGGGGTATTCTGCCGGTCGTTGAACCGGGCCAGCTGGGTGTCCTTATCGATGTGGATCCAGAATTTCAAAATTACCGCGCCCCAGTCGCTCAATTCCTTTTCAAATTCGTTCATTTCCCGATAGGCGCGCTTCCAGTCGTCCTCGGTGCAGAAGCCCTCGATCCGTTCCACCATGACCCGGCCGTACCAGCTGCGGTCAAAAATGGTGATGTGGCCGGTTTTGGGGATATGGTTCCAGAACCGCCAAAGGTACTGGCGGGAAATCTCATGCTTGTCCGGGGCCGCAATGGGCACCACTTCATAGCCCCGGGGGTCCAAAGCCGCGGCCACCCGCTTGATGTTGCCGCCCTTTCCTGCGGCGTCCCAGCCCTCATAAACTAAGATCACCGGGATCTTTTTCCGGTAAATTCGGTTATGCAGGTCTTTTAAGCGGTTTTGGGCTTCCTTCAGCTGTATCCGGTATTCGGTTTCCTCCACCTTCTGGTCCAGGGGGACCTGGGCCAGCTTCGGCATGGACAGCAAAGGAAATTCCGCGTGGGGGGCGTCGTAGGCGGGACGGTTCCCTTCCAGGGCCGCCGCGATGGCGTCGGTCAGGACCCGGTAAACCTGGAGCCGCTTGGTGCGCTCACTGCCGTCAATGATGTGCCAGGGGGCGGCAGGGGTATCTGTTTTGTCCAGCAGCTGGTCCCAGGCTACGGCATATTCCTTGTAATGCTTGTTTTCCCGCTTGTCCGCCTTGGAAACCCGCCATTCGGTGTTTTCCGAGCTTAGCAGCTTTTCAAACCGTTCGTCCTGGATCTTTTTGGGGATATGCAGGAAAAATTTCACCACCAAATAGCCGCCGTCCGTCAGCTGGCGTTCAAAGGCGTTGATGCTTTCGACCCGGCGGCGGTAGTCCTTGCCGTCTAAACCGTCGGTCATAACGTTCTGGATGGTTTCCCCATACCAGCCGGAGTCAAAAAAGACAAACTGCCCCGCTTCCGGTATCTTTTGAAAATACCTCCACAAAAAGGGACGCCGGGCCTCGTCGTCTGTAGGCGGGTTGATGGAAAAAACGGTGAAGGAACGGGGGTCCATATTGAGGATCAGGTCGCCGATGAGGCTGCCTTTTCCGGACGCGCCCCACCCTTCGATCAGTACCACCACCGGCAGCTTGGCCTGCTTGACTTGCTGCTGCTGGGAGGAAAGCCGGTTTTTCAGGGCGGAGATTTCCGCTTTGACTAAGGATTTTTCACTTTCCGCTAAGGGGGTTAGTTTCTCAAACATACGCTCACTCCTTTGATTGCCAGTCCAATATTCCAATTATTGTGCCGAACAGCCCGAACGATGATTTGATATGCCTATATTATTCTTTTAAAAATATATATTTTTATGTATTATATCACATTTTTACCTTAAACACAAGCTGAGGATACACAAAATTGAGAATAAATATTTTTATCCAATCTTGACAAAAAGACAAATAAAGTTTGGATGATTCGCATTAAATAATATACACAATTAATTGGATGAAATATTGTTTAAAACTACTTATATTCACCAAAAGTTTACAAAATGTTTTGGACAATCGAGGATTTTTATGATACAATAATAACTATTGAAATAAGATGCTGTAAGAACCCATTTACAGACAGAAAAAACAAGACAGAATATTGGATTGAAAGGATCGAGTTTACTATGAAAATGCAGGTACTGTACTTCTCCAAGGATGGCAAAGGAAATGCGGAGGCTCTGGCTACAGCGGTCGGCAGAACCTTTAAGTGCAAATGTGACCAGATCCCGCCTGCGTATCCCTGCGAGGGGCAGAAGCTGGTTATTATTGTCTACGATAACTATTCCAAGCCGGCAAAACAGCTGGTCGATTTCTGCAAGGATCTGAAGCCGGAACGCGCGTCCAATGTGGCGATCATTACTATGTCCAAGACCGGTACCCAGGGCGTGGCGGAACTGGAAGAAATCTTTAAAGCCAACAAAGTGGAGATTTCCGGCAAGCTGGAGCTGAAGGTATCCAAAGGCCTGTTTGGTTATGGCAAACTCACCGATGAAGATATTAAAAAAGCCAACGACTTTTCTACCAATATCGCCAAAGACCTCTTTGAGCATCTGGACTAATATCGGAACGCAAAACAGCGCATGGATCTGCTCCATGCGCTGTTTTCATGAGGGCAGGCGTTTGCCGTTCTGTTTCCGGAACTGGCTGGGGGACACCCCGAACCATTCCCGGAACGCCCGGATAAAGTTGTTGACGTCCCCAAACCCGCATTGGAGCGCGACTTGGGAAACCTGGAGCTGGGTGGTTTCCAAAAGCTCCTGGGCGTAGGAAAGCCGGTTTAGGAGGATATACTGCTTGGGACTGTAGCCCACCTGCTTTTTAAAAAGATGGGTCAGGTAGCAGTGGTTCATGTAAAATTTCCGGGCCAGGCCGGAAACCCGCAGGTCCTCGGCAAAATGGGCTTCGATGTACTGCTGGACCTCCCGGATCCGGCCGCCGGGGCCTTCCTCCATGCTGGAGAAATTTTCCGGGCAGGCCCGGTACACCAAAATCAGCAGCTGCTCCAAAAGGTTTTGGACCATCTGCTCCCCGTAGGGCGCAGAGGAGGAGGTTTCCTCCAAAAGCCGGGCAAAGAGCCGTTCCGGTTCCGGGCCGAATTCCTTTAAAGACACACAGTGGGAGAACCCTGCCGGCCGGTTTTTAAAAATCCCCGGCAGGGAGGAATTTGGGAAGGCCCGTTCCAGCTCCTGGGCCTGAATCATGGCAAAATACCGGCGGTAAGGGCCTTTGAGGATGCGGACCTCGTGCTGTTCGTAGTTGCTGATAAAGACCGCCGACTGTTCCTCAGCTAAGTATTTCTGGCCGTCGATGGTAAACTCCGCCGCGCCGGAACAGACAAAGACCAGCTCGCAGGACAGGTGGAAATGGCTGTGGGGGGACCGGCCATCCTCCCGGTACTGCATCTGGGGGATCAGGGAAGGCATCATAGCGCTACGCCATGGTTTCCAGCATGTCCAAGGTGACCTGATACCGGCAGGGACGCCCCGCTGAAAGGGCCTCGTATTCCTCCGCCATATACGCCCCCATGCGGGCCACTTCGTTGTTCATGCTCCCGGCAATATGGGGAGAAAGGATGCAGTTGGGCAGAGTCAGAAGGGGACTATCCGCTTCCGGCGGCTCCGGCCAGGTGACGTCCAGCAGGGCGGTGCGGTCCGGGTCCTCCCGCAAGGCCCGGGCCAGATCGTCCTCCACGATTTGAGCGCCCCGGCCGGTGTTGATGAACACGGCGTTTTTCTTCATTTTGGAAAAATGCTCATACCGCAGTATTTTCTGAGTCGCGGGAAGGTTTGCGATGTGGTTGGAAATCACCTGGCACTCCGAGAAAATCTCCTCCAGGGAGGCCCGCCTGGCCCCAAGGGCGGCCAGTTTTTCCTCGCTGGCAAAGGGGTCGTAAGCCAGCGTTTCAAAATCATATCCCTGAAGCATTTGCAGCACCCGGGAACCGATCATGCCCGCCCCCAGGATGCCGATTTTCACCCGGTAATTGCAGGGGAGTGAGTGGGAGAAGGCGCTGAAGGCCTCCCGGCCGCCTGTTTCCATGCGGCGCATCCCCTGGAAGTAGCCTTTCCCGGAAAGGACGATCTGGGCCACGGTAAATTCCGCCACAGGGACGGCGTTGGCGGCCCATGCGCTGAACACCTTGACGTCCCGGTTCAAAAAGGGGCGGGCAAAGCCCTGCACCGTACCGGCGGCGTAAAACACAGCCTTCAAATTGGGCAGGTATTCCCCGATCTGTTTCTCCGTCAGGGCCGGCATGCCCCAGGTGGCAAATAAATATGATACCTTGGACAGGCGTTCCCGGTGCTCCTCGAAGTTTTCCGCCAGGATTACTTCCCGGGTCAGATCCAGGGTTTGGCAGAGCTTATTATAAACGGCGTCATCATAGACGCGGGACAGCTCGTTTTGGGCGCTGACATTGATAAAAGCGGCAGTTTCCTTCATAATGCTCCTCCTTTTAAAGTGCCAGACGGGAGGCCCATTCCTTTAAAACAGCGGCGTCGGTCCGGAACTGTTCCGGGCTGTCGCCTTTTACAAATTCCAGGATCAGGGCCCGGTTTTTGCCGCCTTCCCGGATGCGGCCCAGGTAAGCGAGCCAGCCGTCCTCCCCCTGACGCAGAGGGAACCGGCTGCTGTCCTTGTCCCAGGAAAATACATGGACATTGGACAGGAAGGGGAGCAGGGCGTCAATTTCCGCCAGATGATCCTCTTTTGTCAGCTCCGGGTTCGGCTGCCAGTAGCAGGACACGTTGCAGGCCCGGATTGCTTTTAGAAACTCCAAGGCCCCGGTGATCGTCTGGGTGGCAGTCCCCCTGTGGTACTCAAAAGCCAGGTCCATCCCTTCCTCCTGGGCCATTTCCGCCGCCTCCCGGAACCGTCCGGCTAGGTCTTCTATTTCTTCCGCGGAGCTTTCCTCCAGGGTTTTCCGTCCGGCCCAGACGCGGATCAAAGGCGCGCCCAGGGCCTTGGCGCTTTCCAGCGCCGGGGCGAAATCCTCCCCTTGGTCCCCGTGAAAATAGGAACCGTAGGAGAGGACGGACAGGCCGGCCTCCCGGGTTTTGCGGCCAATGGAAGCGGCAGTTTTCACATCTCCGGCCGGGACATGGACGTCCCCGCCCCACTCGATGCCGGTAAGCCCCGCCTCTTTTGCCAGGGCGATGATTTCCTCCGGGCTTTTCTGCCGGAAAGTGACAGAGGTGAGTCCGGTTTTCATGTGCAGCATATGGCTCATCCTTTCTAAGGCGTTTTCCTCTGCAATCAGCATATCCAAAAACAAATTCTGCATAAAATATCCAAAGCAAAGCCTAGATTTTCTCACCGCTTTATTTTATCATAAAATAGTAAGAAAAGAAAGCAAAAGGAAAAATTTTTAGGGAAAAAGACGCGGCGGAAGGCTTTTCCGCCAGAAAGGCTGGCAGTATGTTTCATTATAAAAATATCGGGGAAATTCAAAAAGAAGCAAAAAACGAAGGGATCTATTTGCCTTTTGGGGAGGATACCGCCCCATTGAAAACTGGCGTCCGGCTGGAAGGGCGGGAAATCCCCAACCGGATCGCCATTCAGCCCATGGAGGGCTGCGACGGCGCCGCCGACGGCAAGCCGGACGAGCTGACCCTGCGGCGGTATGACAAATTTGCAAAAAGCGGGGCGGGGCTCATCTGGGAGGAAGCCACCGCCGTTTGGGAGGAAGGCCGGGCCAATCCCCGCCAGCTGTGGATCAAAGAGGAGAACCTGGACGCTTTCCGGGCCATGAACGACCGCATCCGGGAAATTTCCATGAAGGAAAACGGCTTCGCGCCCCTGATCATCATGCAGGCCACCCATTCCGGCCGGTACAGCAAGCCCCACGGCGTCCCGGAGCCGCTGATCGCCTATAATAGCCCGATCTTTGAAAAGGACGGCCCCATCCCGGAAGAACGGATCGTCAGCGACGACTACTTGAAACGCCTCATTAAGCGTATGGGGGAGGCGGCTTACCTGGCCCAGAAGGCCGGGTTCGACGGGGTGGACATCAAATCCTGCCACCGGTACCTGGGCAGCGAGCTTTTGTCCGCCTACACCCGCCCCGGCATTTTCGGCGGCAGCTTTGAAAACCGCACCCGGTTCCTGCGGGAAAGCGTCATGGCGGCCAAAGCCAGGGTTTCCGGCGGGTTCCTGGTCACTTCCCGGCTGAACATTTATGACGGGTTCCCGTATCCTTACGGCTTCGGCGTCAATGAAAAGGACGGCCTGACGCCGGATCTGACGGAACCCAAAAAGCTTGTGAGAATCCTTCATCAGGAATTAGGCGTCGATCTGCTGGACATCACCATCGGCAACCCCTATGTGAACCCCCATGTGAACCGCCCCGCCGATTTCCAGCCCTACGATCTGCCGGAATCCCCCCTGGTTGGGGTGGCCCGGATGTTAGACTGCACCAGGTCCATCCAGGAGGCGTATCCGGATTTGATCGTCATCGGCTCCGGCTTAAGCTATCTGCGGCAGTTTGCGCCCCGGATGGCGGCGGGGGCGGTCCGGGAAGGGTATTTCCAGATTGCCGGCTTCGGCCGCATGGCCTTCGCCTACCCGGATCTTGCCAAAGAGATCCTTTCCGGAGAAGAGTTGGATCCTAAAAAATGCTGCATTGCCTGCGGAAAGTGCAGCCAGCTCATGCGCTTCGGCTCCAAAGCCGGGTGCGTGGTGCGGGACCCCGTCTATACAAAGCTGTATCAAGAGGCAGTACAAGGCCAAAAACCCCGGCTGTAAGCCCCTGAGAAAGGAAGTTTCCCATGAAAAAAATTGCCATTGTCACCGGCGCCCGCCGGGGGATCGGACTGGCCATTGCCAAAAAGCTCCTGTCCGACGGTTATACTGTTGTTTTATGCGCCACAGCCGCCCCGGAGGAGGTCAAGGATCTGCTTGCGGAATTGAACCGGCAGGGGGAGGCCGATTATGTCCGGGCGGATATTTCCGTGCCGGAGGACCGGGAGGCCCTATTGGATCACGCCTTAGAAAAATTCGGCCGCATTGACGTGCTGGTAAACAACGCCGGGGTGGCCTGCAAGGTGCGGCTGAACATTTTGGAAACCACGCCGGAGAGCTTTGAACGGCTTATGCGCATCAACTGCGAGGGGACCTTCTTTATGTGCCAGGGGGCCGCCAACCGGATGATCGCCTGTCAAAAGCGGGGTTTTCCACAATATACACCCCGAATTGTGAATATCTCCTCCATCTCCGCCTACACTTCTTCCACATCCCGGGGGGAATACTGCATTTCCAAGGCGGGGATTTCCATGATCACCAAGCTGTTCGCCGACGAGCTGGCCCAGTACGGGATCCCGGTTTTTGAGGTGCGCCCCGGCATCATCGCCACGGATATGACCGCCGGGGTCCATGAAAAGTATGAGAAGATGATTGCCGAAGGGGTCACGCCCATCCGGCGGTTCGGCCAGCCGGAGGACGTGGCAAACTGTGTGTCCGCCGCCTGTTCAGGGCTTCTGGATTTCGGCACCGGCACGGTTCTGAACGCCGACGGCGGGTTCCACATCCGGCGCCTGTAACCGGCAGAAAGGACGCAAACCCATGAGATTTGTGGAAAGTAAGGGGCAGGATATCGCCGTAATTGCCTTGGACACCCTGGTCATCGGCTCCGGGTGCGCCGGGTTCAACGCCGCCGACGCCCTTTTTGACCTGGGCCGGAAAGAAATTGCCATCCTCACCGAAGGGGTGAACATGGGGACTTCCCGGAACACCGGCAGCGACAAGCAGACCTATTATAAATTGTCCCTGTGCTCCGACGCCGCCGACAGCATCTATGAGCTGGCGGACAACCTGTTCCAGGGGGGCAGCGTCAACGGGGATACGGCCCTGGCGGAGGCGGCCGGTTCCCTAAGGTCCTTTATGAAGCTGGTGAACCTGGGGGCGCCCTTTCCCACCAACATTTATGGGGAATATGTGGGCTACAAAACCGACCACGACCCCTACCGGCGGGCCACTTCCTGCGGGCCCCTGACCTCCAAGATCATGACGGAAAAACTGGAGGGATCCGTCCGGCGCAAAGGGATCCCCATTTATGACGAGATGCAGGCGGTGCGCCTTCTGGTAGAGGACAACGCCGTCCGGGGCGTGCTGGCCCTGGATCTGAACCGCCTGTCCGATTCCGACTGGGGGCTGACCGTGTTCCTGTGCAGCCAGGTGATTTTGGCCACCGGCGGCCCGGCCATTGTGTACGAAGCCTCCGTTTACCCGGAAAGTCAGACGGGCATGACGGGGATGGCCCTGGAGGCGGGGGCCTCAGCCTGCAATTTGCAGGAATGGCAGTACGGCCTGGCTTCCACAAAATTCCGCTGGAACCTTTCGGGGACCTACCAGCAGGTACTGCCCCGGTATATTGCCGTGGACCGGGAGGGGAATGAACGGGAATTCCTCCCGGAATATTTCGAAACCCCGGAACAGGCTCTGGACTTCGTGTTTTTAAAAGGGTATCAATGGCCCTTCGACACCCGGAAAATCGCCGGTTCCTCCCTTATTGACCTGATTGTCTATCACGAAACTTTTCACAAAGGCAACCGGGTGTTCCTGGATTTCCGCATGAATCCCAAGGGCCTGGAAAAGGGCTTTTCCGGCCTTTCGGCGGAAGCCCGGCACTACCTGGAGCGTTCCGGGGCGTTTCAGGACACCCCCATTGCCCGTTTGGCCCATATGAACCCCAAAGCCATCGAGCTGTACGCATCCCATGGCATCGACCTTTGGCGGGAGCCCCTGGAAGCGGCGGTCTGCGCCCAGCACAACAACGGCGGCCTGGCCGTGGATCTACACTGGCAGACCACTGTCAGCGGGCTGTACGCGGCAGGAGAGGCGGCGGGTACCTTCGGCGTTACCCGTCCCGGCGGCAGCGCATTAAATTCCACTCAGGTGGGTTCCCAGCGGGCGGCGGAGCATATCGCCGACACCTGCCGCAAGCCGGTCCCGGAAGAACGGCTGCCGGAATTTGCCCAACAAGCGGCGGAGGAACTTTTGTCCCAGTGCGGCCGGCTCCTTTCCGGCGGGGAAACCGGCGTCCGGGAACAGCGGGCCTATTTTCAGAAGCAAATGAGCCTTTTCGCGGCCCAGCTTCGCTCCCTGCCGGAGATGGAGCGTTTGGCCGGGGAAATCGCGGGAGCTATGGAGAGATTCTTTGAGGGGACAGCGGTGAAAAGCCCTCTGGAACTGCCCCGCGCCTATAAAAACCGGGATATGCTGCTGGTTCAGAGCGCCATGCTGTCGGCCATGGGCCTTACCGGGACTGCCTGCGGCAGCCGGGGTTCCGCCCTCATCGCGGACGAAAACGGGCAGCTCCTTTCTGTGCCGGGATTTTTGGGAGGAAAAGAGCTGGCCGCCTGCCGGTATTACCCTGGGAACGGCTCCCACCGGGAGGACTGGGTGGAAACATCCCTGCAAGGGAATGGCTTCCATTCCCGGTTTGTGCCGGTGCGGCCACTGCCCAGGACCGACGATTGGTTTGAAACCGTCTGGGCGGAATATACAGCCCGCAAAGAAATATAAAAAGAAGCGTTTCTCCACAAGGAGAAGCGCTTCTTTCGTCAATTCAGAAGCCAGACGGCGCAGTTCAAATATCCGGCGAAGGCCACCCAAAGGAGATACGGGATCTGCAAAAGCCCGGCGGGGCGGTCCAGCTTCCAAAAGGCATAAACCATCATGGCGATCAGCACCCAGAGGACAATGAGCCACAAAAAGGCCGCCAGATACATCCGGGCGTTGAAAAAAATCAGGCTCCAGCAAAAGTTGAAAAATAGCTGGACCCAATATACGACCAGGGCGAAACGCCTGCCGCTTTTCCCCGTCAGGAATACCCGGGCGGAGCCGATGCCCATGAGCAGATACAGAATCCCCCAAACGATAGGGAACGCCTTCCCAGGGGGCGCCAGGGGCGGCTGATTTAGGGAAGCGTAGGTTTCCATACTGCCCCGGATGAGAAATCCGGCCAGCCCCCCTACCAGCAGGGTTCCGATGATAAATCCAGCGTAAACTCCCGCTTTTTCCCAAAAATTCCGATTTTCCATGCAGAATCCTCCTTTGAGGCACGCAATTTATTGATAGAATATCCGCCCTTTGGCTGGAATATTCCAATGGGCGGAAGGAAAAGAACCCTTTTTTGAAAAATCCAAGGAAAGTACCAAAAATAAAAAAAACTCCTTTTTTTCTCGTGAAAAAAGCCGTATAATGAAAGAAGTGTGATTGTAAATCGAAAATACTTTTTGAAATAATCAACGGGGAATACAAATGCATAGAGATGAAATATTAAAAACAAATCAGAATTATTGGGATGCGCACGCTGACCTATGGTTTGGGACCACGGCGCTTCCTACATATGGAGTACATTTTGTAACCGAGGATGAATTACATTTGTTTGGAGATGTTTCAGGTAAAAAAATGCTTGAAATTTGCTGTGGCAGCGGCCATTCACTGAAGTATCATGCGGACAGAAAGGCTGGCGAATTGTGGGGTGTAGATTTTTCACATAGGCAGATTGAAAATGCCAAGCGGTATCTGAGTGAAAATGGTTATACTGCCAAATTCATCTGCTCTCCAATGGAAGCGGACATGGATATACCGAAAGATTATTTTGATTATGTATATTCAATTTATGGGATCGGCTGGACAACCGATTTGGATGGTACTTTCCAGAAAATCGCCTCATATCTGAAAAAAGACGGCATCTTCATTTTTAGTTGGCATCATACACTCAATTACTGTATTGCATGGTCCTGTGACGAACGGAAAATTATAATAAACAACAACACCTTAGTGATGAACAAAAGCTATTTTGATGAATCCTACTTCAAAATGCCGGTAGATGATAGTGAAATTTTGCTGTGTAACCGGAAAATATCTACCTATGTTAACGCTTTGGCAAAAGCGGGATTTGTAATCGAGCAAATGGTTGAGCAAACCGACGAGGCAACGATGCAGGCCGAAGGTGAGATTAGCGACAAAGCCAAAAAAGCGAAAATGCTTCCTATTTCGGTTTTATTCAAGGCAAGAAAATTATAAAAAGAGGGTAATGATTTTCGTATCGTGTTTCTGTTAGCGGCGGTACGGTGATTATGATGGATTTAATTTTAGATGAGAGGAGAACAGCTATGACTTCCCGTGAAAAAGTTTTGGAAATTTTTAACCGCAAAAGCACAAACGGCGGCGCTATGTGGACCGGCCATCCCAACGACGCCACTGTCCCGATTTACGCGGAAAAGTGGGGGATTGAACCCACCAGGGAGGCAATTTTTGAGTTTTTAAACGACGACTGCCGGTGGTTCACCGCCGACAGCGGCTACCATCACCCCTCCGGCCGCCCTGCCATCGACCCTTCCTACGGCACAGAACGCCACACCCTAAGCGCCGAAGGCTGCTTCGCCAATGCGGAAACCGTTGCGGATATTGAGAAATACCCCTGGCCCGACCCGGACTACTGCGATTTTACTGAAATTTACAAGCAGGTGGATCAGTTCCCGGATAAAATGGTCTTTACCGGCATGTGGTGCCCCTTTTTCCATAACATCGCCGACTTTTTCGGCATGGAAAACTACTTCATCAAAATGTACGAATGCCCGGAAGTGGTGGAAGCCGCCACAGAGCATATTGTGGACTACTATGTGGCCGCCAATGAGAAATATTTTTCCGCACTGGGGGACCGGGCCGACGTCATGTTCTTCGGCAACGATTTCGGCACCCAGCGGGACCTGTTCATTTCCCCGGAGCTGTTCCGGAAATTCGTCCTGCCTTCTTTTAAACGGCTCATTGCGGTGGGCAAAAAGTACAACAAAAAGATCATGCTCCACTCCTGCGGCTCCATCTACCGCATTATTCCCGACTTAATCGACGCGGGCGTGGACATCCTACACCCCATCCAGGCCCAGGCGGCGGGTATGAGCGCCAGCGAGCTGGCCCAGTATAAAAACGACCTGGCCTTTGTAGGAGGTATTGACGCCCAGACCTTCTTTGTCAACGCCACCCCCCAGCAGATCAAGGACGAGGTGCACCGCGTCCGGGATATCTTAGGACCCAATATCGTCATTTCACCCAGCCACGAGGAAGTGCTGCCCAATGTGCCGGCGGAAAACATCCTGGCAATGGCCGAAGCCGCCCGTGACTAAGGGTTAACAGGAGGGATATTTATGATTCAGATTGTCCATGAGTTTGACCGGTTCGACCAGCTGCCCCAGGAAACATCCTGGCAGAAGCGCATCCGGGGGGAGCTGCGGTTTGTGCAGACCCTTTCGGAAGCGGCAGACGGGAAGTATGAACCCCTGATTCAGGCGGCGCTTTGCGTTTTGCGGGCAGGCCTGGAAAAGGAAGGCGTCATCTCCAACCAGACGGCGGAGGCCGCGGAAAAGGAGCTGCTTCCCGCGGCGGAGGAAGCCAAAAGCTATGAGTTCCTCTGCGCCGCCCACGCCCACATTGACATGAACTGGATGTGGGGCTTTGACGAAACTGTCAACACCACTATCGACACCTTCCGCACCATGCTCCAGATCATGAAGGAGTACCCGGACTTCAAATTCTCCCAGTCCCAGGCTTCCGTTTACCGGATTCTGGAACGGTTCGCTCCGGAAATGCTTGCGGAAGTCAAGGAACGGGTGGCGGAAGGCCGCTGGGAGCTGACTGCGTCCGCCTGGGTGGAAACAGACAAGAATATGGCCAACGGCGAAAGCCTGTCCCGGCATATTTTATACGCCAAAAATTACTTATCTAAAATCTTTTCCGTCGATCCCGACAGCCTGGAAGTGGACTTTGACCCGGATACCTTCGGCCACAGCCGGAACGTGCCGGAAATTTCCGCTGAGGGCGGCGTGAAATACTATTATCATTGCCGGGGCCGGATCGGGGAAAACATCCTGAACCGCTGGCGCGCCCCATCCGGCGCGGAGCTCATCCTGTACACCGAGCCTTTCTGGTACAACGGGGAAATGGACACCACCTTGGCGGAGCACGCCACTAAGCTGGAGGAGCTGACCGGTTCCAAGGCCCTTTTAAAGGTTTACGGCGTAGGCGACCACGGCGGCGGACCTACCCGCCGGGATCTGGACTGCCTCATTGAGATGAACAGCTGGCCGGTTTACCCCAAATTTACTTTCTCCACCTTCCATGAATATTTCCACACCGTGGAAGCCCGCCGGGAAACCCTGCCGGTGGTGGAAGGGGAGATCAACTTCCTCTGCGACGGCTGCTACACCACCCAGAGCCGCATCAAGGCCGGGAACCGCCGTTCGGAACGGGCTTTGCAGGATGCCGAGCTGTTCGATGCAGCCTCCGTCCTCCGGACCGGGGCCAAACCCCATCCGGAAATTTTCGCGGAAGCCTGGGAAAAGGTGCTCTTCAACCACTTCCATGACATCATCCCCGGTTCCGGCGTAACGGAAACCCGGGAATACGCTTCCGGTCTGTATCAGGAAACCCTGGGCGCGGCCGCTGCCCGCCGGAAAGCTGCGTTTTACCGGCTGGCGGAGCAGATGGACACCCAGTCCCTGATGGACCCTGCCGATGTTGCATTCTCCCGCGGAGAAGGCGGCGGCGCGGGCTTCGGCGGCATTATGGGCGGCTGCGGCCACACCGCCGGCAAGACCCGGATCTTCCACCTGTTCAACTCCTCTCCCTGGGAACGGGATGAGGTAACGGAGTTTGTTGTCTGGGACTATGAGGGCGACGAAAAGCGCCTGGCGGTCCGCCTGCCGGAAGGCCAGTGGCTGGACACCCAGATCTTGGAACAGGGCGGCTACTACTGGGGCCACAAGTTTGCCCGGATCCTGGCCAAAGTAAAAGTCCCCGCATCCGGCTGGACTGCCGTGCTGGTTGGGGAAAGACCGGTGGAGCCCGGCTGCGTTTTCGTCAACGATATGCGCACCCAGCATCCGGAAACCTTTGTGCTGGAAAACAGCAAGGTGAAGGCCGTATTCAACCCGGCAACTGCGTCCCTCTGCTCCCTGTACAACAAGGAAACCGGCCGGGAACTGATCCCGGAAGGGAAAGAGGCCCGGTTTGAACTGGCCACCGAGGCGGTTTGGAAAGAAGTCACCGGCTGGAACGGCGGCATGAGCGCCTGGTTTACCGGCCGTCAGAAAGAGGTTACCCCTTTGACCAAAGCGGAAATGCGCCCCCTGTCTTCTGGAAAGACCAGACAGCGGCTGGAGATCTCCATGCCCTTCAGCGCCTCCACCCTTCGCATAGAGGTGTCCTTGGACGAGGACAGCCCGGTTCTCCGGTACCATGCCACCTGCGACTGGCGGGAATTCGGCGGCGATGACAAGGGGATCCCCTGCCTGCAGTTCACCCTGCCCGCTTCCTGCGCCGGTGAAAAATTCCTCTATGACGTGCCCTTCAGCTTCCTGCGCCGGGAAGGCCGGGAAATGGACCTGCCCGCCAACCGTTTTGTCATGGCGGAGGACGAGAAAGACGCCCTTCTGCTGACGGCACAGACCAAATACGGCTACCGCACCGCCAACGGCCGCATGAGCGTGACCCTGATCCGCGGCGCGTATGACCCGGATCCCACGCCGGAAACCGGCCGCCACGATATTGAGTTTGCCCTGATCCCGGCGGTCCCCGGCAAATCCAACGCGGATTACGCCAAGCTGGTACAGGATTACGAGCATCCCGTCTTTACTGTTGCCGGCCAGCCCCATCCCGGCAAGCTGCCGGTTTCGGACTCCCTGGTCCGTCTGGTGTCCGGAAATGTGCTGCTTTCCTCTGTGAAGATGTCCGAGGACGGCAAGGCCGTTATCGTGAAGCTCTATGAAACCGAAGGCACAAACGGGGAATTCACCGTGGACTGCGGCTTTGCGCCCGCGTCCGTTTCCCTGGCCGACCAGCTGGAACGCCCTGTATCCGGGGAAGTGCGGCTGGATGGCAGCGTTGTGACCGGGGCGGCAGCTCCCTTCCAGCTGCGGATTCTGCGCCTGGAACTGTAATTTGTAATTTTTCCATACAGCGAAAAGTCCCCTGTTTCCAAGTCCGGAAACAGGGGGCTGTTTTATCATCATTTATTTGGAGAAGGCGATGCGCTCACAAAGTTCCCGGTAAGAGATCCCCTGGGCGGCGGCCTCCTGGGGCAGGAGGCTTTGGGGCGTCATGCCGGGCAGGGTGTTGGCCTCCAGGCAGTACGGGCGGCCTTGCTCATCCACCAGGAAATCCACCCGGGAGTAAAATCCCAGCCGCAGGATTTGGTGGACCTTTTCCGCCTGGTCCTGCAAAAGCTTCCGCAGAGAGTCGGGGATTTGGGCGGGGCAGATTTCCTCCGTCAATCCCTGCTGGTACTTGTTCTCATAGTCGTAAAAGCCGGACAGGGGCCGGATCTCAATAACCGGCAGGGCTTTCCCGGCCAAAATGCCCACGGAAAATTCCCGGCCCGTAATTTTTTCCTCAATGAGCACCATGTCCTCGTATTTCCGGGCGGCATCCAGGGCCGCTTCCAGCTCCTTGGGGGTGTCCGCCATGGATACCCCGACGCTGGAGCCGCAGCTGCACGGTTTTACCACACAAGGGTAGGGGACCCAGGAGAAGTCCTGGGGTCCCGACAGCCTGACCAGCCGCCAATCCGGGGTGGAAACGCCGTTTGCGCGCATGAGGGTCTTGGAAAGGTCTTTGTCCATGGCCAGCAGGCTGCCCGTGTAACCGGTGCCGGTGTAGCGGATGCCGTGGGTGTCCAAAACGGCCTGGAGCTGGCCGTTTTCCCCGATGGAGCCGTGGAGGGCCAGGAAGACGGAATCCGCTTCCCGGCAGATTTCCAAAACGCCGGGGCCGATGAGGCTATGAGGGGTCTTGGATTCCGCCCGGATGGCTTCCAAATCCGGGGCGGCGCTGGGAATCTGGTAGGAAAACTGTACGCTGTCTTTGTGGCTGTGGTACACCGGCGGGAAATCCCGGCTGTCTGTGCCGAAAAATAAGTCTAAGAGCATAACTTCATAGCCGGATTCCATTAAGGCGTTGGCAATCAGCGCGCCGGAAGAAAGGGAAACGTCCCGTTCCGGGCTGAGTCCCCCGGCCAATACAACGATTTTCATGAAAACACCTCGTTTTGTGGAAGAAATGACAGGGCGTCCTTTGCAGGACGCCCCATATTGTTCGAGTGATATTATTTGCTGAGCTTTTCGATGCCTACTTTTACGCGGCGGATGGTTTCCTCCTTGCCCAGCAGCTCGGCGATTTCCGTGCCGCCGCCGGGAGTAAACTGCTTGCCGGAAACAGCCACCCGCAAAGGCCACAGGACATAGCCGTTTTTGACGCCCAATTTTGCCACCAGCTCCGCCATCGCGCCGTTGATGGAATCCAAGGTCCAGTCATTCAGGTTTTCCAGAACCGGCAGGATCTCCTTCAGCACAGTGAGGGAGGTTTCAGCGTTGGTTTTCATCTTCTTGTGGGTGTACAGGGCGATGTCATAGTCCGGCAGGCTGTCGATGAAGTCGATCTGCTCGGGAATATCGGTGTACACCTCGGTGCGGGGCTGCAAAAGTTCCGCCAGAAGGTCCAGGTTCAGGTCCTCTTTTTTGCAGGACTGGCGGATATAGGGCAGCGCGCCCTCAATGAACTGCTCTTTGGACAGCTTGCGGATATACGCGCCGTTGATGGCCTTGAGCTTGGCCGGGTCAAAAATGGCCGGGGATTTGGAAATGCCGGACACGTCGAACTCCTGGATCAGCTCTTCCAGGGTGAAGATCTCGTTTTCTCCCTTGGGGGCCCAGCCCAGCAAGGCGATATAGTTGATGACCGCTTCATGCAGGTACCCTTTGGCCACCAGATCCTCAAAGGAAGCGTCGCCGTTTCTCTTGGACAGCTTGTTGTTGGCGTCCTTCATAACGGGGGAAACGTGGATATAGGTGGGGATATCCCAGCCGAATGCCTCATACAGGAGATTATACTTGGGGGTGGAGGACAGGTACTCGTTGCCCCGGATCACGTGGGTGATGCCCATGGTGTGGTCGTCCACTACGTTGGCGAAATTGTAGGTGGGCATACCGTCGGCTTTGATCAGAATCTGGTCGTCCAGGACGGAGTTTTCCACAGTGATGTCGCCGAACACTTCGTCATGGAAGGTGGTAGTGCCTTCGGTGGGGCATTTCTGCCGGATGACATAGGGGACGCCGGCGGCCAGTTTTTCCTGGACTTCTTCCTTGGAAAGGTTGCGGCAGTGGCCGTCGTACTTGGTGGGCATGCCGGAAGCGGTCTGGATCTTGTGCAGTTCTTCCAGCCGGTCTTTGTCGCAGAAGCAATAGTAGGCGTGACCCATTTCTACCAGCTGTTCGGCGTATTTTTTGAACATGCCCATGCGCTGGCTCTGGATATAAGGGCCTACGGGGCCGCCGATGTCGGGGCCTTCGTCCCAGATGAGGCCGGTTTTCCGCAGGGTGTTGTAGATGATGTCCACAGCGCCTTCCACATAACGGGCCTGGTCGGTGTCCTCAATGCGCAGGATAAAGGTGCCGTTATACTTCTTGGCAATCAGGTAGGTGTAAAGGGCAGTACGCAGGTTGCCGATGTGCATATAGCCGGTGGGGCTGGGGGCAAACCGGGTACGGACTTTCTTTTCTTCCATGGGTACAGTTCCCTCCAAAATTGTATAAATTCAGGTACATACTTAAAATTATTTTACCGCTTTTCCGCCCCTTTGTCAACCCTGGAGCAAGGCGGGAAAGCAAAAAAGAAGGCCGCCAAATCAAGCTGGACGATTCTGTACAGATGCGTTATAATATAAGAAAAGCGGACGTTCAGGAAACGGGGATACAAAACGGTTTGCGGAGGGAAAAGCATGGAGAACTTTCGTCAGCACCTAATGAAAAATTTAAGCAGCGGCAGGATCAGCGAAATCATGGAAATCGCGGAAAGATATTATGGACAAAGGGCCGGCAGCCTGCCCCCTGAGGAAAAAGCAGATATCCTGTGTTCGGCTATGTGCATCACCCGGGAGGACCTTGACAGCGTCATTTCCGGACATTCGGAGGTTGCCAGGACGATAAAGGGGCACGCCTTCGAGGTGGTATTTGATTCCATGATGGCCGCCAATGAAATCCAATGCGTCGAAGTCGGGGGAGATACCGACATCGACCGAGTCGTCAACGGGCATACATTACAGCTGAAGACCCCCTACGCCAAGGGGTGCTCAGAGGGGATCGTTTCCTACAAGCCCCATAAAACCCACGGCGCTAAATCGGGAAGAGAGTCGGTGGGCTATTACCACCGGGTCTGTGATTTTGCGGATTACCTGGTCGGGCTGGTGTCCTACGATCCCTTTACCGTGCTGATCGTGCCAAGGGAATCACTGCCGCGGGTCCATGAATACTCGGAATACATCCAAAGCCCCATGTATCTCAAAACGGACAGCTGCTGGACCAATCAGTACTGGCAGCTGGGCATCGAAAAAAACATGGAATTTCCCGGAAAGCTGCTGTCCCCCGGGGAAAATGAGTGCCTGCCAAAATCCAGCAGTCTGATGGGGCTCAAAAGCGACTACATCCTCAGGGCCATCTTTATCAAGGACAATTTCCGGATCTGGGATATGAATCTGCGGGGGTTCATCCGGGAGCATGTCCTTTTCAAAATGCTGGAGGAAAACCGGATTCAGGTATATCCGCCGACGGTCACCGGCCGGAAACGGCCCGATAAATGCGATGCAGCTTTAAAAACCCGCGGCGGCCGGTATGTCGGTTTCCAGGTGAAGGGGCTGACCTGGAGTGGAACGGTCTTCAAGGGGGCCGATACGGCAATCGACTGCGAAACGCAGCTTTCCAGAGGCCGGGTCAACGACCACCCCACACAAAGCCGGCTTTACCTGGACACAGATTTTGAGTGCCTGATTATCGCCGTTGACCCGCCCTATTCCAACACCCTGTCCATGCACACATTCAACCGGCCGGACTATCGCTGGAATTTTTACTGCGTGCCCATGCCGCGGCTGAGAAAGCATCCCGACTATCCCAACCGCGTATCTTCCCATCAGTATATACCGTACCGGGAACTGCAGAAATACCGCATTGGTCCATCCTGGATGGAAACTTGGATGCCGGAACGTTTATAAATGCCGCACCTTATAATTGGTGATAATCAGTTCCCGGCAGGCTTTCCTCTTTTCTCCGGGCTTGTTGTCCGTGTTGTAAAGCCAGCTCACATCGTATATGTTTGCCCACTGGTACAGCTCCCGGACTTCCGGGCAGTCGTCATAGGACAAGCAGAAAAGGTACGGGCACCCTTCCAGGCTGGCGGCCAGCCGGATGTGGTCTTCCGGCGTAAAGGGTTTGGTATATGCCCGCCGTTGGTCGGCATGATAATAAGGCGGATCCAGATACATCAATACCTTTTTCCCTTTTGCCGGCATCTTGAAAATATCCGTATAATCCAAAGAATACAGCTCCGTCTGATCCAGCTTAGCAGCGGCGCTTTCAATAAATTTTCCCCAGTTTTTCGGCGGGGAGCTTTTTCCCTTCGCATAGCCCCAGGCCGGCGCGTTAATGATGCCGCAGTAAGACGTCCGGTTTAAATAATAAGTCCTGAACGCTCTTTCCAAATCATTTTGGGGGCGCATTTGCTTCACTTCTCTGTGCCTCTCCCTGCTGGCTTCCTCTTTTTCCAAAAGGGCGATCAGCCTGCCCCTCATCTCATCGTCAAGGATGGCCCTGTAAAAATCCATAATGTCAGATTCCAAGTCATTCAAAATATTGTATTTGGCTTTGTCTTTGGCGAAAAAGACGGAACCGCCGCCCAAAAAGGGCTCCCGGTACTCATCATGCTCCACACACTCTATGTACGGCATAATATGCTTCAATGCGTAAAATTTACCGCCTGGATATCGAAGAGGGGATTTTACCTTTTGTTTTCCGGGAATGTAGGGAACAGCCCAATATTCTTGCATATGATCAAAACTCCAATTTCAGTTGATTCTGCAATTCAAAGTTGGTAATAATCAGCTCAAATCCAACCTGCCGGTTTCCGCCGCGGACCGATGAATTATCCACCCGGTAAAAAAATTCCACCGGGAAAATATTAGCCCATTGGTACAGTTCCCTGATTTCATTGCAGTCGTCGTAGGTCAAAAAGAACTTGTGTTTTGTTTTTTTCAGTTCTTCCGCAAGCCTTACATGGTCTTCTAAGTCGAAGCCGCACCGGTAGTGTTTATGCTTAGGAGGCAAAAAGTAGGGCGGGTCTACATACAAAAGGACCTTGCTGCCGCCGGCGCGGATCACTTGGGAAAAATCCACGCTTGTCAGCTTCACGTTTTCCAAGTACCGGCCGCAGGGAAGGATCCGTTCCTTCCAGCGTTCGGGAGGCAGGCTCCTTTTGGGCCGGTATCCCCATGCCGCGGAAACCAGCTTGCCGCTGAAAGACGTCCTGTTCAGGTAATAATATTTTTTTCCGATTTCATAGTCATTTTGGGGCCGGCTTTCCAAAACTTCTTTCCATCTTTCCTTGGATGCGGTTTCCCTGGCCAGTTCCAGGGCCATTTTTTCCCTGGTTTCCGGGTCCTGCATCATCTGATAGCAGATCATCAGTTCGGAATCCAGGTCATTCAGCCAGTTGATTTGGGCCTTGGGCTTTGTGAAAAAAACGGTTGCCCCTCCGGCAAAGGGTTCGCGGTATTCCAGATGTTCAACAGAATCCCAAAACGGCTCCAGGATATTCATGGCGTAATATTTGCCGCCAGGATAGCGAAAGGGTAAGGTAACGTTACTGTTTCTCATTGATAAACTCCATGATATCTTCAATATTGCAGTCAAGGGACCGGCAGATTTTTTCCAATGAATCAACGGCAACAGGTAAATTTTTCCCCAGCTTTGCCAGTACATTGCTGCTGATGCCCGCCAAATCCTTTAAGTCTGTGCGCTTTAGGTTTTTGTCAATCAATAGTTTCCATAACCGGTTATATGAAACTGCCATAGCACCCTCCACCAATCGAATTTGATAGCCAACGGTATTATAACATTGATATCATTTATCGTCAATATTAAATCATGCTTTCGTGATATTATCCGGCGGCTCTCCTATATCAAGCATTTCTTTATTACGACTATAGCAGCAAGGCGTCTGAGGTCAAGCGGACTCGGGCGGATGATAATCGCCACAGCCATGCCAGTCTGTTGGTGGAGATGGGATTCCCGCCTTTGCTGATTGCGGAACGTCTGTGACAGTTACCTGTACCCCAACAAACAAGTGGAGGCAGACAATCAGCTGGACAGCTTAGCCATTCAAGTCGGCCGGCTACAAAGAATCAGCCTGATGTAGCCATTTTGTAGCCAGTAAAAAGCAAGAATCCCGAAAACCCCTGTATTTTCAAGGGCTTTCGGGACGCAATAACACTGAAAATATTATTCCCACTCGCTCCTGCCAGGGATATTCTAACCGGATTTGCTTAGGGGATTTAGCTCAAAGTGTTTCTATTGTTTTCATTATCCAGATAGTTTGGGCTGTCTGATTTTTTGTTGCCATGGCGTTGCCACACATTCTACAACTTTTCTTCATCAGAAGCTAGAGAGCGTTTCAGCATTTCTAACTCTTGTGTTTTTTCTAAATAAGCACTTTCTAACTCTGATAGTTTTGCTTTAGTATTATCATATTGATATTGAATATTTTCTGGAAGTTCAACTCCTTGTCTCTGATATTTGTTTTCAATATCAGAGACAATTTTTTGACGCCGTGATATTCTGTTCTGAATTTTTTCAAGCGTTTCTTCCACTCGGGCGATCCGCTCGGACAAAGATAATTCTAACCTTTTCTTCCTGCTTTCTCTTTTTTTATCAGCATTTTCAAGACCTATTACTTCAGCTATGGCACTTTTATCAATTGGTACCTCATTCATTTTGTTATATGTATTTATGAAGCTGTTCATGGAATACATATGAAATTCTTGCCCTGTTTCCGATGTAAATTCTCGTCTAAGTTCTATTCTTGGACCAATAGTCTTACCTTTGACGATATTCCACCAATCTTCTTTCTGGTCGTGTGTCACATAAACGATTCCCACAGATCTCTCTTTAGCATATTGAAGTATCTGTTTCCATATAATTAAGTCTCCATATGCATTATTATCGTCAAGTTGATCTTTACGTTTTTTGTCATCCATATATCCAGGAGGAATAGATTTTTCATATCTTTCTTTTCCCTCCTTTTTAATAGCGTCTATTTCATCCTGGCTAAGTTTAGCACCAACTTTCCCCTCGAAGATTGTCAATATTTTATCTAATATTTCATCGGCTTCAGCGTTTAAAACTAATAGGTTCCTATCTTTATTGCTATCCAACCATTTAAAGAGGTATCTTTTGAGGTCTGAAATCTCATCGTCACTTGAAGTGAGACGCAAAGTATCAATCGCCTTATTAGTAAACGCATCTATCTCTTTTTTAAACTGGTCATATCTTTGAACGGTTTCATAGATAACTTCACAGCGTTTACGCATATATTCGTATGCTACTTGATACGGAATCCAAACTCTATCCCTAAAGCTCTGAAATGCATCAAGTAAAGAATTTCTAGTCTTAGCAGAATATCTATACAAATTTAATAGCACATTTGTATCAAACACAAATATCGCTTTTTCCCACAGCTCCTGCTTTTCTTTACTTGATGGCTCTATATATTCCTTAATTGCACTTCTCATATCTTTTCCCCATCAATATATTGCCAGGAATTCTAACCCCAGATAATCTTCCTCAATATCAATACTCTCAAATTCTTGCTTTTTTGTTGATGTTATTTGCTTTCTCAAAGCTCGATTAAGTCCAAGGAAATCTTTATATATGTCAAACACAGGGAGTGGCGTATCCTTGTAATACTTTCGGGATTCTAATTTTGCTAATATAGTGAGTTCTTTTCCTTCGTAATCCTCTAAATCATTATAATCAATTAGCAAATTATCGGGCGAAACTTTTCCAATTCCCAGCCAATAATCACATTCGCTACCCAACTCACAGAAAA
>DVOW01000046.1 GCA_018713335.1 Candidatus Merdivicinus intestinigallinarum | reverse complement strand
CTGCATCCATTTCCCATAAAACAAAATCTCCGCCTGTCCAACATCAGGCGGAGTAGGAAAAAGGTGAGGCATTGCCTCAGTGGGATTGCTCCCATAAATCAGTATATCACGAATTCAGCGGAATGTCATGTCGAATGTTGTCAGCTATTATCCAGTTTTATCGATTCAGCTGTTCCAAGGTAAATTCAAAATATGGGCGCCGGAATTTGAGATAATACGCCAGGTACAGAACAATTTCCTGGGGATATGGCCGGATCACAGGCCTCCTGCCGATGACCCGCCGCATTTGTTCCTGATCCTCTTCCAGTACATCCCACACCTTATGCGCTGCCCGAGTGGCCGATTTCCGCAGTGTGTCGGCTTTTTTGCCATATACCTGTTCCATGGGGCAGAATATGCTCTGTTTCGCGTTCCATTCTACGGGAGGATCTCCATTTTCCCTAATCAGTTTGGATGCCCGTTCTGTAACGTCTGCCAGAACTGCTTCATCCACTCCTCCCGGTCCTACGATAGAACATATCAACGCCATTGCTTCTGTCATACTGTTTTCCCCTTTTCTGTTATATCTTTTACTTTAGCAGAATTGGAAATATTTGGAAAACATTCGACAAAATTAGATATCAATGGACAAACTTGGACAAGTAAATCCCGCCAATTGAAACCAGATTGACGGGTTGACTTTTTGGCCTGAATCGGCTATAATAAAGGTGCAAGGCAACCGATAGACGGTTCGCCCTCGTTTTACGGAAAAGATAGACCGCGTCACTTGGGGAAGTTGGGCGGCCTATCTTTTTTTATTGCTGATGCGGATTATTTCTTTCACAAGAAAGAGGATGATGATAAGTAATATCAACGCCGTATAATCCATCGCAATCCCTCCTTTCGGAGGGCCAGACTCAACCGCCTACCGTTTTCGTTTGCCTTGCGGTTTCAGTATAGCATAGAATGGAGAAGATTGTCAAGAAACGGCTATTTCACGATGGCCCCGCTGCCGTCCGTAACCACGCACGCCCCCTGGGGCACATAAACGCCGCCCACAGTGGCCCGGGACTGATTGAGATAGTAGCCCTTGCCGTCCACCTCAACAAGCCCCGTGAGCATCTTGCCGTCCGGCCCTAAGCGGTACCACCAGCCGTCCGATTTCCGCCAGACGTCTTTCACCGGCTCCCCGTCCTCGTACCAGTACCAGGCGGAGGAGGCCTGCACCCAGCCTTCCCTTGCACTTGACTGCAAACCGGCTGCTACGGCAATACCGTCCGCAATGGCGTTCCCGGCGGCGAGCTGCCCCGCAGCGGTTTTCACCTTGTCCAGATCTTTGCCAATAAAGCAGGTTTCCACCAGCACCGCCGTGGGCACGGTTTCCCTGATAATGCCGAAATAATCGCTCCCCTTCGCGCCCCGATTTGGGATTTCCAGGGCAGCGGATACCGCCCCGGAAACATTTCTCGCGTAGGCCTGTCCGGCGTTGTCCCCGGGAAAATAATAGACTTCCGTGCCGCTGGCCGTCCCATCACCGGCGTTCAAATGGATTTCTGCGAGAAAATCAAAAGCATGGTCCTGGAATCTGGCAATACGTTCCGGTAAATTGTATGTACCGTCATAGTTCAGCAGGCCGCTGTCCGCGTGATAAACGCTTCTGAGCCTTTCTGCCGCGGCCTTGGCAATTTCCCGGGCAATCCGGAACTCGTGATATTGTCCATTCACCGCCCCTGGGTCGTACCCTCCGGAACTTCCTTTTCCATGACCCACTAAGATGCAGCATTTCACTTTCTATCGCTCCCTTCCGGCAAATCCTCTCCCCTACCTTTCAACACTTCCAGTACCTTTTTGAACACCTCCGGCAGCGGTACGCCCAGAAGACCGGCGTTTTCCAAAATACTCAATGCTTCATTCACAATAAAGGCGATCACCGCCGCCGTCCGGACATACTCCACTCCCAGCATCACGTCCAGGCCATGGGCCACCAGAACCAGCAGCAATGTCACAATTTTCCGGGCCAGGCCCAGCCAGCCCACAACCGAAGAAAGCCCACCCCCTTCCGTTTTAGGGGATTTCCCCATGGCCGCCGCCAGAAGCCCCGTCAGATAGTCGATTACCATAAAGGCCACCAGTACTGTCAAATCATGGCTCCACCCGCCGAAGGCAGCCGCAATGGCTCCTCCCACAGCTCCCGCAATCCCGCAGACTGTTTCGTTCAAATGCTTCATCCTCCATTCCTCCTATACTACTAATTCAAAGTACACTCCCACCAGCTCGTGGGGCAGCTGGGCGATGGCCTGTCCTGTGTCCCGGGTGCATTTATAGAGTTTGCCGCCGTCCAGGTAGTATCTGTCCGGATAGTACCGCATATTGGGCCTGGCCGGGATGGGGTCCTCCATGGTCCCGGCGTGTTCTACGTCAATGGCTTCCCAGCTGTCGGCCATGTTCTCCGGCTCCCAGCCTTCTTGTGTCGTGTGGCCCTTGCCCTCCCGCACCTTGTAGAGAGTGTCCACGGGCGGTCTGTACCGCCGGTCCCCGGGCTCCACGGCTTCCCCCGGTTTCCATTCGGGATACAGTGTGCGGACCTCCGCCGCCCTTGGGTCCTCCAGGGCTTCGGCGTTTATCATGGCCATTTTGCGGAGCTGCTTTGCCCGTTCGATCTTCTGTTCCAATGTCATAACTCATTCCTCCGTTCCTGTCAGCGCGGCGACCTGGGCTTCCAAGGCGGTGATGCGGCTGTCCGGAGCAACGGGGTTTTCGATAAATTTCCCGTCGCTGTAAAGCATCCCGACAGCAGCCTCGCCGGTCCCCTCGGTGATCTCCACATACCGGTTCACCAGGTCCGGGTGGATGATGTCCTCGATGGCCAGTTCTCCGGGCTGCACCTCCGTTTTCCGAAAGCCGGAACAGCGCGTTTCAATGGACATTACCTGCCCGCCGTATTCCACAAATGCGTATCGTTTTGTCATATTGTCCCTCCTTATTCTAAAACCATTTCGATAATAACCGCGCCTGAATTTCCATAAGTAGATGTACCTTGTACCACCACGTCCTCATATATCAGTCGAGATTCCCCCGTACCACCTAATCCATATGCCATAAATGGACTTGTGCGCTTCGGATTATCTGAATGAGCAAGCTCATAATAGTTAGATGCGCTTTTCTTAGTTGCAGTAAAAGTGTCTTGCGGCTGAGTTGACAGGAAAGGGCTTTGCTTAGAATCAGCAGAGGTATACGCTCCCCCTAATCCGCCTGAATCTATGCCAGACGCGCTTGATGATATGGTGGTGGAACCGCTTTGCCCAGACACACTATAAACATTGCCCCCAGAAGCAGTACCACCTAATCCAGGTACATTAACTGGGTATTCGGGAAAAGAGTTCTGTCCACAAGTGGCAGAAAGTAAAGAACCGAACGAGCTTAATGCGGTTGATACAGTAACAGGATATGATTCATTCTTTTGAAACGTCAATATAGAAATAGCAACGCCGCCCGCACCCGCGCCTGAAACCGCATAAGGGAAACTGTTGGCATTATTCCTACGAACTGCATCCCCGCCTTTTCCAATTACCGTCACCTTGTATTTACCGGTTTTCGGCACAACAAAAGTGCCGTTTTCGGTAAATACTTGCACAATCGCCATTGTTCCCGCCGGGAGCTTTTGGCCCCCGGCCGCCTTAAAATTTACCTTTTTCCCCGCTGTATCAACGACCACCGGCACGCTGGCTCCGGCCACAAAGAGGTTGTCCTCCGCCTCCTCGCCGTTACTGAGCTGGATGGTGTAAGCCGTCCCGTCCACCGTGAAAGTGTCCCCGGCCGCATAGGCCGCCGTGGCCGTGAACACGCAGGAAACCGTCCCGGATACCCCGGAAAGGCCGGTCAGGGCGTGGGTTGTGCCGGATTTGGAATAGCCCAGCGTATAAACCAGCTTGTTCTGCGCAGGAAGCTGATTTGAAGCGGCCAGCCCGTCAAACGCCGCATTGATAGTGTTGGCCGCTGTCTGGGCGGCGTTGACCTGCTGCATCAGATAGTTGTAGCCGTGCTGGGTGGTTAGGCCGACGCTGGAACCTTCCGGTGCCACAATATTTCCATTGGTCCAGTTATCGGGCAAATCCGCCGGAAGATTGCTTTTCAGAGGTCTGTTTGCCATTAAATTCCCTCCTTAATGGTAAAGATGTGTTTGAACTGTGCACTTCCCGTGATTGGCACATAAACGCCGGAGGAAGTCAGCACCTTTCCGCCTGCGTCCAAAAGCTCCACCAGCGTGACAACAGCCGCCTGGCTTTCTGTGACCGTATAAGTGACCGTGCCCTGATTCCCGCTGGCACTTTTGTTCAGGTCAGAAATGGTTATGTTTTTGTTAATCCGAACACTCGCTGGGTCATTGGCCGCAAAATCCGCCAGACCGCTTAAAAAATCCGGCTGGATACTGGGCTGGCTTGCCATTTTAATCACTCCCAATCCCTGGTCGCTGGCAAAGGGGTTAACGCCCAGCGCCCAGCTTCCCAGTTTGTAATTGTACACGGTTTTGGTCAGGTCAATTTCTTCCGATGCCAGCATTCCGGCAGTCAGCAGCGGACGATTGATGTACACAATATGGCACGGCTTGATGGTGTTGATGGTCACAGCAATTTCCATGGCGTAATCCTGATTTTGGGCCGCACTTTCCACATACAGCGTATAATTGGGGTAATCCACCTGGATAGTGTATTCACCCGGCCCAATCAGGGCATCCAGCCGTTCCTGCAAAAAGGTCAGAGTAAAGGGCGGCCGGGTAGATACCCGGTTCAAAAGCCGCGCTCGCCGGAAAGAAAGGCTTTCGGACGGGGCAGAAATAATGCCGAAAATCTGCTCCCATTGTCCAATCGCCCCTACATCCATGGTCTGGAAAAAGAAATTGTCCGCCACTGCACCCATGGCCTTGGCAAGGGCTTCAAACTGCTGGCTTTCGGTTTCACAAAGCTCCTGAAATTCCAGAATGTCCCGGAACCACCGGGGCAGATAGGCGGTCAGGTTGGTTTCCACCTTATTCACTCAAACTCACCGTCCCCAAAACCGGAACCTGCTGCGTCTGGCCGGTTTCGGTCAAAATCAAATCGCTGCCTTGGCCGTTCAGCTGGACGTTTGTCACATTGACCACGCCGCCCGCGTTCAGAATTGCCGCTGTCACCCGGGCGATATAAACGTCCGCCGAATAGCTGGTTTCCCCGGAACTGGTGGAAACACCCCAGTTTTTCCGGACGTCCAGCAGATAGTTTTCCAAAGCCACTTTTACCAGGGGTTCCACCTGAGGAAGGCTGGTTCCGCTTTGTAGGGTCACCGTTGCGGATACGTTGACCGTCACGCTTTCAGGTGCCGCAATGCTCACCTTCGCCCCAATGGGCGCCAACCCATAACCAAATCCTTGATTGGGCGGCGGGTCAATGGCCTTCTGAACGCTTTCCACCAGTTCCGGAGACGCCGGCATAAAATCCGCCCCCAAAATGGAGCATTTCACCGTACCGCCGCCGTCCCAAACAGGATACACCTGAACTGCGCCCACTCCGTCAATAGCCAGAATGTTCTGCCGGTAGTCAGCCACATTCCCGCCGAACGGCTTTTCATTCAGGGCGGAAATCAGCCGGGTTCGAAGTTCCTCGTCTGTTTCGGTGTCATCGCCGGGAATCAGGATATCGGTAATCTGGGCGGATGTCAGTCCCGGAATTACGGAAATGGGAAGAATCGGGCCGGTATAGCTGTTTCCGATTGCGCCGGGAGTTTCGGCAGTCAGCTGGTACTGGTTTTCCTCTGACTGGGCTGCCGTTACCACAAAGTTAATGGAGTTTGCGCCGTCCACCGTGGAAAACCGGGAGCCAATGGGCACGTCTTTGCTAAAAACGCCCAGCCGCACCGCCGCCGATGCCGGATACCGGGAAATGCCGCCAATGGCCGCCAGATAATCCAGGGACTGTCCCACCGCCGTCTGCACAAAACCGGACTGCTGCACCTGGTCCAAAACCATGTAAAATTCTTCCAGGGCATAGGATTCCGGCCCAAGGGCAGTCTGGATGATAGAGCCTTCCCGCTTGTCAATGGTATCAGTCACCCGGTCAAGCTGGGCTTTTAAAATGGCCTGATAAGTCTGGCCGCTGAAATCAATCAATTGAGATTCACCTCCACTGTCTGGGCGATATCGCCGAAAACGGTCCGAATGGTAATATCCGCTGTTAAGCTGCCGCCGGACGCGGTATAGGAAAAGTTGGAAATTCCCAGCACCCGGTTGTCTACGCTCAAAGCGTCCCGGATTCGCTTTTCCAGGACTGCCGCTGCGTATCCGGTGTCCCGTCCGATGATTCCGGTAAAATCTGCCCCAAAATTGGCGGAATAAATTCCCCATCGAAAGCGCTCCACCGAAAGGGCGATTTCAATTGCCTGGCGCATGGCGTTTTTCCCATCGTCCATGCCTCGCACCCGCCGGGATACCGGGTCAATATAGAAGGTGTTGGTAGGCTGGTCCTCAAAGACCACGCCGTTTTCCAGGGCCTTATTTCCCTGCGGCAAGGTGTTCATCCATTCTCACCTCCAAAAATCCGGGACAGCACCACAAATCTCTGCCCCCGCTGCACCCGCAGCAGCAAAACCTTGTCGCCTGTTTTGAGTCCTCGGTTTAAGGTAATGCCGGAACTGTCTGCCGGAAGCGCCTGTCCGTTTTCGGTACAGACAACGGATTCCAAAGCGTTTTGGGTGGTCATTCCTTCCCCGTATGTGTGACTATGGGACAATGGGGAGAGCTTTTTTTCTACGACAGCCGAAGTCAGGTA
Source organism: Candidatus Merdivicinus intestinigallinarum (assembly GCA_018713335.1). Lineage (GTDB taxonomy): Bacteria > Bacillota > Clostridia > Oscillospirales > Ruminococcaceae > Merdivicinus > Merdivicinus intestinigallinarum. The sequence continues at coordinate 66,709 of DVOW01000046.1, read as the reverse complement.
GAGCACCTGGCTTTTCAGCACCTGCATGGACGTCTGGGTGGTGATTTCCAGGGGATTTTCACTGGTAACGGTTCCGGTGGTCAGGTCGGTGAGCCCCATTCCTCCTACCGCGTTCTGGCTGATGCCCTGCAAAGTTTCCAAAAGTGTCATATCAAATCTCCATTGTTTCAATGTCCATGGTGTGGGTGTCGTTCTCAAAGGTGTGAGACACTTTTTCCAGCAGGACATATTTCTTTTCCGCGGATTCAACCCCCGGAATGTTGACAAGCAGCATCATGCCCGCCCGAAGCCCTAGAACACCCAAGGAACTCAGCTTCAGTGTGTTCAGAGGCCGGTTATAGTAGGAAAGGGACTGTTTGGCCTGTTCGGTAATCTGGGCGGGATTGAGAGCCTCGTCCACCTTCTGATAAAGCCGCAAAAGCCCCCATTTCCCGATGGTTTCGCTGTCCTCCACCTGGTAAACCTCCGCCCGGCCGGTTTCCTCGTTGGGCTGTACCAGTTTGATGCTGTTGTAGGTCTGCTGGTCAATGTCCCGCTGGTAGGTGTAATCCGTCAGCAGGCTTTTCTCCCCGATGACCACGGGGCTTTTCATGTTTCCGGCTTCCCGAAGGGAAAGGCCGTTCCCATCATCGAAGAATACATAGATTTTTCCGGTGTTTAAAAGGGTCTGCTGAATGGCTTCGCTGATAATATCCAGGCAGGTTTTGTCCTCCATAACCAAAGATGGAAGGGCATATCCGGTGTCCTCAATGGTTCCCAGAGGAAGGTTAAAGTCCTCCGCAATCTGCCGGATAATCGCCCCCGCCGTCTCGCCGTAAAAGGCGTAACTGGCGTTTGCTTTCAGGTATCGCAGCCGGTCATAGCAGGTAATGTCGGTGACGCCCCAGCGGTCCCGGCTGATGGTGAAAATCCAGCCATAAAAAATCAGCTGCCCGTCCACCGAAAACCGCACCACATCCCCCACATCAAAGGAAATCCCCTCCTGGTTGATCAGGGAAAATTTCGCCTGTCCGGGGGTGCCGGTCCGGTTGGTGGTGTAGTCCACGCTCTGGGACAGGGTGGCCACGTCCCAGATTTTCCCGCTGTCTTTGGCAGCGATGAGAAGTTCCATGTTCATCCGCTCACCACCTGACATTGACTTTGTTTCACCCAACCTCTGGCGCCGCCGCTTTCGGTGGTGATGTGGACCGGATAAGCCCGCTGGGGGTCGTTCGTCACAATGCGGGAAACCTTCCCCCGGAACCCGGAAAAAGTCCCGTGGGGTTCATTCCCATAGCTGGAATAATAGTAATTCCCGTTGACTGTCACCAAAGCCCCAACCGTCAGCTGTCCGGCCGGAATATCCCGGGTCTGTTCGGTGCTGGCGGTAGCAGGGGCAGACGGGGCGGTTTGCTGAACCTGGACCGTTTGCGGGGAATAATCCCGGTATTCGGTCAGGGACAGTGTGTAATAAAAGTCCCCGGTCTGGCCGCCCTTTTCCTCACATTGGAAGGCAGTGACCAGCACCTGCATATTGGTGTCAAAAATCGCCGTGCCGTCCTCCTGGTAACGGTTGGCCACAAAATTGACCGGAATCCGGTCGTTCATAGCGGACTGGAAAAAATCAATGTAGGTTTTTGGGGGCGCAAACTGCCCGGCAGTCAAAACCGCTTCCCCGTCCGGATTCCCTGGGAAATATCCGTCCCAGGAAATGGTTTGCAGTTTGGGCTTTCGGGGGACCATTACCGGACCCAACCCCAGCACATTGTATTCTGCATTGTTATTTTCCTTGGCGATGGCGTAGCTTTCCGGGTTTACCGGAATCCGCAGCACCACGCCGTCCCGTTCAAAGTAGAGCCCGTACAGATTCGCGCCCATGAGATCCCTCCTTTACACCCTGGCGTAGGAATTGACGGTGGCCGAGGCCGCCTGTTCCAAAAGGATCCGCTTGATGGCGTCTGCCATATTTCGGCGGTCCAGTTCGGTGTTGCCGGTATTGGCCCCAGTCACGGTAATGACCGGCGCCTGGCTGGTCAGATTGATTTTGTTGACATACTGCCGTTCCGCCATATCCGCCAGCATGGACAAATCCTCCTCGGACAGGGAAACAGATTTTTTGATGGAGGAGGTGTCGGCCGCGATGCTGGAAAGGTCATTAGACACAATTGGAACCTCACCTATTCCAGAAGAAAGTCCTCCAAACAGGTCGTTCATATTGAAGTTATCCAGCCCTGCGCCGATTCCACCGCCCACAGAGGATCCTTTGTTCCAGGCATCCACATAATCCACATAATCCCATTTTTTCACATACTCTTTCCAGCCGGAAGCATCTTTGATTTCCTGGGATTTTTGGGCAATACTGTTTTGCAAATCAGTAAGTCCGGATGTCAAATCCACTTTGACATTTGGAATCTTATTGATCAGCGTTTCAATGGCGCGGGCGGCAATTGCAATTTTGTCTACGATAAACTGTGCCAAATCCAAAAATAAGATTTTTACGGCAGCCACAGGGTCATTAAACAGATTTCCAATAAAGTTTGCGAACATGGCAAATTGATTTTGAGCAGGGACAATAAATCCATTCATAGCAAAAGCGTACATCAGCATAAAGATTCCGCCGACAACGCCGCCGATTTCCTCCCAGGTGGCCCCCATTTTCCGGGCCAGAAAGATGATGAGGGCAACGCTTCCCACAACCAAAAGAAGCGGCCAGTTTGCGGCTGCCCAAGCAACTGCGGAAGCAATTGCGGATGCCACCATTTGGCCTCCTGCCACCAAAGCAGCAACGCCAACTCCAACCAAAATAGCGGATACTACGTCCCAGTTATCCGCCACGAACTGCGCTCCTGCTGCAATCAAATCAATTGCAACGGAAGCGGCGTTTCCCAGCATTTGAAAGCCCGATATCACTCCATTCAAAGCCTTTTGTCCCAATTCACTGTTCAAAAGGTCGGTTGCCTTCTGCATAGCTGGCTGAAATGCTTTGACGGCCATATTGGAAGCCAATGTCCATGCCTGCGAAAATGTCATTGGAATTTTTTCAAAAGCCTTATTGGTTTCCTCCGCAGCAGAAAGCATCGCGTTTTTGACGATTTCCGCTGTCACCGCACCATCAGAAGCAAGTTCCCGAACTCCTGCAACCGTTGTTCCCATATAATCTGCTATGGTTTGCACAATATTGGGAACCTGTTCCAGCACAGAGTTTAGTTCCTCACCGCGTAGAACACCCGACCCCATGGCCTGTGTCAGCTGTAACATAGCCGCAGCCTGTCCTTCCGCACTCGTTCCCGCAAGGGCGAATTGTTTCGCAAGCTGTTCGGAAAACGCCACAACTTCAGCTGTGCTACTAAACGCATTTCCCGCCAGTGTACCCAGCTTGGAAACATTGTCCAGCATAGACGCATAATTGCTCCAGGTATTCTGCGCGGCTTGAAACACCATGTTTTGCAGTTGTGCGGTTGTCTGTAAGCCATCGTTCATCCGTTCAATCCGTGCGGCGGACTGGGTCAGCATATCGGCTGTTTTTGTAAACAAAGAAACACCCTGCATTCCCAGATATGCCCCTGCCAGACTTTTTACAGTTCCCAGCAGACGGTTTGTGGAATGATTTACCTGTTCTGTGGCGCGCTGTATTTCCAGCTGCTTCCATTTGATTGCTTCCTGCTGCTGTGGAATCTTGGAAGTTGCAGTCGCCGCCTGTTTGGCCAGCGAAATAAACTTGGTAAACTGCGCCGTGAATTTGTCAACCAGCGTCAGTTCCTCGCGAACCTGTGCCATTTATTCTCCCCCTTTCTTCCGAGATTTGATTTCCTTGACAGCCATTTGGAGCATCAGCACCCGTTCCCGAAAGGGCAGCTCCGCCACCTTGTGGGGCGCCCATCCGTGATTGACAAACATATAGTAAGCCAGAATCACGTCCGGGTCATCCCCGTTTAGGAGTTTTTTGCCTCATCCCCCAAATCACTCAGCTGAAAGCCACTGAGGGCCGAGATTTCGGAAAGCAGGGCGTTAAACTCGCCGGAATAAAGCATCTTGCCGGGAACCGCCAGAGGGTCCATGCAGCCGTAAGCATCGCACATTTCCTTAGAAGAAAAATCCGGATCCACAGTTCCCGCCACAACCATCCGGCGGGAAAACTCGGCGGAATCCATGCGTTCCACCATCTGGCCGTTTAGTTTGACCGTGCGGGTAGCCGCCTTGGTAATGCGCTCGTTTTCTTCCTGGGAAATGGCGCGGATTTTAAATTTGACCGGTTCTCCTTTTTCATCCAGGAACCGTCTGGAAATCAGGACTTCTTTTTCTTCAGCGGATACTGCCGGTTTTAAAAATGCAGATAATTTACTCATCATATCGCTCCTTTAAAAACGGGCGTGCAATCCCCGCTTTCGGAATTACACGCCCGTGTATTTTGTGTGCAATTAAGAACCCAGCTGCTCGGGGTCGTGGAATGTTTCCAGTTCTGCCGCCCGGGTGTAGGTGAAAGAAACCGCCTGTTCCATCATGGAAGTGTCCGCGTCCAGCTTGGCGATGGGAATATCCCCAGTAATCTTGCAGCCGTAAAGTCCAATAATCTGCGTTCCCACCGTAGAAGTGGGGTCGTCATTGGTGACCTGCATATCAAAATAAGGGAGCTTTCCCAGATTCATATACTGCATCACCATGCTGGTAAACAGCGGAGAGCCATAATAAATGGTCATGGTACCGGTCTTTTTCACGCCGGTATTCTTGGATTGAATGGTGGTAGTCCCCACCACAGCCATGTCCTCGCTCTGGATGCTGGCAATTGCTTCCAGATTCTTAATGCTGAACAGTTCCTGATTCCGCCCGTCAATGGTAATAAAGGCTTTTCCTTCCTTACCGTTGATGGTGTCGCGTTCCAGTAAAAATCCCATAAGTCTCCCTCCTTTACGCCACGACAACCGTCATGTAAATCTTTTCCACCGCATCCACCGGCTGGATTGCAATATTCACCACAATGCTGTCCAACTCTGTACCGGGAAGGACTTCCACATCTGCCGCGTCAAAGTTCTGGATTGCCTGATTCCCCTGCAATTCCAGCAGATATGCCACAATGGCGGATTTGAACAACCCCCGGCCGGTTTCGTTGTTATTGACAATGCCGATGTAGTTCTGGGAGAAATTCAGGTAAAGGTCATTGGCAATGGAGTTGCAGAGCCGCACCACCTTGTTTTTCCGAAATTCTTTGTGAATGTCGGCGGTAAAGGTGGTCAAGCTGTTGATATCCTGCTCGATTTTGACCTTGCCAAATTCCTCACTGAGAACCAGTTCCCCGTCTCCCAGCGCCGCCGCAATCTGTGCGGAGGTCATTCTGGGGGAAACGTCCACAGCCCCCGGATAGGAAGCGTATGTCAAAGACCGGGAAGCGTTCGCCCCGGCTTCCGCGCCGCCAACCCACCAACACGCCTGGTTAGCCGTCAGTGTCGTGCCGTCCGACAAAGTCACGCCGGATTCCACACCGATGACATACCGGCTGTCCGGGGGAGTTTCAAAGCCGGATGCCACCAGCTGGCAATACTGCCCGTTCTCCTCACACAGCCGCTTAATAAAGGCGGCAAGATTTGTCCGGACCGTTTCTTCGTCCCCATCGTAAATGAGGATATCAAACCGGTACGGCTCAATGTTCTGGGTAAAAGTGGTGTAAGCCGCATCCTGCACAGTTCCGTCCGCGCCGCCTTCCAGCGCCGTTCCGCTGTTTGCGGCAAGGCCGCCGCTTCCGGAGAAGGTCACCCAGTCATTGGCTTTCAGTTCTTCCACTGTTCGGGCGGTCTGGCTGTCCACAATGTCACCGTCCACAATGGTGTTAACGGTAAAATCGGAGGCATCGCCAGCCACTACCGAAATGCTGATGTCGTTTCCCCGTGTGCCGGGATATTTGGCTGTAATGGTCAGCGGCGAAATAACCGCTGAGGCCGATTCGGAAGAATCCGCCGCCGGTCGGTAAAGCAAAATGGTGGTGGGAGCCGGTGTCCGGTCGGTGCCTTTGCAGATTTCCCGCAAAAACATTGCGTTTTCGTCTGAAATGTCATAGCCGCAGTAAGGCACTGCGCCGCCGTAAGCAAGAATCTCCGTAACCGGAATCTTCTGTACCTTCCCGACCGGGCCCCAGCTCATGGGTTCACAAATTGCCACAGTTCCCCGGGAACCCACGTTGGGACTGGATTCCGGGGCAGATTTGAAGTTGATATAAACGCCGGGCCGCACCTTATTTTGTGTGGTCCATGTTCCTCCTGCCATACATTACCCTTCTTTCTTGATTGTAATTTCCGCGGAATCAATCGATTCCATGGGAATGCCGGAATCCGGCAGTTTGACAAATACCTGCAATTCAAATTTGTAATGCAGGGCGTCCAAGTCGATGCGCCAATCCCGCTCATACGTCCGCAGCAGCCCGGATTTTTCGCCGTCTGAATATGGGAAGGTTTCCATCACCTCATCGAGAATTTCAGCGGCCGCCTGATAAATCTGCTGTAAATCCGGACGGTTATATTCCGCAAGATAGGTCAAATCCAGGCCGATTTTCCGCAGATACCGCCCCGCCGGATATTTTGGGTGTTGGCGTACCGCTGCTGTAAAAACAGACAAGGCGGTTTGCTGCCCTGCTGGTTTGGGTCCTCATAAAAGGTCACATCTGGAAAATACGGGGCCAGATAATCTGCCAGGGACTTTGCCACGGTGGAAATGGTGAAATTCATTACTTCATTACCTCCGTGATTTTACGGTCAAGGATATCTTTCAGAGATTTTTGATATTCCTCTATGCCTTTATCCGTCATAAATTCCCCACCAACATATTTTGTTTTAGTCCCCACTACTATACCAGTATCAGCTGCCGGATCGTATTCCAGCAGTCCAGAATAAGGATTCACATACAGGCCAGGGACAAAATGCTTATCCATTCGGTGCCCATCGTTGACAAAAGAAGCATACTGAGCGCCGTTGCGTAACACTGTAACATACTTTCCCGACTCAAAGCCCATTGGTTCTACCGTGCTATCCCATTCCCAACGGGCTTTCAATTCTCCTGTCCGGGTATTGGTCCCGCTTAGGTCATTTTGGGTGGGAGGGGTCAGCTCCGCTGCCTTCTCTACCGCCCGCATTGTGGCGGTTTTGGAAATATCCCGGAGTGTATCAGGAAGTTTTGCCTGAATTTCTTGCAACTGCTTCACCCGTTCCGCCAGTGTCATTCCGCTTCCCCCTGAATGCGTTCCTGCTTGAGCAGCTTTACCTGCTGATGAGCAAGCCCCGGTATGACTGCCCCAAAAGGCTCATAATAATGGTTGGGGTCCCCGGCAAACGCCCGGAAAGTTTCGTGGCTCTGCCCCAGTTTCGCACCCCGGCGCAGAATCAGCTCGTCACCCGCCTGGATATCCACACTGTTGTCACAAGCCAATTTGCTTTCTTCCTTGATGGACGCCGCGTCCTGGCTCATAGTGGGGGCCTTGGAATCGCTTTGGTACATCCGACAGGCAATTCCGGAGGAAATCAGCTTCCGTTCGTGCCGGGTGAGATTTCCGTCCTTTACGGATACAACCCGGTAAATATCCACGGTATCGGTATACCATGCCCGAAAATCCATCATATCGCGTAACTTCCCCCCATTCCAATCAGCCGGGCTTCACTGGCCAGCATCTGGCCGTATTGAGTGGCGTTCAAGTTGCCCCAGTTCTCGGTGGCTTTGGTCAATGCGTCCGTATCGTATGACACGGAAGAATCCCCCAGTGTGGCAGATTTAACCACCCCCACCAGCGCCCCGGTTGCGGCCGCCTGGTCTGGACTTTCGCTGGCCGGAGCGTAGGTTCGGAGATAGAGGGTTGCATAGTGCGCCACATACAGCCCCACGGCATACCGCCACCCATCCAGCCATTTATCTGGCTGAATGGAGGCGTTTGCCCGGTCAATGAGGATTCGCAGCATCGATTCCGGAACCAGGGAGATCCCCTCTGCATTAAAGAACTGCGGAAAGTCCTGCTGGAACTGCTCCGCCGTATAATTGCCTTTTTCCTGGCCGATATTGGCGGCCGCCGCTTTTACCCCGTAAAACTGGGGCTTTCCAACAAACATTCCGCGTTCCTCCTCTTATTTGGTCTTGGTGCTCTTTTTGGTCTTTTCTTCGGTATCCCCGGTTTTTTCCTCTGCCGGGGATTCCGTTGCCTGGCCGTCCGAATCTTCTGCCGGGGCGCCAGGTGCGTTGCCGGGTTCCGGGGTTTCTGCGGCGTCCTGTAAATCCTTGTCCCGCTTGCTTTCCGGGACAACAATTTTATTATCCTGCACAAGTTCCTTAAAATAGCCGGTTTCCGCCGCCCAATCCGGAATTTCTCCGGTAAACCCCCGGGCAACGGGGAAAACCTTGGAATGGTCTTTACTGGGGAGCAGGATGCTCCGTTTCGCCATGATAAACATTATGCGTCACCTCCGATATGGTCCCAATAGGTCATGGTCTGGGGATACAGTACCTGCACCTCGGTAATGTTGGCCATGTACGCGGTATCATAGCAGACATTGGCCACATTGGGGGCGGACATGATCCGGCTCATGGGAACCAGCTCGTCCATTTTGACAAACCGCTCATGATTGACATAAACCACCATCCGGTCGGTGCCGCCGGTGCCTGCGCCCTTGCACCAGCTGGTGGCGCCGATAAACAGGGATTTGCCGTTTTTCGCTGCCACGTTGTTGCGCATGACATAATCATAAATGGTTTCGGTGGCCAACTCGGTGACCTTAGTGGTCAGGATGTGGTTATATTCCTCGTAAGGAATCAGAATGTGATTGGGCAGTGCGTCCAGGTCGTACCCTGCCGCCTCCCAGGTGGTAATCAGGGCGGTGTTGATGTCGTTGAGGATTTCGTCCGGGGTTTTGTCCTTCCAGTTGCCCGTGCCTTTGGCCCCATCTGCCACGGTGGATTCCGTCACATCCGGATTGTTCAGCAGACCGGTGGTGCCGTACTCTGTAAAGCCGGTGTACACGTTCTGATCCATGTGCTTATCGTAAGTCAGGCGCACGCCATCCTGAAGCATCTGATCCAGGGAACGGCCAATGTAGTTAGCCCGCTGCATATCCTGGAACATAACCCGGAGAGCTGCCGCGAATACATGGGCTTTGTAAAGGCCCTTGTCCATGGAAGCCTGAACAACGGGAATTCCATTGGAACCGCCTGCGGTAACAGGGCCGTTTCCGGAACTGCCGGTGATGCCATAGGCCACCGACATGGCGGAAGCGTAATCCACCCAGCCGCCGCCAGTCTGGATCACAATATCCCGGGGATAGGTGAAAGAAGTCAGAGGTTTGCGAATCATGGGATCGCGTTTTTCCAGCTCGGAAATCAGGAACGCGCCGCCGGAAGCGATGCCGTCTGCGTCCATGGTCATCACTGCGCCAGGGTTTCCGCCCTGGGAAAGTTTCGGGGTAAAAGTACCGGCATTGAATGTGCCGACATTCTGAAAGCTCATCTTCTGTTCCTCCTTTTATGCATTACTTCTGGTCAGGATCACCAGTTCCGTGATGCCGTTGGCGTCTGCGGGGCCGCCCCACTGACAATTGCCCAGCATTACCATTTTCCCACTGTCGTCCTCGGCTTCAAAACCACCTACAACACAGCCGGGATAACTTTCATTGACCGCAGTCCGTACATAGACCGCGCCGCCGAGACTGGGGGTGGAACGCTGGCATTTTACCTGGATAGAGCCGCGCTGGAATACGGGAACCGCATCGCCGTCCGCGTATTTGCCCACGTTCTGATCCAGATAGGACAGGGAAGATTTCAGCTCCCTGCCTGCCACTCCAACAAAGTTGTTGGAACTCTGTGTGCCAAACACCACCACATTTTTCTTTGCATCATAGGTCAGAGCCAGTCCAAAGGGAATGTCTCCGCCTGCGGGACGGGTGTTGACAATCATATCAGGCTGACGAGCGTAAGAGCCCGCAAAGCCGCTTGGCATCGATGTGCCAATGTTCTGAGGATTCAGTCCCATAAAATAATCACTCCTTTAAGATTCAGCCAGCATCCCCGCTGTACGGAGAGCAGCTAAAAGTTTGTTAAAATCTTCCTGTGTTGGCTCAGCGGAAAGGTCTGTGATCGCTTCCATCTGCTTAACGCCTCCTATTTCTTTTACAGATGCAGCCGGGAGGGTATAAGTTGGGCCTGCCGGGCCTTGCGGGCCGGTATCGCCTTTCGGACCGGCTGGCCCCTGAGCGCCGGTGTCACCTTTAGGCCCCTGTTCTCCCTGGGGACCAGGTTCTCCCTGTGGTCCTTGGGGGCCTGTGTCACCTTTTGGCCCTTGGGGTCCAGGGACACCTTGTGAAACTGGAACAGGACCAGCATAAGCAATCCGCAATTCTGCAATCCCGTTTTCATCTGCCGGGCCATTCCACTGGGCATTGAAAAGAGAAACGGTTTTATCACCGTCCGATTCCGCCTCAAATCCGCCTGCCGGATAATTCCCAGAGGCAGTCACCCGGACATAAACGGTTTTGTCAATAGCAGGAACGCCTTTTTGGCATTTGACCTGGATGCAGCCACGCTGAAAAACCGAAACTGCATCCTTTGGGAAATAAGCACCTGTGTTCTGGTTGGTGTAAGAAGCAGCGGTTTTTAGTTCTCTGCCTGCTACTCCGACAAATTGGTTTCCGGTGTTTCCTGTTCCCATGGGAATCACCGCGCCTGTCTCGTCCCGGACAAGAGGCGTCCCGAATGCTACCGGGCTTTTCCCGCCCAAAGGCGCGGTAGTGACAATCATGTCCGGCTGACGGGAGTAGGAACCGGCAAACCCCACAGACAGCTGTGCCCCAATCGATTGAGGGTGCAGCATGGATTATGCCTCCTTCATCTTGTGCGGGTTCCGGGCGGCGTAAGCGGCTTCGGACTCCTCGCAGATTTTCTGGTAATCGCTCTTAGCGGATGCTTTTGCGGCCTGCTGTGCGCTGTCCTGAGTGGCCTGCTGAATCTGTCCCATCACACCGCCTGCGGAAATGCTGGACAGCAGCGCGTCCACTACCCGAGCGCGTTCCGTCTTGTCTGCGATGCCGCAAACCGCCGGGCGCACCCGCTTGATAATCTCCATAGCCGTGTCTCTGGCCGGGCCGGTCATGCAGCCTGCGTCATCCGCTTTGGGTGCCTCAATGGTGACTGCCTTTTCCGGATCGCCTTTTCCTTCACCGGACAGCTTTTCCATCAACTCGTCCAGGTCGGTTTCGTCCGAAATATGTTCAGGCTCCTCCTTGGGCATCAGCTTCTGAAGCATGGCTTCAATGGCTGTAAGCCGTGCATCCAGTGCGTTTCCAGCGCCTTCCGGTGCCGGGGCTCCATCCGCTGCGGGTTCTGCTTCCGGCGCCGGGGATTCGGCGGGTGCGGCATCCAGCGCAATTGCGGCGGTCTTTGCCAGTCCTTCCAGTTCTTCGGGACTGGCTTCTCTGGCCGCCTTGCCAAAAGCGGTCAGGATGGTGTTCCAGAATTCTTTCATGTTCTTCCTGCCTTTCTCCGCCTCTGGGGCGGCATCTTTTATTGCAATATCGTGGCCTGCGCGTCCCCTGGGGACCACGGCAACGTGATTGCCTCGGATTTGGGTTTGTTTATAGCCGTTCCCGTCCGGCTCATACTGGCAAAAGTATCCGCAGGACACTTCCCTTGTCACGCCGTTCTGAATGTCAGAAATCAGAGCCGCGTCCTTAATATGCAGGTCTGCGATGGTCTGTTCTCCCAGATGCCTGACATTCTCAACATGGCCTTTGGAATAGGCCGAGAAATTTTCCGGCCCTACATTTTCCGGAGGATGTCCAGCAGTAATGTCCTTGCCCTCAAAACTGGCCAGCGCGGCCGGATCAAAGACATCTTCCGGATACCGGTGGACCGTGACCAGCCGTTCCGGGTCACCGGAAAGCTGTAATTCCCGGGCGAAATACTCCTGGTCGCCGGTGCGGTTAATAGGCACATCGTGACAAATCAGGTATCCTTCCGGCGTCATGGTCATGTGGGGGCTGATTTTTGCCCCGTAATATGCAAGCGCCACTATTCCACCCCCGGAACCAGTTTTTCCTGCTCTGCCGATTCTCCGGCCGCTGCTTCCAGCAAAAGGTCGGCAATCACCGCTTGATGGTCGGTTTCATCGGCATTCAGTTCCAGGAATTTGGGCACAGCTCCCGGGGGAGCCATGGCCAGCAGCGCCGTATAAAGCCGCACGGTTTCAGTTTCCGCGGCCAGCGCCTTTTTTAACAGTGCGATATATTCCGTCATTCGGAAGCCTCCTTTCCGGCTGTCCGGTAATCCCGGAGCCAGGTCTTATATTTTTCATCATCCGCCAGTTTGTGCTTCTGGAAGGTGGCAAAGGTTTTGGGGACCTTGTCTCCCAGCGTCATGCGGTATTTTTCCCATTGGCGGTAATCCCGCAGCCACTTTGCCCGGGCTGCCTCCTTTTTGCGGTAGGCGTCAATTTGCTTCTGGCTTCTGGGGTCAACCGCAAAAGGGTTGGTTTTCGGGTCGGAAAACCGCTTGATTTTCTCGATTTCCTCCGGGGTTCTGCCTGCGGGGGTCCAGGGAAGGAGGACGTGCAGGCAGCTTGGATGGATATTCAGCCAGGTATTGGATAGGTCGTCCGTTCCCGCCGGGTCAACCTTCCCAAAAGCGGAAGAAAGAGGCGGAAAGACCGGGTCTTTTCCGCTTCGGGAGTAAACCCGGCCTTCAAAGGGTGCACAGACTTTGCAGGTAGTCCCATGCTTCGAAATCATATAAAGGTCGTGGGATTCATCGGCGGTCAGCACCGCCAAAACCTCCGCCTGCCGGGAAGTTGTCCGGGAAACCATGGTACAGTAGGTATGCAGGCTCCAATTTCGTCCGGATTTGTCCACAAAAGCGGTGACGCCTTCCCGCCGCAAAGTTTCCACAAAAGCAGGAACCGCCCGGTTGATTCCTTTCCCTGCCGCTTGCTGGGCAGCTACCTGTTCCAACCCAATCCGCCGGTAAATGTCCGGTTCCACCCGTCCAATTAAGGCGGATTGCAGGGTTCCCATGGCTGTCATGGCGGCATCTGTGATTTCCCCCATTAGGTTCTGAGTCAGCTTCTGGACAATGTCCATCTGGGTGGAGGTCAGTGCCAGGGCGTTTTCATAGCCTGCCCGGTGCTTTTCGGCGGATTCCAGAATTTTCCTGGCTTCCGGCACCCGGACATAAAACATTTTTTCAATCATCCGGGGCACATACTCCCAGGCGTCATTTTCCATCTGCCGCAGAATTGCCTGAACCCGTTCCAGAGCAGCTACCGCATGATAATCCACCAGTCCCATAGACCGGAGCCGCCCAATTTCGTTGATGATGTCGGTTTCTGCCTTGAGGAAAATCTGAATCAGTTTTTGCAGTTCCTGCTCATTGGGAGCGCGTTTGATGCTGGGAATAAGGCATCACCTCCGAAAAATGGGTACAAAAAAAGCGCCTTGCATGGAATGCAAAACGCCTTTTTGAAAACGAAATCAGGATTACCATTCTGTAATCTCGATAACGTCTGCCAGCTCGGCCAGGGTATGCCCGTCAATAAAAGGGGTATTCATTACGGAATCCATATCGTAAACCATCTGTTCTTCTTCGCCAAAGCCGAGCAAGTAAGAATAACCCTCACCTGGTTCATAGTAAGGATCAACACACCCGTCTTTTCCGTTATACTCAAACCCGAACAGCGTCACGCAATCCTGAATCCGGCTGCGAATCTCATTTTTTGTCTTTTTCATAAGATATCCGCGTTCTCCTTTCGTTCTTTATCGTTCAATTCCCTGGGCTTTCCGTGTATAGGCAGTCCATTTACCAATGTGTAATCATGAGCGTGTTCACCATGAATCCCCATCGCTTCCTCTTTTTTATGCCCGTGGCCATTATTGCTGATCTGCTTGCTCTGCCTTCCGTCGGAATCATAATAATTCCGATCAATGCCTCCCTTGGCGTTTACTTTTTGCGTAATTCCGTTGGTAGGGCCATAAACATCGACCTTTTCTACCTCAATTATAGGCTGTCCCGCGGCGTTTGTCAACATTTTCCCTTGAGCAAAACGTCCGTTTTTCTCCCGTGGCTGTCCGGGATAATCCAATGTAATCGCCGCGTCCTGCGCGGCTATCTCAAAAGGGCCGGGTTCTGAAAGCCCAGCCAGAGGGTCCCGCAAAGCGGTCACGTCCTGATAGGTTTTCCCAGCGTTTCTCTGGATTTCCTCGTCCGAAATGCTCCCAAACATTCCGGTTTCGTCCGCCAGGCGTTTGAGTTCCCGCTGAGCGGTGTCTGCCTGCATCAGCCCTGCCTGGAATACCGACACGATGGATTCCGCCTTGCCTTTGGCAATTTCCGCCGTTTCCTTGGCTGTCGGCGTCCAAAGGGGCGGGAAGGTGATGTCCAGCCCTTCTGGGATTCCGCCCCAGGCAGACATGGATAAGATTGGCAGGAGCTTATACAGCACCGGCCGGAGTTTCGCCTCCCTCTGGGAATCCACATAGTCGTAATAGTTTTGCAAATCGCTTTCCCCGGTGGAGTTCAGTCCAGCCGGAGAACGTCCAAACAGTTTGGTCATGGGATAATGGGACGCGCCGCAAAGGTTTAAGCACATGGATTCAAAGACTTCCTGCAATCCGGAAAAGGTATACTGCGTGTTGGTCATCTTGTCCCCTTTGTTGACCAGCTGCACGCCGAAATTGGAGGTCAGGACGCTTTGAGCCTGCATCACGTTCCAGAAACGCCGCTGGGCGTCCCCGGATGTCACGGAAAACAGGGCGTCCAGGTTCTGGACCTCCATGGTGTTAATATTGGCCCGGAAGGTCAGATCGGACATATTGGCGGAAACATTGTCATGAGCCACCACATTTTTGTAAAGGGCCTCCACTTCGGATTCGCCCCAGTAAAGTTCGGCAATCCGTTCCAAGTAAGGCAGCTCCCGCCCGGTAAACCGGACAATCCGGGAGTGATGCACCCGGGCCACCATCCGGCCTTCCGCGTTGTTGACCGTGTAATATTCCGGAAGGTTGAAGTCCGGGTCCGTCATGTCAGACACCAGCCCCATATCCGGCACAATCCCGCACCAGCGGTCCAGAATGTACAGCCCGGCAAAGCTCCCCGGAAGAATGGTTTCCAGGTCCAGGGGCTTGTCCAGCATCCCCTCTTGTCCCTTAATGAGAATCAAACCGGCAGCTCCGCCGTAAAGCCTTCCCCAGCGCAACCCCTCATTGAGCCGTTCTTTCAGCTGGGTCTGGCGTTCTATTTTTGCCAAATCCTCCAGCTGTTCCGGGGAAAGCTGCCCTTTGACCGTGAACCACTCCCGGAGCATATCGTCCACCATTAGTCCCACAACATTTTGCACCACCCAATTGTCCCGGTAAAGGGAATTGAGCAGCGCATAATTGTCTGTCAAGCGGGTCAGCGGGTATTCCGTGGCCTCCATGGGAGACTGGGAACCATACCCCAGCCGGAACAGAGGGTTTGCAAAGGCGTCCATGGTCACGATTTGGTTTTGCTGGGCGGGCTGTCCGCCTCTGGGCGTGTTTTTATTGCGTCTGGACACTTATTCAAACCTCCAATCCGGTAAATAGTTGATATAATAGCGCAGGGCGTCCGGCCCGTGGTCGTTCTGCTTGATAGGCCGTTCCTCGCCGTGCTGGGCGGCCTTGTCGTCCCACATGTAGGTGCCCATTTCTCCCCGCAGTCCTTCACACTGCTCATGAATCAGCAGTTTCCGCTGCTTTATCAGCACGCCGGTTTTCCGGATGCCATCCAACACGTCATTGTTGGCCGGAATGACATAAAGTCCCCGGCGCTGCAAAGCCAGGATAAAGGAGGCGGCGGAAGGGTCCACCAGAATGGGGCAGAAATCGCCGTGGAGGAACGTCACCATGTCATCGGCATATTCCTCGTCTGTCTTTTGCTGGTACTCTTTGCGGCTGTCCCAGCGGTATTCCCGTTCAATCCGGACGGCTTCCCCGTCATCGTAGATATCCAGAAATACGCACGGGTTTGTCGTGCCGTAGTCGCAGGCAATCATGCGGGTAGAACGGGCAATCATGTCAACCGGCGGGGTTTGGTAAAGGTTTTCCGTCTGGTCAAACATATCATAAATCAGGCCATCCGACATGACCCATTCCCCCAGGATGTACCGCTGATAAAAAACGCCGGAATACATGGTCCGGTATCGTTCTTTGGTTTCCCCGTCCAGCGCCGGGTTGTCGTCCATGAGAAAGTGCAGGTACATGGCCTTTTTCTCATGGGATTTGAGAATCCATTCCTGTCGGAACCAGTGCAAGGGGTTTTCCGGGTTGCAGTTAAACCAGAATTTCGCGCCCTTGACCGAACACCGGGCCAGAGCCTGCTCCACAAAGGAACGGGGCATCAAAGCCACCTCATCCAGCAAAACGCCTGCCAGTGTCACGCCCTGGATCAGCATATAGCTGGATTCATCCTTGCCGCCGAACAGATAAAAGAGATTTGTTGTTTTCCCTCTGGTAAGGCGGAAAAAATGTCCGCTGCGGTTATACTGGATTTGGAAGTTTTGTTTCAAATAGGTCATAGTCAACAGCGGGTTGACAATATTCCGTTCTGCAGAACCTACCGACTTTCCGCAGAAAGCAAATGCCTGCCCGTTAAAGTGCCCCATAGCCCATAACACAAAGGACAGGGACATAATAGAGGTTTTTCCGGACCGGACTGCCCCGTCACAAATCAGGGCGGTTTTATCCGTATAGGGGAACCGGAGAATTTCCCGTTGTTTACTTGAAAAGCCCATGTTTCAGTTCCTCCTTTAGGGATTTGGTGAGAGGATCGTCCTCCTGCTGCTGGACAGGGGCTTCCGCAGGCTGGCCTTTGCAGTACCCATAATTGGACATCCAAAGTCCGGCAAGCTGGGTTGGAATCACGCCCAGTTCAAACTTGTTCCGGGCGTCCACTTCACATTCTTCCCTCATGCGCGTAACCGTGTCGGCATAGCGCGGGTTTCCGGCATAAGTCTCGTAAAACTGGGAACGGGACAGCCCTGCAAACACACAGAATCCCTCAATGGTATAGGTAACGGATTTTTTCAGCTCCGCACTGACAAATTTAGAGTTTTTGGCGCTGAAATCATGGGTCAGCACCATCCGATTATCACAGTCGGCTTTGTATGCTTCCCATGCTTCTTCCAGCTCCCTGGCGTTTTTGAATCGTTTGGGCCTTCCCATAATTTCACCTGCCTTTCGTAGCCTTTCAACCGGTCATGCCCGATTTCCTGACAAATCCCGGTAACCCCGGGACGCTGCGTTGATTACCCGGTTTTCGCTCCGGGGAAAATCCAAAACAAAACAAGACGCCCCGGATTAGCGGGAACGCCTTGTTTTGGAGGATATTTTCTACAAATACATCATAGCACACTTTGCGTATAACATTCTATAACATTTTGAACGCCTGCAAGGCCGCTCCATGAATCCGACATATCTGCATATAGCTGTAATTCATCGAAAGAGCAATTTCCTCCCATTTCTGCCCCAGGATGTACCGCCGGTGGAGGACTTCCTTCTGCTTGCTGTCCGGCAGGGCTGAGAGCTTCTCCTCGATTTCCCGCCGCAGGTCAATGAGCTGATCCACTCGAGCATTGATCTTGCTTTCTGTCTCCATGATTTTCTCCACTGCGGAGGGAATCCGTCCGTTTTGACTGCCGGAACCACGTCCCCCTTCTGACTGGCTGGGCGTAACCCGTGTCGCAAGAGCTTTCCACCGATCTTTTTCTTCCAGCAGGCGGTTAATGTCCCGGTTTAACTGCTGATACTGAGATAAGTATTCTTTTGGCGTCATTTTGTTTCCTTTCCTGTCTGATGCTTCACCCGGTCCTCCACCTCTGCCCGCTTGGCGTTATTGAATCGATCCAGAGTTCCGACTAAGTATCCAGTAATCCGCCGGATGCGCTCGAATTTGACGCCACGGCCGACTTCAGATTGTTTGGTCATGTTCATCCTCCTTCGCTAAATAATCTACCAATTCTGGTATGGTAATTTCGTATTGTGTAAGCAGCTGGATAATTTTATCAATTACAGCTTTCCTTGTTGGTGTATTGCTGTTGACGGTTGATGTATTCGGTTGATCAATGATGTATTCAGCCATTGTCGCCCCTTGCTTTCAATGCTTTTTGGGCAAGTTCTTTGTTCAAATAGCAATCCTCGACTGGGAATGCGCCAAAATAACACTCCATGTCCTCTGCAGTGTTTTCCAGACAGTCCTGTAAAAGAGCATCTAACTCTCCACAGCCGTTGATATATGGGAGCACTAACGCAACTCCATCCACCAATGCGACCAACACATTCCCAGAAATCCCACACGGCTCTCCTATTTCGTCCCGTTCAACTACCCACACGGGCTTACCTTTTTTCCGGTCTGTTTCTACCAACTCCTGCAGGTGGTCAAGGCCATAGTCTCCCAAGATTTTTTCAATGTCAGCAAGCTGCTTTTTCAGCTCCTGGTTTTCCTGCGCCAGAGCCTGAAGCGCCTCCTGGCTGTCTTGCTTTTCGTGGTCCAGGCTCTCCCGGTGGGCAATTTCTGTTTCATCCAGGTCAGAATACCGGCAAACCTCCTGATTTTCAGTTACCGGGCAAAAATCAGCGCAATATGGGCAATCACCGTTTTTGCAGGTTTCAAAATCGCTGTCATAGTATTGGCAATTCATAGTTAGTCCTCCACCTTCACGCCCCGTTTTTCCAATTCCTCACGCCAGATTTTTTGCACTTCCGCCGAACAATGCGCCATTGCATCCGCCCATGTTGGCCATCTGCCGTATTCGTCAAAGAATTTGTATTGATACGTCAAACTGTCTCTATTGTGCGGCATTTGCGGATCATGTTTTACCGCACACATCGGACACGTTCCGGGAGGCGTACTGCCAACCAACGTTGCACCGCATACTTTTTGCAAAAATCCCATAGTCATTCCTCCACCCATTTCTTGACGATATTTTCCGCAGCCTCCCGGGTCAAACCGATCATTTCGTCCTCCCTGCCTCCCAGGATGACTGCGTTTCCCGCAACGACATCATCCCACAGCGCGGATAGGTCCGTTGCAATTTGATTGACCGGAAGCCGGCGAAGCTTTCCCTCCTCGTTGGCCAGCATGAGAACTTTGACGCCATCCTCCCGGCTCCATCCTGTACCTAACACGGTGGGCACAACCTCGATGTTGCCGTCTACCATTAGCTGCAGATCTTTTAGCTGAAAAGCATATCCATCTGGGCAGGACATAATTCTGTATTCACCATCCGGCCTGATTACAATTACAACACGACTTTCATTCATGGGGTTCATCCTCCTCAAACGGCCGGAACCCGATCCGGCGAAAATCTGCGTCAATCTTATACTCAAAATCCTCGCCGTATCCATTCAGACCCATCATAACCTCGTCCATCTTGTCCTTGATCCGTTGCAGCCGGACCGCGTCTTGCATCTGTTTGGTAGGGTGTTCCCATCGGCTTTTCATGGCAGCACCTCCACCCGAATATAAATCCCCGGCACTTCCGCCCAGAACTTCTCCACAATCTCACAGGCCACCAGTGCGTCGTCTTTCCAGAACCCCTCGGCGGTCATACAGTCCTTCAGGAGCTTTTGCAGGTTGTCCGTATCCGGCTTGGTAATCCGATAATCGCCGTCCCGGTGCTTTCCTCGAGGGAAACACCACTTGACCACCAGGCAGACCCCGTAGGGAATCGGCTGCTCCGGCCGATGCTTTGCCAGATGTGCCCGGAGCTTTTGCCGGGCGTCTGCCAGCTCTGGCGGCTCATAGGCAACCGGCTTGCCTTTTACCACCCGCCATTTCTTTTCCTGGTGGGTGACGGTGGGCGGATTCATAGGCATAAAAAATTCCAGCATAATTTCACCTCATTAAACTGTTGAATTATTTTCTTTTGTCAACAGACAGGGGAAGGGAGGAGGAGGGCGTGAGCTTTCGCCCTCCTTCCTTCCCCCTGTTGACCGTCAGGGAAAGGGAAATTTTATATATTTATATATAACGATTTTCTTCCCTCAGGAAAATCTCGAAAATTACCGACTTTTTCCGTCTTTTTGCCCGAGGGAAAATCACCGACTTTTTCCCTGTAAGGGAAAGGAAAATTTTCGAGTTTTTCCGTCATTTCATCCCGACTGTTCCCTCATCAATCCAGAACCCTTTATGCTCCTTCAGCCGATTTCGGACTGTTTTTTCGGTTACTCCCAGATACTCTGCCATACTGGCCAACGTCACTTCGCCATCAATTTTACACGCTTCAAAAGCAATTTCCAGAGAAGCAGCCCGTTCTTTTTTTCGATCTTCTGGGCTTTTCTTTTTGGAAAAATTCCGCTGCCACGCCGGTTTTTCCTCGTCCGGCACAATGTCCGCCAAGACGCCGGACGGGTCGCTTTTGTGGACAGGATAATCAAACCACAGGTTCAAATCCGGGAAGGACGGAAACTCCCGCAAAGTCCCTCCCAGCCGCCAGGCTGTCCGGGATGCGGCCGCCTGCTCCGCCTTGGAAACCTCCCCCTGAATGTCCGCAAATTCACCGGGCAGCAGCTTTTTGCAGGCCTCCAGCATGGCTTTTCCACTGCACAAATCGTCCTGGTTCACCTCATCTTCCAGTCCATGCCGGGTGATGTACCGGACGCAGACCGCAGCCGCCGCCTTGTTTTGCTCCTGTTTTTTGAGAGATTCCGAAACCGGCAGCTCAATCAAGTCCAGCAGCGCGTCCGGGTCCCGGGCGAACACTCCGGAACCGGATGCCCGGTCCATGGCTCGCTTTCCGCCCTGTGCGCCTTTGGAATGGTGGTGGCAGTAAATGACGGCGCAGCCCAACTCAGTGCAAACCTTGTCAAATTGATTGCAAAAATGGGCCATCTGATCGGCGGAGTTCTCGTCACCGGTGATAACCTTGTAAATCGGGTCGATGATAATGGCCATGTAGTTCTTTTTGGATGCCCGGCGGATGAGCCTGGGCGCCAGCTTGTCCATGGGGACGGATTTTCCCCGCAGATTCCAGATGTCGATATTTTGTAAGTTCTCCGGCCGCCAGTTCAGGGCGGTGTACACGTCCTTGAACCGGTGCAGGCAGGAAGCCCGGTCCAGTTCCAGGTTCACATACAGCACCCGTCCTTTGGCACAGTCAAAAGAGAGCCATTGTTTCCCTTCGGCAATGGCGATGGACAGCTCAATGAGTGCAAAGGACTTTCCCGCTTTGGAAGGACCCGCCAGCAGCATTTTGTGGCCCTGCCGCAGAACGCCGCCAATCAAAGCCGGGGCTAAATCCGGCAGATTGTCCCAGGCGTCCGCCATGGTTTCCAGGTCCGGCAAATCGTCGCTCTGGCTTTCCACCCATTCCTTCCAGTCCAGCCAACTTTCCCGCCCGATATTGGTGGCCAGCAGGTACTGTTTCTGGCCGTTTCGAGTCACGCCCGGCATTCGGGATAGCCGGGAAGGGTTGCAGTTTTGGCGGTCCAGCTGCAAACCGTTTTTCCGGCAAACCCCGTAAAGATAATCCACCCGCTGCCGGTATTCGGCGTAATCTCTGGCCTCCACCCGCACAATGGCGTGAAGGCTCTTGCCCCCGGAATACACCAAGGCCGCCACCGGCAGCTCCAGCTCCCGGATCAGGGCGTTTTGGCGGGAAAGCTCTAAGTTGTCGCACTCCACTAAGGCAAAGCGGAAGTCGGTGACATTCTCGTTTTTGCAGCCCCGGCCGTCCAGCGGATTAAAGCGAATCCACGCCCCCGCCTCCGGCTTGCAGTCCCCGATCACCGCCCCGATATCTCCGCCGCAGTGGGAAAGAGCTGCGATCAGCTCCCCGGCAGTCCGGTCCCAGCAGCCTTTTGTGGGGAGAAATTTCCCGTCCCGTTCCCAGCTGTCGGTGACATAGCCCACATTCTCCCCGGCTTCAAACAGCGCTTCCAGATAGGCGATAAGCTGCTTGTCCGGCTCCCATTCCTCCGGAATGACGATGTCCGCGTCCTCCACCCAACTGGGACAAATGACCTGCAAATCCTCCCGGATTTCCCCGTCCCAGTCGATTTCGTGGCCCTCTTTGTCCGGCTGCCAGCCGGCGTCCTTTGCCATTTGCACAATGGTTCCGCCAGTGACCGGGGAAACACTTCCTGCAAAGGTTTCCCACTTTTTGGCGCACTCCCCCGGGTGATACCGCCGGGAATCCCGGGCGCTCCATTCGTCCCAGACAGCGCAGGAATATCCTTCCTCCCGGAGCGCCATTCCCACCGCCAACCATTCCCCATAGTCGCAAAGAGCCGGGTCGATAAAGGCAAGCAGCGGAATCAAGTCCAGTTGTCGTTCCATCCATTATCCTCCGTATGTAGCGGGCACAATGTCGGCGGGAACCCGCCAGCCGTTGGCAGCGATTCGGTCAATCAGGTGTTTGGCCTTCTCAAACTCCCAGGTTCCCACGTGCTGAAAGCCCTTTTGTTCCAGAAAACGGATTTGTTTTGGGGTGGTCAGCCCCGCCAGCCGCCTGGTTTCCAGTCGTTCCAATAGCTTGGACGCCTTCCCTGCATTGTCGATGACGTCCGGCAGAATCCCCAGCTTTTCCAGCTTTGCCAGCTGTTTTTCGCTGGGCGGCGCCATTTCCCAACCAAAGGCCGGCACATACCCCGACAAATCCTCCGCCTGGATACTCATTTCAAATTGCAGGGGATCCACCAGCCGCTTTTTCCGGGTGCGCATTTCCGCCAGCTGTTTGGCAAGGGATTCTTCCCGCTGGGCAACCACATCCTCGGACGCCTGTTTTTCCGCCTCCTCGATGTCCACCGCCGTTCCCGCCTGTTCCAGGTTTTCGGTCATCTTTTGGGCGACTTCCTCATTTTCGCAGATCAGGTGTGCCGGGCGGCAGAGTTCGTGCCGTTCGGTGTGCCAGAGGAAATCCAGCAATAGCAGATGTTCCTTGCCGGGAAAAAGCCGGGTACCGCGCCCGACCATTTGGCAGTATAAGCTCCGGACCTTGGTGGGGCGCAATACCACCACGCAGTCCACCGATGGGCAGTCCCAGCCTTCGGTCAACAGCATGGAATTGCAGAGGACGTTGTACTTGCCTTCCGCAAAATCCGCAAGAACCTGTTCCCGATCCTCGCTGCCGCCGTTGACCTCAGCCGCCCGGAATCCGTGGGCGTTTAAAATGTCCCGAAACTTCTGGGAAGTCTTGACCAACGGTAAAAATACCACCGTTTTCCGGTCTTTGCAGTGCTTTTCCATTTCGGCGGCGATTCCTTCCAGGTATGGGTCCAGGGCTGTCCCCAAATCCCCCGCCTTAAAGTCCCCGGCACTGACGCCAACGCCGGACAAATCCAGCTGTAACGGAATGGTCAGCGCCTTAATGGGGGAAAGATACCCTTCCCGCACCGCCTGAGGCAGGGTATATTCATACGCCAAAGATTCAAAGTAGCTGCCCAGGTTTTTCATATCGCCACGGTCCGGCGTGGCCGTAACACCCAGTACCTTCGCCTGGTCAAAGTATGCCAGAACACGCTGGTAGCTGTCCGACAGGCAGTGATGAGCTTCATCCACCACGATACTGCCGAAATAATCTGGCGGGAACTGGGAAAGCCGCTTTTCCCGCATGAGGGTCTGAACGCTGCCGACAGTGACCCGGTACCAGCTGCCGAGACAGCTTTCCTCCGCCTTTTCCACGGCGCATTTCAGGCCGGAAGCGGTTTCCAGCTTGTCGGCCGCCTGGGTCAGCAGCTCGCCTCGGTGGGCTAAAATCAGCACCCGGTTTCCCTGCCGCACCATTTCCTCGGTGATTTTGGAGAATACAATGGTTTTGCCGCAGCCGGTGGGAAGGACCAGCAGGGTCTTTTGCACCCCACTGGTCCACTGTCCCAGCACCGCGTCCATAGCTTCCCGCTGATAGGGACGCAGTTCCATTAAAACGCACCTGCTTTCCACCGGCTTGTAGCCGGTTCGACTGATGACGCGGCCTGATTACCCCGCGCTGAATTCATGTTGGCTTGCGACAAGCTGCAAGCCTCTGGAAGATTATTTCCCGCGGTCACATTGCTCTGGACTGCCATTTCGATAGGTTCGATAAACTTTTGGATTCGGTTGGATTCGTGCTCCTTGCCGTCCCGGCCTTCCCATTTATCCACATACACCTTGCAGCGGCCGGTGGCGCCGGGAACTGCCTGCCAGTTCATTCGCAGGGGCTCCCCATGCTTCCGGTGGCCGATAGCAGTGAAAAAGGCACAGAGCAAACCTTCCGTTTTGCTGTGTAAAAACAGGCTGTGCTGCACTGTTGTTTTGCCCAAAGAACCGCCGTCAATCTCAATGGTCAGCTCCGCCTGGTTGCAGGGCGGCAGCTTGGCGGAACCGTTAAACCGTTTGCGCTCAAAACTCTTGACCGTAAAGGGGTATTCCCCTTCCGGCAGCAGCACCCAATCTCCACCATCGTTTTCAATGACATCATCCCAGCCAAATTCTCTTTCATCCATTCCAAAATACCTCCTGAAATTATTCTTTGGGGCCGCGGTCCAGAATCATTCTGGAAACCTGGTTCCAAGCCCCTACCAGTACCCCGTCGATAAAGTCCGCCGGATACTCCCAGATTCGCATTCCTTTGGGGAAATACCCCTTTTCCGAAACCGCCCATTCCACATCGTCCTCGGTAATGGCGGCTGCAATCATCAGCTCCCGCAATTGCTTTGGAACCCGTTCATCCGGTTCAGTGTAAAGCCATTCCGTCTTTTCAGACGGTTCCGTCACCGTAACCGGGACACCGATTTGCTCCGCTTTGGCGATAATTTTGTCCACCGGGTTTTCCACAGTTCCCCCCAGAAGATGGGCAATCTGCGCGAACTCAAAGGGCAGTTCTTCCGGCAGTCCGTCCCGGTTTTTGGCGTCCCAGCAGGGGTGGTGGGTGGTGTACATGACCCGGCTTCCCCCCTGAGCCTTGACCTTGTTTTCGGCGGTTTTGACGGTAATGGTTTTATAGTTGGCAAAAAGCACCATGTCCGCCCATTCTTTCAAAAGAGGCGCGGTTTTCTTGCCCAACTTCATTTCCCAGCGGTCGTACTGCCCCATTTCGTCCGGCTGTTCAAATTTTCGCATGGCGGCGTGGGCGGTGAGCAGGACGTGGATGCCGGAGTTCACCACTTCTTCCAGTTCGTTTAAGAGCTTGCCGAAATCCTCCGCCAGATAGACATATCCTTTGCCGTATCCGAAATCCTCGATGCCGGTCTTTTTGTTTTTGGCGCAAAGGTCCCGGATACAGAGCATTTCCGCCCAGTCGGCGGTGTCAATGACCAGGGTTTTGCAGACGGTGGGATTCTGACGAATGTACCGGACCTGTTCCAGCAGCATGGCGAAGCTCTGGGGCTTGTCCATCCGCCGGACGTTCAGTTTCTTAGTGCTCCCCTCGGTGTCGATGAAAACCGGGTCGGGCATCTGGGAGGCAAAGGTGCTTTTCCCGATGCCTTCCGGCCCGTACAAGACGATTTTCTGTGCGCTGTGAATGATTCCAGATGTAATATTCATTAAAATGTCCCCGCTTTCCAGCCCATTGTACGGGCTTCTGATTCGACGCGGCCGTTCTGCCCCGCGTCAGGCTTCGGCTGGTGCAAACAAGTTGCACCTCTGGCAGAAGGTTCCCCGCACTGGTCTGAGGCCGGTGTCCGGGCTTCTGATTCGACATGGTCTTTTTGTCCTGCGTCAAAGGATTCTCCATCCTCAATAATGACGGTACATTCTCCCCCGGTGCTGACCCGGGTAGCGATGGCCTGCAAGCCTTCCTGTTCCAGCCATTCCCCGAACTCCCGCAGAGTATCCAGGTCCATTTGTTCCAGCTTGTCCATAAGCACAAAGCCGCATTCCGGGTTCAGTTTCCGGACAATGGCGGTTCCAGCCCGGAGCTGTTCCGAGGCGGACATACAGTCCCATTTCTTGCCCCGATAGGTCAGCTCCCCTTCCTGCACCGACAGCCCAGGCAAGGGCAAATCCGCGTGATCCAGCAAGGCAGTCCGTTCCGTCCGAACCTGTTCAATCTGCCGGGTGTAATCATCATACTGCTGCTGATAGGCCGCCGCATCTTCCTCCGCCTTTTCCCGATCCAGATTGGCCCGGACTTTCCGGTTGATCTCGTCGATATTGCGGATGTTTTCTTCCAACTCAGCGGTAGATTCATCGTGAAGGAACGCGGCAGATTTCCGGGCCGTTTCCAGGTCTGCCAACACCTTGGTGAGTTCAGATTTCAGGCGGTCAATTTCCTTTTGCAGCTGTCCGGCGGTTTCTTCCAGCCGGGAAACATTCTGGCGCTTGCGCTGATTCTCGCCGTTTTGAGCCAAAATATCCTGCTGTCGGGAAATCAGCTCTGAGGCGGATATCAAATCCCGGGGTGCATCAGGATAAACGGGCAGTTCCTTGGCGAATTTCGCTTTCTGGTCCGTTAAGCGGCCAATGGCCAGACGTTCCTGATAAAGCACCCGTTCCTTTAATTCCAGAGAAGCTAGCTTGTCTCCCACCCCGATGATTCGAAGCAGAATGTCCGCCTTTTCCTTGCCGGAGGCGTTTAGGAATTTGGGAAGGTCTAAGGCAAGCTGTTCCACAAATTCATTGAGCAGTTGCTGCCCCCCTTTGTGTCCTTCCGGATCAGTGACCGTCAGAGCGGAATTTTTCCCCCGGCGTTCCACCACAAGGCCGTTGGACAGGGTGATTTTCAGGTGAGGCGGTATGACGGAGCCTTGCCGCTGCGGGTCGGACGGACGGTATTTTTCGCCGCCCAGCGCCCAGGCGATGCTGTCCAGCACCGAGGTTTTTCCCTGGCCGTTTCGGCCGCCGATGACAGTCAGGCCGTTTGCGGTGGGTTCCAGGCGGACGGCCTTGATCCGCTTGACGTTTTCGATTTCCAGGTTGTTGATTTTAATCATGGCTGTTTTCCTCCAATTTTTCGGATACTTCCATCCGCATAAATCCTTTTTCAATGACCAGCTCAAAGGAATACCGGTCAGAACTGTACCAGAACTCCATATTCCCGGAGGCCTTGGCGAACTTCCGGAGTATGGCCAGGGCATCCGCGTACAGCTTCAGCGTGCGTTCCAGGGCGCTGGTAGGAGCAAGAATCCGTTCCGGCTCTGCATCAGGAGTAGGAAGAGGCGTGGAGTCTGCTGCTCTGATGTATTTGGCGATTGTACCGACACCACAGCCAGTTTCCCGCTGGATTTCCTTGAAGGTAGCACCGTTTTCTCGCATTTGGCGTATCTTCTCCACAATTTCAGCCGGAACCTTGCTGGGTTGCTTTTTCTCCGGCTCCACCTTGCAGCCACCCTCCTCCAGAATCCTTACAATTTCTTCCCGAGGTTTGAGGATCAACTGGCACAGGATATTGACCTGTTCTTTAGGGTTCACCGCATTTTTATAAGACTTGATGATTTCCTGATCCGTCATTTGACAAATCCGCCTTTCTTTGATATGATGTATATGAGATATTTTTTGTGTGCCGCACCGTTTTTCGGGCGGCTTTTTTCTTTGCGTTGAGGATCAGCGTCCCCAATCCCAGCAGCGCTATCCCGGCCATTGCAGCGGGGAGCTGTTCAGCGCAGAGGAGCAGCATTCCCGGCAGGATCAGCGCGGCGGCCAGCTTTTCACGGGCGGTCATCCCTGCACCCCCCGAAAGGCCGCGCATTGGGTGTACCACAGATAAAAGGGGGCGGTGGGGATTTGAAATCCCCGGTTCGCCTTTCCGGCCTGCTGCCATCCCAGGGCAAAGGGGCAGTTGCCCACCTCAATGGCCCGGCGCAGGCTGTCCTGGCTCATTCCCAGGAACTTGGCGCATTCTTTTACCGGGATTTCCAGAGGGTGGTCTGTCACCAGCGCGTCCAATTCATCCAGTTTTTCCGACACGGCCTTCGGCATAGTCAGTTTCATAATCCTTCTCCTTTCACAAAAACATTTCCCACAGTTTCAGCCCGGCTGCGCAGCCCAAGGCCGCGCAGGTTGCCACCAGCAGGCAGTCCATGGCTTTTAAGAGGAATTTTTTCATGGTATCACATCCCCTGTGTCAGCAGGCGGAAGGTTTCCCGGCCCTTGGGGGTAATCATGGTTTGGGTGCCTTTCCAGCCAGTTTTTTCATTAAAGAACTCTTTCAGCTCAAAAAGCCCGTCATTTTTATTGGGGTAGGCCATCAATTTGTTCTTTTGGTTCCGGTAAATGTACTTTTTGTCCAGCAAAAACTTGATAAAGGCTTTTTCGCCGATTCCAAGCTCATTGGCGGTTTCCCGGAACCCTGTCAAAAGATTGCGGTCGACCAATTCGTCGAAATAATCCGCCTTGGGCTGCATGATCTGGTTCTCCACCGTCAGGGCGGAAATCCGCGCGTCCCGGTCGGCCAGCGTCTTTTGCGCCACCATCAGCGCCTTGGCCATCAGCTCCGCCGGGGAAAGCTCTGCCTGCCCCGCTATGTATCCGCCGGTTTTGCGGATGGAAGGGATGACCTCATCTGCGATAAAGGCTTGGAACTTCTCCGCCGCTTCGTTTTTGGCTTTCATAGCCAGGCGGTAGAAGATGTTTTCGGGGATGAAACTGTCTTTTCCCAACTTGTTGGGAAAATTAAGTTCGGCTAAATACCCATTCACCGTTTCCCATCTGACATACTCCACGCCATTTTTCTCCTGAGTAAACCCCAGCCCTCTTGCCACGGCTTCCAGCTTCAGATAAGCGGTGCCGTCCTTTTCATAACATTCGATGCCGTTGATGTTCATGATTTCACTCATGATTGATTCCTCCTTTTATTACGCTTTAAGCGTTATTTTTCTGTAAAAAAATAAGGTCATCATACCGCACGCCATACACACTCTCAATCTGTTTGATATGGCGTGCGGAAGGATATGAAATGCCACGTTCCCAGTTGCTCAATGTGTACTTGGAAACCCCTATTTTATGGGCTGCTTGGCTTTGGGTCATATCTTGATTAACACGAGCCGCCTTTAAGGTAAGAACCATACTCATCACCTCCTGTTTGTTCTCTGTGACTTTATTATATTACGCTTTAAGCAGAATGTCAACCCCTAAAGCGTAATTTTTTCAAAAATATCTTGATTTTTTTCCTCTGAAAGCGTATAATGAAATTAAAATAAAACGGGAGGCGATTGATGGATGTCTGGATTAGGAAACAAAGCTATTTTTTCAAAAAACCTTCAAAAATATATTCAGCTTTCCGGAAAAACACGTTCTGAAATTTGCCAGGACTTGAAATTTTCATACTCTACTTTTTCAGAATGGGTCAACGGAGCAAAATACCCGAGAATAGACAAAATTGAAATGCTGGCCAATTATTTTGGCATTAAGAAGTCTGACTTGATTGAAGAAGATCATCCCGAAAAGACAAAAACCCCGCCCGCCCTTACAAAAAAGGACGAACGGGACATATCAAAACAGCTGGAAGCGACTTTGGCGGCCTTGGAAAAAGAACAGTCCGGCCTGATGTTCGACGGCGAACCGCTGGACGATGAAACCCGGGAACTGCTGGCAGCCAGTTTGCGCAACAGCATGGAAATCTCCAAAATGTGGGCGAAAAAGAAGTTTACTCCTAAAAAATACCGGAAAGAGGATTAAACAGGAGAGGGTTATGAAGCGAGAAATTTCAGATATTGTAAAGCGCCTGTGCAAGCAATATGACAGCTCAGACCCTTTCACGCTTGCAAGACAGATGAAAGTTGACGTCATTTATGAACCTTTGGGCACAATCCGGGGGTATTACAGCCATTTCAGCCGGAAAAAGATTATTCATATCAATAACGCTCTGGATGAGAACCGGGAAGCGTTTGTCTGCGCTCATGAGCTGGGACACGCTATTCTTCATCCCAAATCCAACACCCCGTTTTTGCGGGATTATACGTTGTTTTCCGTAAATAAACTGGAAATCGAAGCAAATCGGTTCGCTTCCTGTATTCTTTATTCGGACGAGGAACTGCTGGAATATACAGACTATTCCCTGAACCAGCTGACAAAGATCCTCGGCCTGCCGCCGGAGCTTATCAAATGGCGGTACAGCCAGATCAAAAATAGTTTCTCACCGTCGGAGGGCGGAATAATATAAACGGAGATGATAAACAGTGATGCCGATAAATGATTCACATGCAAAAAAAGAATCTGTATATGGCTTTCTCCGCATTATTACAACGGTTGTTTTGATTGTATGCCTTCTTCTTGTTTTTGCCGTATGTGTCGCTTTCTCTCGAGGGCCCCTGGAAACGGAACAGTCACGCTCCGAAAACTTTTGGCTCGGCGTTCTCTGTGGGGCCGGCGCTGTAGTATCAGGCGGAGTGCGGCTGTGGATCGGTTGGCAGGACAGAAGGCTCAAGCAAGAATTTAGTCAGGAGAGACAGGACTTTCTGGAAAAACTGAGGTCAGAGCCTTTGCCAGAAATTCCAGCGCAAGGAGTGCTCCTTGCGGAAAATGAAAAATGCTACTGGCAATGTCCCGCGGGTTACACAGAAATCAAGACCATTACAACTGGATACCGGCATCAGTCCACCGGGATGAGTGTTCGAGTGGCCAAAGGAATGCGACTGCACGCTTCCAGCGGGACCTCTACCGCAATTAAAAAGAATGTAATGCGGAGATATCCTGGCAGATTTACAGTTACAGACCGCCGTTTAATTTTTGAATCCTCCAAAGGCGGATTTGATAAGCCTTTTGAAAAGATTACATCTATTTCTCCACACACTAACGGAATCGTTTTGCAATCCGGCGGGAAACAATTCTCCGTCGGCGTCGGCGACCCGCAGGTTGTATATACTATAATCCAAAAAGTTATGACAAAATAAAAACCTCCCGCCCCGGTGCTGGAACACCGAAGCGGGATACTCAAACAGCTTACCCAAAAGGGAAATACTGCTCCAACACCAGTATTATACCTCTTTTGGGCAGGCTTTGTCAAGTGCACCCAAAGGAGGTATTTTTATGGGAAGGCCCAAAAAAGAGAAGCCAAACCGTGCGGACGGTCTGTATGAAATCAAGATCACGATTGGAAAAACTCTGGAAGGAAAGTACGTCCGGAAATCCTTTTACAGCTCCGTCAGCAAGGACGACGCCCGTCGGCAGGCGGAGGAATGGAAGATCGCCCAGGCAGTTTCTCAACAAACGGGGGAAATCTTTGTGGAAAAAGAGATGCCGTTTTCCCGGTGGGCCGCCCGCTGGCTGGAGACCTACAAAAAGCCAAAGGTCAGCGCCAATACCTACCGCCTGACCTATCAAAACACCGTGGAAAAGCACCTGGTCCCGTATTTTGGGCAAGCGCTGCTGACCGATATCCGCCCAATAGATATTGAACAATTTTACAGTACCAAATCGGGGAAATCCCAGTCGATGCTGGATAAAATGAGCCTGTGTCTCAATGGGATTTTTGAATCCGCCATGGAAAACGACCTTTGCGCCAAAAATCCCGCCCGGAACGTCCACCCGGTGAGCAAGTCGTCCAAGCGTCCCAAAACTGCTCTGACCGATGCGCAGATCACAGAACTGGAGGAATACGCTCAGCAAGAAGGGCGCTGGGACGTAATTCTCCTGCTGGAAACCGGGATGCGCCGGGGGGAGCTGCTGGGGCTGCGCAGGGAAGACATCGATTGGGATGCCCAGTCCTATACGGTGAACCGTTCCGTTGCGGACCGAAAAGGGGGCGGGACGGAAATCCGGCCGCCGAAATGGGGCAGCTGCCGGACAAATCCCTTATCAGAAAAAGCCTTCTGGATTTTGCAGAGAATCGCTCAGTCCCCGGGCTATCTATTTCCCGGCACAGATGGGGAACCGCAGTCCCCCAACACATGGTCCCAGGGACTTGCCCGGTTTATGAAGCATGCCCGTGAAGCATATCCAAGCATCCCGGCTGTAACCGCCCACGAGCTGCGGCATACATACGGCACGGCTCTTCGGCGAAAGGGCGTGGACATTTACACCATCCAGAAAATCATGGGGCACCGGGATATCACCGTTACTGCGGAAATCTATGTCCATAATGAACTCGATGTCCTGCGAAAAGCGCTGGAGGAAAACTCGGTGCAAGTGTCGTAGTACTGTCGTAATCATCAAGCCTAAAAGCAAAGAAAAATCCCGGGAACACAGCCAACGCCGTATTTCCGGGATTTGTTTGGTGCGGATAGCAGGACTTGAACCTGTATGACCGTGAAGTCACTAGAACCTGAATCTAGCGCGTCTGCCAATTCCGCCATATCCGCATATTGGTGCAGATGACGGGACTTGAACCCACACGAGGAATACTCACTACCACCTCAAAGTAGCGCGTCTGCCAATTCCGCCACATCTGCATCTGTTCAATTTTGGGGTTTCCGTCCTCGGTGAGGTTTCCCTCGGAACGTATATTATTATATCAGAACAAAAGCGGTTTGTCAACACTTTTTTTGATTTTTTTCTTCTTTTTTTCAAAAGGCCGGCATCCCCCCAATTTGCGGGCTTTGGGACTGATTTTTTTTGCCGATCCGGCTACGGATCCGCCAAAAAATCCGCTGTTCGGAGATTTTCCAAGCAGCGGATTTTGGTGCAATTTTGGGGCGTTTATTCGCCGGCTAAGGTCAGCTGTTCCCCCAAATCCTCCTCCCGGACGATCCCGCCGGCAGCCGGCAGGGTCTTGGTGCGGTAGCGGTTGGGGTTCACAAAGGACTGCTCCGTCAGCGGCTCCACCTTTTCCACAAAGCCGTTTTTTTTCAGGGTCATAACAGCCACTCCCTGGTTGTCCCGGGTAGCTTTGACGGCGATCATGGCCGGATTGAAGATCAGCTTGCGCTTTTGGTTGGAAGTGAGGATGTACTCCTGCCCTTCTCCCGGAACGGAAACCGCCAGCAGGGGCGATTTGTCCGAATAAGCCTTCTGGAGCTTGCGGCGGTTGGTTTTGGTTTCATAGGCGGACAAAGGCACCTTGGACACCTTGCCGTTTTCAAAGAAGAACAGTACATCCCCTTGATAGTCCAGGGTAATCACCGCCTCCACCAGCCGTTCCCCCTCGTCAAAGCCCAGCCGGGAAGGGATGTAGTCCCCCATGACGCTGGCCTTTGTTTCAGTGAAGTCGCTGGCTTTGGCCTTGTACACCTGGCATTTGTCTGTAAAGAACAGAAGCTCCGCCCGGTTGGTGGACTCGACTTCCACCCGGATCTCGTCCCCTTCTTTCAGCTTCTGGGCGTTGCTCATCCGCAGAGACTGAGGCAGGATCTTTTTGAAATACCCTTCCGCCGTCACGAACAGGTGGACCGGGTAATCCGGGATCTCCTCCTCTTCCCCGCCGTCGTCCGTTTCGTCGGCGTACAGGAACAGGGTTTTCCGGGGCTGGCCGTACTTTTTGGCCACCTCCTGCAATTCGGTGATGATGATTTTCTTGATTTTCCGGGGACTTTCCAGAATGTCCTGCATTTCCGCGATGGCGTTTTCCAAATCCTTGGTTTCCGTGAGCCGGTCCAGGATGTACTGCCGGTTTAAATGCCGCAGCTTGATTTCCGCCACATATTCCGCCTGGATCTCATCGATGCCGAAGCCCATCATCAGGTTGGGCACCACTTCCTCCTCGTCCTCGGTTTCCCGGACGATGTGGATGGCCTTGTCGATGTCCAGCAGGATTTTCCCAAGGCCCTGGAGCAGATGCAGCTTGTCCTCCGCTTTTTTCAGGTCGAATTTTACCCGCCTGGCCACGCAGTTCTGGCGGAAATTGATCCACTCCAGCAAAATCCCCTTGGCCCCCAGCACCTTGGGCACGCCGTCGATGAGGACGTTGAAGTTGCAGGAATAGGAGTCCTCCAGGGGGGTCATTTTGAACAGCCGGTTCATGAGCTTGTCCGGGTCGGCGCCCCGCTTCAGCTCCACGGCGATCTTTAAGCCGGAAAGGTCGGTTTCGTCCCGGATGTCGGAGATTTCCCGGATTTTCCCGGATTTTACCAGGTCGATCATCTTGTCGATAATGACCTCTACTGTGGTGGTAGGAGGAATTTCGGTAATCTCAATGCAGTTGGCGGATTTATCGTACCGGTACCGCCCTCGAATCCGCAGGGAGCCCCTGCCGGTTTCGCAGACCTTCCGGAATTCCTCGGGATTCAGGATGAGATAGCCGCCGCCGGGGAAATCCGGGCCTTTTAAGGTTTCGGTGACGTCAAAATCCGGGTTTTTCAGAAGCTGTACCGTGGTTTCGCAGACCTCCGCCAGGTTGAAGGGGCAGATGGCGCTGGCCATGGAAACGGCGATGCCCACGTTGGAATTGACCAAAATGGAGGGAAAGGTGGCCGGGAACAGGGTGGGTTCCGTCATGGTGTTGTCGTAGTTGGGGACGAAATCCACCGTGTCCTTGCCGATGTCCTTAAAAAGCTCCCCGGCGATCTTCTCCAATTTGACCTCCGTGTAACGGGAGGCGGCGTAGGCCATATCCCGGGAATAGGCCTTGCCGAAGTTCCCCTTGGAATCCACATAAGGGTGGAGCAGGGACTCGTTGCCTTTGGCCAAACGCACCATGGTTTCGTAAATGGTCTGGTCGCCGTGGGGGTTTAATTTCATGGTCTGGCCCACTACATTGGCCGACTTGGTCCGGGGGCCATTCAACAGGCCCATGAGGTACATGGTGTACAAAAGCTTCCGGTGGGCGGGCTTGAAGCCGTCGATCTCCGGCAAAGCCCGGGAAACGATAACGCTCATGGCGTAGGGCATATAGTTTTCCAGCAGGGTTTCGGTAATAGGCTGCTGGACCACCAGTCCGGCGTCCTTGATATAGGCGGTTTCCAGCGCCGTTTTCGGGGTTTCTTTCTGTTTTTTGGGCATTTTGGCGCTCCTTTCAGGAAATATCCAGCATATCCAGGTATTCGTGGCCGTGTTCGGCAATCATGTCCTTGCGTCCTTGGAGGTCGTCCCCCAGCAGCAGCTCAAAGAGGGCGGCAGTCTGGGCGGCCCCCTCCGGCGTGACCTTGATGGCCCGGCGGGTCTTGGGGTTCATGGTGGTCAGGGCCATCATTTCTGGGTCGTTCTCACCAAGGCCCTTGGACCGCTGGATGGTGAATTTCTCATCGCCAATCATGTCCATGATCTGGCCCCGTTCCTGCTCGTTGTAGGCAAAATAGGTGCGCTTTTTGGTGGTAATTTCGTACAGAGGGGTCTGGGCGATATACACATACCCTTTTTCAATGAGGGTGGGGGTCAGGCGGTAAAGCATAGTGAGGATCAGGGTACGGATCTGGAAGCCGTCGTAATCGGCGTCGGTGCAGATAACCACCTTGTTCCAGCGCAGGTTATTTAAGTCAAAGTTGGAAAGCTCCTTGTTGGCCTTGGATTTGACCTCCACGCCGCAGCCTAAGACCTTCAGCAGGTCGGTGATGATCTCGTTTTTGAAGATCTTATCGTAGTCCGCTTTGAGGCAGTTCAAAATCTTGCCCCGGACCGGGATAATAGCCTGAAATTCCGCATCCCGGGAGAGCTTTACGGAACCCAGCGCCGAGTCGCCCTCCACGATGAACAGCTCCCGGACGGAGACGTCCTTGGTGCGGCAGTCGATGAATTTCTGCACCCGGTTGGCCAGGTCGATGGTGCCCTGGAGCTTCTTTTTGATGTTCAAGCGGGTTTTCTCGGCGTTTTCCCGGCTGCGCTTGTTGACCAGGATCTGCTCGGCGATTTTGTTCGCCTCCACCGGGTTTTCCAAAAACCAGATTTCCAGCTGGTGCTTTAAGAACTCCGTCATGGCCTCGTAAATGAACTTGTTGTTGATGGCCTTTTTGGTCTGGTTCTCGTAGGAAGTCTGGGTGGAGAAGGAGGAGGAAACCAGGGCCAGGCAGTCCTCCACATCGCTGTAATTGATCTTGCTTTCGTTTTTCAGGTATTTTCCCTGCTGCTTCAAATAAGCGTCAATCTGGGAAACAAAAGCTTGGCGCACCGCCCGTTCCGGGGAACCGCCGTGCTCCAGGAAGCTGGAATTGTGGTAATATTCCGCAAACTGGACCCTGTTGGAGAAGGCCACGGCCACTGAAAGCTTCACCTTGTAATCGGGCTTGTCCTCCCGGTCCCGGCCCACCCGTTCCGCCTCCCAGTACTGGACGTCGGTAAGGGCTTCTTCCTCCCCCAAACGTTCCTTTAAATAGTCGGTGAGGCCGTTTTCATAGCAGAAGGTGTAGGTTTTCTTGCCTTCCGGGGTGTAGTCGGTGAACTCAAAGGTCAGGCCGGGGTTGACCACCGCCTGCTTTTTTAAGGTGTCCAGGAAAAATTCCGAAGGGATATTAATATCCGTAAAAACCTCCAAATCCGGCCGCCATTTCTGCCGGGTGCCGGTTTTTTTGGAGTTTGTGGGGGTTTTCTGCATCTCCCCCACCAGGGAACCCTTCTCAAAGTGGAGGTTATACTCAAAGCCGTCCCGGATGACCTGGACGTCGAAATATTCGGAAGAATACTGGGTAGCGCAGGAACCCAGGCCGTTTAGCCCTAAGGAATATTCGTAGCTGTCCCCGCCGTTTTTATATTTGCCGCCGGCATAAAGCTCGCAGAACACCAGCTCCCAGTTGTAGCGCTGTTCATTGGGGTTCCAGTCCACCGGGATCCCCCGGGCGAAATCCTGGACCTCCAGGGAATTGTCCGCGTAGCGGGTCACCAGGATTTTGGTGCCAAAGCCCGCCCGGGCCTCGTCGATGGAGTTTGACAGAATTTCAAAGAAAGAATGTTCGCAGCCTTCCAGCCCATCCGACCCGAAGATCACAGCGGGGCGTTTCCGCACCCGGTCCGCGCCTTTTAAGGACGAAATGCTTTCGTTGCCGTAAACCTGATTTCGTTTTGCCATGACAGCCTCCCATTTGTATTTTTGCTGAGGGTTTCCGCACAGTCTGCCCAAAGCCGTACCTTTTATTTTATAATATTTTCCGTTTTCTGTCAACCAGGCTACGCCTGGAGGAAATTCGATGCGTGTAGGAGTACAATAGATATTGGACAGGAGGAGAAGAAAAAAGGAAAAAAGAGTAGAAGGATAGGGCCTTCATAGGGTATAGTTAAGTTACCACACAAAACTTACCGAAAAAGGAGGCCTATCCTTCATGAGTACCAGTATAACACAAGACATGGCCTATCGGCAATCCCTGATGAAATATGTGGAAAAATATGGAGTCAGCCGTGCCAGCAGAAAATACAACAAGAGCAGATCGTATATCTACTTCTGGAGGGCTCGCTGGGATGGAAACGTTTCTTCCCTGGCCTGCCAGTCCCGGCGTCCTCACGGCCATCCGAACCAGCACACCGAAGCAGAATTGAAGCTGATAAAGGATATGCGTCGCCGCAATCCCAATCTCGGCATGGTGGAACTCTGGCACCGGCTCCGCCAAAGAGGTTATACCCGACGTCCCGAGAGTCTTTTTCGGGTCATGCGGAAAATGGGCTTGTTCCCACAGCCGGAACCCAAAGCAGCCTACAAGCCGAAGCCTTACCAGCAGATGACCTATCCCGGTCAGCGAGTTCAGATAGACGTAAAAGTCGTTCCCCGCTGCTGTATTGCCGATCCTCATCTGCGTCTGTTTCAGTACACCGCTATTGATGAGTTCACGCGTTTGCGGTTTCTCGCCGCTTATCCGGAACAATCCACCTATTCTTCTGCCGATTTTCTCAAAAAGATGACTGCCTGGTATGCCAGGCATGGCATCAAAGTGGAATGTGTTCAGACAGATAACGGCTTTGAATTCACCAATCGTTTTTCCAACAGCAAACGGCAGCTTCCCACACTCTTTGAAGCTACTGCCGCCAAACTGGGGATACGCCACAAGCTTATCCGTCCCTACACGCCCCGCCACAACGGCAAGGTGGAACGCAGTCACAGAGAAGATCAGAAACGCTTCTACTCCTGTCATTCCTTCTTCTCTCTTGTCGATTTCGCAAACCAGCTTGCTGTCCACAACCGCCATTCCAACAACTTCCCTATGAGACCTCTAGACTGGCTTTCTCCTCTTGAGTTCATTGTCCAATATCTTTGACAAACCTACAGCTACGCCTGGAGGAAATTCGATGCGGCCGTTGTACCCCTATCCAACCGCTGGAACGGCGCGATAAACTACGCCGTCATGGGGAGGTTTCATTTTCTGTCTGTTTGGTAATTTGGACAGGAAACGAATTTGTAGGGGCCGGGTCCCCCGGCCCGCGTAGAACGCCGAAATGTTTTGAAAAAATCGTCGGGTGGGGAACCCCCCTACAAATTCTATCGAAACATCTCAAATAAACTGTAGGGGCGCGCATTGCGTGCCCGCCGGTAAATCGCAATGTTTTGGGAGAAACGCGGGCGGCCGTCATCAAATTGATGACATGGTCGCCCCTACAATCTATTCGGAATGTTTCAAGAGGAATTGTAGGGGCGGCGTCCCCGACGCCCCGCCGTTTCTGTAAAATCGCGGGACGGGAAACCCGTCCCCTACAATCCGAACGTTACGGCCTGACGCCGTTTCGGGGAATTTGTATCGAAAACGGCGGTTCATCCCGCCGTTCAGAAACCCGGCGCGTGGCATAACGGCCGCGGCGAATTATCAGCGGCGATTCCCCGCCGGGTTTACAGAAAAAACAGGGGTGTCCGCGAAGGACGCCCCTGTTTTTACAATTATTTATGGTAGAGCTTCTTGGTCTGATAGACCGGCTCACAGGTCAGGTTGACACCCAATTTGCGGAACACGGAATCGTCCACCTGGGACAGGATGACGGAGGAATGGGCCTCGCAGCCTTTGAGCTTTTCCAGCTGGGCCAGGGCCAGAGCCGCCGTTTCGTTGGTCACGGCGCTGATGGACAGGGCGATGAGGATCTCGTCCGTGTGCAGCCGGGGGTTGTGGTTGCCCAGGTGCCGCACCTTCAGATCCTGGATAGGTTCAATGGTGGACGGGGAAATCAGGTGCAGATGGTCGGGGATGCCGCCCAGCTCTTTCAGCGCGTTTAAAAGTGCCGCGGAAGAAGCCCCCAGCAGGGAGGAAGTCTTGCCGGTGACAATGCGCCCGTCAGGCAGTTCAATGGCCGCCGCCGGGAAACCGGTTTCCTCGGCCCGCTTCACCGCCGCCTGGACAACAGGCCGGTCCTCCACGTCCACCTTGGCCTGCTTCATCAGCAGCTCCACTTTGTAAACGGCTTCCGCCTCGCCCCGGCCGGTGCGCTGGTCGCAGAGGGCGTGGTAGTACCGGCGGACGATTTCCTGGCGGGAGGCCTCTTTCACCGCGTCGTCGTCCACGATGCAGTAACCGGCCATATTGACGCCCATGTCTGTGGGGGATTTATAGGGGCTCTCCCCGGCGATTTTCTCAAAAATGGCGTTTAAGACCGGGAAGATCTCCACATCCCGGTTGTAGTTGACGGTGGTTTCGCCGTAGGCTTCCAGGTGGAAGGGGTCGATCATATTGACGTCGTTCAGATCCGCGGTGGCCGCCTCGTAAGCCAGGTTCACCGGGTGCTTCAGGGGAAGGTTCCAGATGGGGAAGGTTTCAAATTTGGCGTAGCCGGCCTTGATCCCCCGTTTGTACTCGTGGTAAAGCTGGGAAAGGCAGGTGGCCATTTTTCCGCTGCCGGGGCCGGGGGCCGTAATGACCACTAAAGGCCGGGTGGTTTCGATATACTCGTTTTTGCCGTAGCCGTCGTCGCTGACGATCAGCGGGATGTTGGCGGGGTACCCGGCGATGGGGTAGTGCAGGTAGGTCCGCACTTTCAGGGATTCCAGACGTTTGCGGAAGGCGTCCGCCGCGGGCTGGCCGGAATACTGGGCGATGACCACGCTGCCCACATAAAGGCCAATGCTGTGGAAGGCGTCCATGAGCCGGAGGACGTCCACGTCATAGGTGATGCCCAAATCCCCCCGGACCTTGTTTTTCTCAATGTCCGCCGCGTTGATGACAATGACGATCTCCGCGGAATCCTTCATCTGCAACAGCATTTTCACCTTGCTGTCCGGCGCGAAGCCCGGCAGGACCCGGGAGGCGTGGAAGTCGTCAAACAGCTTGCCGCCGAACTCCAAATACAGTTTATTGTCAAATTGGGCGATCCGTTCCCGAATGCGCCGGGATTGGAGCTCCAAGTATTTCTCATTGTCAAATCCGATCCGATTCATCAACCTCATCCTTTCCTCATCTCATACACACATCTTATTTATTATAATAATTTTTCGCCCTTTTGACAACGGGAACGGCATATTTTTTCCGTCTTTTCCAAAAAATCGGCTATTCCCACAGAAAAACTGTCCTTCGTAAACCTTACTTCCGGCGGGTATGGGAAAATTTCATCTTCTGTCGTTTCTGTAAAACCGGCGGGCGGGGAAACCCCGCCCCTACAAAATTATTGCGGCCTTTTCGAACGTCCCAGCCCGCGTACAACACCGGAACATATCAGGAAATGCGCCGGATTTACAATCCTTTCCGCCTGTTTTCGCTATGGTATTGTGAAAAAAAGTGAGATATAATGAAGATACGCTGCATTATGCAAATTTCAAGAAAAGGAGTGGATCATATGAGCGAATTTATGGGGCCCCGCTACCTGCTGGCCAACGACGCGGCGGCGCGGCTGTATCACGCCTGCAAGGACCTGCCCATTATCGACTATCACTGCCACCTGTCCCCCAAGGAAATTTACGAGGACAAGGAGTTTTCCGACATCGGCGAGATGTTCTTAGGCGGCGACCATTATAAATGGCGGCTCATGCGCTGCCACGGCATTGAGGAAAAATACATCACCGGGGACGCTTCCTGGGGCGAAAAGTTCCAGAAATACGCCGAGGCCCTGGCCACTGCCGCCGGGAACCCCCTTTACCACTGGACCCACATGGAGCTGCGGCTCTTTTTCGGCATTGACACCCCCTTAAACGGCAAAACCGCCGCGTCCATCCGGGAAAGGGCCAACGCCGTCATCCGGGAAAAACATCTGTCCCCCCGAAAGCTGATTGTGTCCTCCAACGTGGAATACCTGTCCACTACGGATGATCCAGCGGATTCCCTGAAATACCACAAGCTCATTGCGGAGGACGCCTCCTTCCCCACCGTCGTCACTCCGGCTTTCCGTCCGGACACCCTGCTGAGCATTACAAAGCCCGGCTACCGGGATTACGTCGCACGGCTGTCCAGTGCCGCCGGAATGGCCATCACGGATTTTGCCTCCTGGAAAGAGGCGGTCTTAAAACGGCTGAATTTCTTCTGCTCCATGGGCTGCAAGTTCACCGATGTGGGCATTGAAACCTTCCCCTCCGCCATTGGTACGGAGGAGGAAGCGGCCGCGGCTTTGGAAAAGGCCCTCCGTGGCGAGGAAATCTGCGGCTGTGAATTTCACAAGTTCTTAGGTTTCTGCTACTGCTGGCTGGCCGGGGAATATAAAAAACGGGGCCTTGTCATGCAGCTGCACATTGCCGTAAAGCGCAACACTAATTCTTCCATGTTCGCCGCCATCGGCCCGGACTGCGGCGGCGATTCCATCCGGGACGCCGTGCCCTCCGATGATATTGTGGCCATTTTGGACCGCGCGGAATCCAGAGGGGAACTTCCCAAAACCATCCTCTATTCCCTGAACCCCACCGCCTGCCCCACCCTGGCCACCATTGCGGGCAGCTTCCGGGGAGTCATCTGCGGCGCGGCCTGGTGGTTCTGCGACCACAAAAAGGGCATCATCGAGCAGATTGAGAACATCGCCCAGGTAGGCGACCTGTCCACCTTTTTAGGGATGCTCACCGACTCCCGCAGCTTCCTTTCCTACGCCCGCCACGACTATTTCCGGCGGATCTTCTGCTCGGTCCTGGGCAAATGGATCGAAGACGGCGAGTTTTTGGAGGACGAAAACGCGTATAAACTGACGGCCAAGGTGTTCCACGACAATCTGGAAGCCTTGATTCGCGAATAAACGAGGTGTACAGCATGAAAAAATTTATCCTTTCCGCCTTTGCGGACGAAGCTGGCTCCGCAGTCAGCGAGCAAATCAAAGCCTTGCAGGAAAACGGCATGACCCACCTGGAAGTCCGGGGGGTCAACGGCAAAAATATTGTGGACCTGACCTTAGAGGAAGCAAAAGAACTGAAAAAAGAGCTGGACGACGGCGGCATTTCCGTCTGGGCCATCGGCTCGCCTTTGGGGAAGATCAGCGTCGGCGACGAGTTCGCGCCTCATCTGGACAAAATGAAGCACACCCTGGAGCTGGCTGATATCCTGGGCACTACCCACATCCGGATGTTCAGCTTTTTCTGCCCCAAAGGGGAAGCGGGCCTCTGCCGGGCGCTGGTTTTTGACCGGCTGGGGAAATTCTGCGACGAGGCCAAAGGCAGCGGCATCCTCCTCTGCCACGAAAACGAAAAAGGCATTTACGGCGACACCGCCGCCCGGTGCCTGGACATCCACAAAAACTTCCCGGAATTGAAATGCGTCTTCGACCCGGCCAACTACCTCCAGTGCGGCCAGGATACATTAAAAGCCTGGGAGATGATGGAGCCTTACATGGAATATCTCCACATCAAGGACGTCCGGGAGGACGGCACCGTGGTCCCGGCGGGCATGGGCAGCGGACACCTGGCGGAGCTGATTACCCGCTACAAGAAAATCGGCGGCAAGGCCCTGACAGTGGAACCTCATTTGGCAGTGTTCAAAGGGCTTTCGGAGCTGGAAAACGGCGAGAAAACCAAAATCGGCGAATTTGAGTACGAGTCCCAGCGGGCGGCCTTCGACGCGGCAGCCTCCGCATTGAAAGACCTGCTGGCATAAAAGTAACAATTAAAAGTTTTGGTCAAGCTTTTTCAAAAGCTTGCAGGGGTGAAGGGGACAGAGTCCCTTCTCGCTCGTCGCAACGAGCGAAATCCAGTTCCTTCGCGCCTCGGGCGCGAACAAAAAGAAAAAAAGCAAGCCCGCAGGCTTGCCGCGGATGTCCCCGCGATTCGATTTTGCTTTGCAAAATCGAATTTTAGAATTTTCTAATTCATTAACTGCGTAATATTTGCGAAAGCAAAGCAGAAGTTCCATTGTTTCGGCTGTCATCCGACAGCCGATTTTCTTTTCCTTAAAAATCATGCCGTACCCCGCTGGAAATGTTGTGCTCTTCCAGCAAAGAAACGATTTTTTCAATTCGCATAAAACATTCCGGGTCGTCCAAAGTGTCATCCTTTAAAATCTCCTGTATCTGTTTTAAGAGCTGATAGCAGCTTCGTTCCGTCAATGTTTCTAAATCCACATCCAAATCCGGGAAGGTTAGCCGAACCTTGTTTTTCGAGCAAAAATCTTCCCAAAGTTCCTCGTATAATTCCATAATCATCACCTCAAACTTATTTTATCTGAATTTCAGATAAAATGCAATATCTTATTTTCGGATAATATAAGCTGTATTCGGTGATGAATATGCGAATTGAACAATTACCTTATGAGCGTATCCGAAATCTACGGCAAGACGCGGACTTGACCCAGGAAGATGTAGCAAAATATTTGAATGTAAGTCAAAACACTTATTCACAATATGAAACTGGCACACTTCGATTTTCTCTGGAAGTTGTCATTAAGCTGGCTCTTTATTATCATACCAGCGTGGATTATCTGGTGGGCTTGACGGACGAGCGCAAACCCTACCCACGAAAAAGAAAGGATAAAAATGCTTGAACGAATCCGCAATTTAAGAGAGGACAAAGACCTAACGCAAAAACAGATGGCAGAAAAATTGTCAGTGGCCCAGACCACGTATTCCGACTATGAACTGGGAAAACTCAATATCCCTACCTCTATTTTAAGACAACTGGCGTTAATCCTGGAAACCAGCGTGGATTATCTGGTGGGCTTGACGGACGAGCGCAAGCCGTATCCTCGTGCGGCAAACCTCCGCCAATAAGCCGTGCTTTGCTTTCGCAAACATCACGCAGTGGTCAATTAGGAGATTCTAAAATTGGATTTTGCTTTGCAAAATCCAATCGCGGTGTCATCCGCGGCGGGTCTGCGGACCTGCTTTTTTCTTTTTGTTCGCGCCCGAGGCGCGAAGAAACTGGATTTCGCTTTCTGCGGAAAGCGACCAAAGGCTTTGCCTTTGGAATCCACAATTTTTCGAGAAAAATTGAGTAAAGCTTTCAATTTATCTTAGTTGCAAATTTTTGAAAATCCCTTGTAACGGAAAACAAAATGCGATATAATGAAGGAGAATCTTACAAAGATACGGAGGTTTCACTATGCGAGCAGTGATTTCAGTGATCGGAAAGGATACCGTGGGGATCTTGGCCAAGGTCAGCGGAAAATGCGCTTCCATGAACGCCAACGTCCTGGATGTGACCCAGACCATTTTGCAGGATATGTTCGTCATGATCATGATGGTGGACATCAGCGGGTTAAATTGTGAGTTTTCGGAAATGGCGTCTTCCTTTGAAAAGCTGGGGGAGGAACTGGGGCTGTCCATCCACGCCATGCACGAGGATATTTTCAACTCCATGCACCGCATTTAATCAGGGAAAGGACTGGATACTTTGATCAATTTACATGATATCATGGAAACCATCACCATGATTCAGGATGAAAACCTGGACATCCGCACCACCACCATGGGCATTTCCCTTTTAGACTGCGCCGACGGCGACATCGGCAATTCCTGCCGGAAGGTTTATGAGAAAATCTGCCGCAAAGCGGAAAACTTAGTAAAAACCGGCGAGGAAATTGAACGGATGTACGGCATCCCCATCGTCAACAAACGGGTTTCCGTCACCCCTATCGCCCTGCTTTTGGCGGCCAGCGGCGGCGACCCGGTGGAATACGCCAAAACCCTGGAACG
This sequence comes from Candidatus Merdivicinus intestinigallinarum, assembly GCA_018713335.1. GTDB lineage: Bacteria > Bacillota > Clostridia > Oscillospirales > Ruminococcaceae > Merdivicinus > Merdivicinus intestinigallinarum. The sequence goes on along the minus strand of DVOW01000046.1, from coordinate 22,051 downwards.
GGCTTCCCAAACTGTTGGGGTGAACTTTATCGGCGGCTACTCCGCCCTGGTGCAGAAGGGCTTTGCCGCCGGGGATGAAGCTCTCATCCGTTCCATCCCGGAGGCTCTGTCCGTAACCGACCACCTCTGCTCCTCGGTGAACATCGGCTCCACCAAAACCGGCATCAACATGGACGCCGTGAAAATCATGGGCCAGATCGTGAAGCAGACTTCCGAAGTTACCGCGGACCGGAACTGCATCGGCGCCGCAAAGCTTGTCGTATTCTGCAACGCCCCGGAGGATAACCCCTTTATGGCGGGCGCGTTCCACGGCCCCGGAGAACCGGACTGCGTCATTAACGTGGGCGTTTCCGGCCCCGGCGTTGTGCGGGCGGCCCTGTCCAAGCTGGACAAATCCGCCGACCTGACCGAGGTTGCCGACCTGATCAAAAAGACCGCCTTCAAGATCACCCGTATGGGCCAGCTGGTGGGCACCGAGGCTTCCAAGCGGCTGGGGGTCCCCTTCGGCATTGTGGACCTTTCGTTGGCCCCCACTCCGGCGGTTGGGGATTCCGTGGCTCACATTCTGGAAGAAATGGGCCTGGCCACCTGCGGCTGCGCGGGCACCACGGCGGCCCTTGCTTTGCTGAACGACGCGGTGAAAAAAGGCGGCGTCATGGCTTCCTCCCATGTGGGCGGCCTGTCCGGCGCGTTTATTCCGGTGTCTGAGGACGCGGGCATGATTGCGGCGGCGGAAGCCGGCGTGCTGAAGCTGGAAAAGCTGGAAGCCATGACGGCGGTCTGCTCCGTGGGACTGGACATGATCGTGATTCCCGGCGACACCACGGCGGAGGTGATTTCCGCCATTATCGCGGACGAAGCGGCCATCGGCATGGTGAACTCCAAGACAACGGCGGTGCGGATCATCCCGGCCGTTGGCAAAAAGGTCGGGGACACTCTGGAATTCGGCGGGCTTTTGGGCAGCGGCCCGGTAATGGAAGTGAACCAGGTCAGCCCGGAAACCTTTATTCACCGGGGCGGGCGGATTCCGGCCCCTCTCCAGAGCCTCAAAAACTAGCGGGGAGGCCCCGCTGCCAATTCGCCGCGGCGTTTCAAATTCTATCCAACCGCCGGGCGGCGAAATGAATTCGCCGATTTGACGGGTTCCATCTTCTATCGTTTTGTAAAACGCAACAGAAAACGTATTTGTAGGGGCGGGGTCGCCCCGCCCGCGTAAAATGCAAAAACGTTTTGGGGAATCCGGCGGGACGGGAAACCCGTCCCCTACAATCCTATTATCGCTTGATTGTACAAAAACCGCGGGGAACCTGTACCGAAAACGGCGGTTCATCCCGCCGTTCACCAACCTGGCGCGGGTCCGGAGGCCGGACGGCCAATTCGCCGCGGCGTTTCAAATTCTATCCAACCGCCGGGCGGCGAAATGAATTCGCCGATTTGACGGGTTCCATTTCTATCGTTTTGTAAAACGCAAAAACGTTTTGGGGAATCCAGCGGGACGGGAAACCCGTCCCCTACAATCCTATTATCGTTTGATTGTACAAAAACCGCGGCGAATCTGTACCGAAAATGGCGGTTTATCCCGCCATTCACGAACCCAACGCGGGGTTACGGCGGCTCGCCGGTTTATTATATTGACAGAAAGAAGGGATTGGATGTCCCGCCGTTTATTCTGCGAATTAGGTCCCTGGGCCTATCGGATCTCCACGGCTAAAGAAATCCTCCTGCGGGACTGCCGGGACCTGTTTTCCCGGACAAAATTCGCAAGGGAACGCTCCCCTTCCCTGCTGCCCGCGGTCATCTGCCGCCACAGCTCCTTGATCCGCCGGACTTTGGGGGATGTGGACCAGGCTTTACAGGAAAACAAGGCGGAAAACCTTCGGCTGGCGGTCCCCCATGTGGACAAAATCCTCATCCGCCCGGGAGAAACCTTCTCCTTCTGGAAGCTGGTGGGCAACTGCACCGCCAGAAAAGGCTATCGGGAAGGACTTATCATCAAGAACGGCGTGCCGGGCCGGGGAATCGGCGGGGGCATGTGCCAGTTCACCAACCTGCTCCACTGGATGGCCCTCCACTCCCCTTTGGAAATCACGGAGCATCATCACCACAACGGCGTGGACCTGTTTCCTGACTACGGCCGGAAGGTCCCTTTTGGCTGCGGCACCTCTATTTTGTACAATTACCGGGATTACCGGCTTTACAACCCCACCAATCAGACCTTTCAGTTCACCGTTTGGCTGGACGAAAAAAACTTAAACGGGGAGCTGCGGGCCCAACACGCTCTGGACACGGCTTACCATATTCAGGAAAAAGACGCTTATTTTGTCCAGGAACCGGACGGGAACTGGTACCGGCACAACCAGATTTATCAGCGTGTGGTAGATAAAAGATCTGGAAATACCGTCCGGAATCAAATGATTCTGGAGAATCATTCCCGGGTATTATATGACCCGTCTTTGATCCCGCCTGCCTCGATCCGGCGGGAAGCCGAATAAACGAAAATAACCCCGGCACAGGTATTCTGTACCGGGGTTTGTTCTGCTGTTTTTTGATTATTTGCTGAATTCCGCGAAAGCGCGGTAGGTGGAGTACACGTCGATCTTGGAGGTCAGCTCAAAGGGCGCGTGCATGGACAGAACCGGGACGCCCACGTCGATGGTGTCCACATCCAGCTCCGCGATATAAGCGGCCACGGTGCCGCCGCCGCCCTGGTCCACTTTGCCCAGTTCGGAGGTCTGCCACAGGACGCCGCCGTTGTCCAGCATCCGGCGGACCCAGCCCATAAATTCTGCGGAAGCGTCGGAGGAGCCGCCTTTGCCGCGGGAACCGGTGTATTTGCAGATGGAAACGCCGTAGTTTAAGAAAGCGTTGTTTTTCCGCTCGGAAACGTCGGGGAAGGTAGGGTCGAAGGCAGCGCTGACGTCGGCGGACAGGCACTTGGATTTGGCTAAGACTGTCCGGCCGGCAATGCCGTGGGGAGCCGCCAGGTCCTCGATAAAGTGGCGCAGGAAGGCGCATTTCATACCGGTGTTGCCGCAGGAGCCGATTTCCTCCTTGTCGGCAAAGATGCACATAACGGTGTTTTCGGGGTTCTCCGCGCCGAAAACAGCTTCCATTTCGGTGTAGGCGCAGACGCGGTCGTCCTGGCCGTAGCCGCCCACGATGCTCCGGTCGAAGCCGATGTCGCAGGCCTTGAAGGCGGGGACCACTTCCAGTTCCGCAGAGAGGAAGTCGGCCTCGGTGATGCCGTATTTCTCGTTTAAGAGCTTCAAAATGGCCAGTTTTACCCGTTCGCTGGCTTCATCGTCCCGGAAGGGCATGGAGCCGATGACCAGGTTCAGTTCCTCGCCCCGGAGGATTTCCCCGGCAGGGCGCTTCATCTGGTCGGCGGCCAGGTGGGGCAGAAGGTCGGTGACGCAGAATGCGGGGTCGCCCTCATCCTCGCCTACGCTGACTTTGACAGAAGTGCCGTCAGCCTTCACCACAACGCCGTGGAGGGACAGGGGGGTTGCGCCCCACTGGTATTTCTTGATGCCGCCGTAGTAATGGGTCTTAAAGTAAGCTACCTCGTTGTCCTCGTACAGGGGCACCTGCTTTAAGTCCAGACGGGGGGAATCGGTGTGGGCCGCCATAATGTGCACGCCCTCGGTCAGGGGCTTTTTGCCCACAACGCAGAGAATCAGGGCCTTGCCACGGTTATTCAGGTACACCTTGTCCCCGGCCTTGTAAGCCTTGGAGGGGTCAAAGGGGGTAAAGCCGTATTTTTCCGCCCGGGCCACAGCGTAATCCACCGCTTCCCGTTCGGTTTTGCTCTGGTTCAAGAAGTTTTTATACTCCTCGCAGAAATCGAAAGCTTTTTTCAGCTCCTCTTCGCTGAGAAGCAGTCCGCCGTGCTTCTTTTCCAGAAACAGAGCTTCTTTGAGTTCTTTTGCATTGCTCATGGGAATTTTCTCCTTTTCATTTAGTATTATATAAATTGGTTAGTCCAATTTGTATAATTTCTCATACATAAACAGAGTGCCTTCCACCTTGGTGACATAGCGCGCGGCGTCCTGATCGGGGATTTCCTGCAAGTCCACGCCGTTTTCACTGTAGGCCGCGTCCCCAAGCCAGGCCGCCGTCTGCTCCTCCCCGGCGTAATTGGCGGTGATGGCGGAGCGCTCCGCCGGAAAAGCGTCTGTCAGGCTTTTCAGGTAAGCGGCCCCGTAGCGAATGCCAGTTTCCGGAGTTAACAGTTCGGAATACTCTTCCGTCCCGCCGATTTCCCCGCGGATTTCCACAAATTCTTCCTCTGTCAGGGGAAAAATCCCCTGTTCCCCGTTTTCAGAGTAATCTGCCTTCAGGCCGCTGTCGATTTTCATGATGGAATACAGCAGCGCCGGAGAAACCTGAAATTCCGCCGCGGCGTCCATGACCAGCGGCTCGTATTTTTTCGGGTACTGGAGCAAAAACGCCCCTAAAAACAGCCCCCACACAATGAGGATACTGGCCACAAATCCAGCCGTCAGGGTCACCATGGAACGAACTGTGGAATTTTTGGACTTTTCCAGCCGGTCAATCAGGGGCTGGGCGTCCTTTTCCAGCTGCTCCGCTGTTCCGTTATTGCGCAGGGTAAAGCTGGATTTGGTCCGGTAGTAGGAGGCCGGGTGCTGGGCCTTGATGCGGCGGAGGGCCTCCGCTTCTGTCAGGCCGTCCCGTTCCATGATCCGTTTTTTCCGAAGCTCCTCGTCCGCCAGCACCGCCAAAGTTTTGTCGCAGAGGCGGTTGGCGCCGCTTTCAAACAAGGTGGGGGCGTCCAGCAAAATCCGTTTTTGGCCGGACTGGGCCAATGTTTCGATCATTTCCTCAATGCGCTTGACGATCATGGGATGCAGCACAGTGTTCAGTTTTAAAAGCTCGTTTGGGTCGGAAAACACCTTGTTCCCCAGAACCTTCCGATCCAGGGTCCCGTCCTCCCGCAACACGTCCGCGCCAAAGAGTTCCCCCAGCCGTTTAGTCACATAAGGGTCGGCAGTGACCTCCCGGGACACCAGGTCGGCGTTGATGACGGCGTAGCCGTTTTTCCGGAAAGCCTCGGAAACGGTGGTCTTTCCCGCGCCGGTCTGGCCGGTGAGGCCCACTACAAAGGGTTTCTCAGCCATGGGCGTCCTCCTTGTCCAGGGAAATCACGGCAAAGCCCGCGGCCCGCAGAAGCCGGTTCAATACCGCCAGCCCCACGCCTTTGGAATCAGGCAGCCGGGCATACACGGTTTTCGCGCCTTTTTCGTCGCATTCCCGCAGGCAGTCGAAAAGCTGCCTTGCCTGCTCCGCTTCCTCATGCTCCCCGCCGAAAAGCAGGGTGGGAACTGTCAGCCGTTCCGCTTCCTGCTCCCCAGCCATGGCGTAAACGCCTTCCCCGGCGTGGCTGTTGACATACTGAATAAAAGCCTCTTCCGGCCCGTCCAGGAGGATCACCTGGGCGGAGGGGGCGTAGTGCTTGTACTTCATCCCCGGGGACAGGGCTTTTTCCCCCTCTTTCAGCTGATGGAGGACGCCGTCGTCTACGATGACATCGCAGTATCCCGAAAGCATCTCCACCGTAATCCCGCCGGGGCGCAGGAGCCGCACGGAATCCTCGTGGACGGCAATCACGGTGGATTCCACTCCCACCTGGCAGTCGCCGCCGTCCAAAATCAATGGGATGCGGCCCTGCATGTCCTGGTACACATGGGAGGCCTTGGTGGGGCTGGGCTTCCCCGAAAGGTTTGCGGATGGGGCCGCCAAAGGCAGGCCGCACTCTTTGATGATCCGCCGGGCTGCCGGGTGGGCGGGCATCCGGACGGCTACCGTGTCCATGCCGCCGGTAGTGGCCGCCGGGACTTTTTCACTTTTGGGAAAAATCATGGTTAAAGGCCCGGGCCAGAAAGCGTCCGCCAGCTCTTCCGCCAGTTTGGGACAATGGGCCACCAAAGGATACAAGTCCTGAAATTCCGCAATATGGACAATCAATGGGTTGTCAGAGGGCCGCCCCTTGGCGGCATAAATCCGGTGGGCGGCTTCCGGGTCCAGGGCGTTAGCCGCCAGGCCGTAGACCGTTTCTGTGGGGATCCCCACCACCTGCCCCTGCCGCAGCAGCTGGCAGGCCAGGGCAATCCCCTTATCGTCGGCAGGGAGCAATTTTGTTTCCATGGAAGTTCCTTCTTTCGGTGTCAAGGCTCAGTTCTCCCCCTGAGCCGCCAGCAGCTCCGCCTGCCGGGCGGTAATCAGCGCGTCGATGATCTCGTCCATATCGCCGTTTAAGAAGGCGTCCAGATGGTAGACGGAAAGGCCGATGCGGTGGTCGGTGACCCGGCCCTGAGGATAGTTATAGGTGCGGATGCGCTCCGAACGGTCGCCGGTTCCCACCTGGCTTTTGCGTTCGGCGGCAATGGCCGCGTTCTGCTCCTGGACCTTGGCGTCATACAGCCGGGAACGGAGGACCTTCATGGCCTTTTCCCGGTTCTTCATCTGGCTGCGCTCGTCCTGGCACTCCACCACCACGCCGGTGGGGATGTGGGTGATGCGGATGGCGGATTCCGTCTTGTTGACGTGCTGGCCGCCTGCGCCGCTGGAACGGTAGGTGTCGATCTGCAAATCGGCGGGATTGATTTCAAATTCCACATCCTCGGCCTCCGGCAGCACCGCCACAGTGACGGTGGAAGTGTGGATGCGGCCCTGGGTTTCCGTTTCCGGGACCCGCTGGACCCGGTGGACGCCGCTTTCGTATTTTAACCGGGAATAGGCCCCTTCACCGTTGATGGAGAAGGAAATTTCCTTAAAGCCGCCCAGCTCGGTGGGGTTGGCGTACATGACCTCCTGCTTCCAGCCCCGGGATTCGGCGTACATGGAGTACATCCGGAACAGGGAGTTGGCAAAGAGGGCCGCTTCCTCGCCGCCCGCGCCGCCGCGGATCTCGATAATAACGTTTTTGTCGTCGTTGGGGTCCCGGGGCAGCAGGAGGATTTTCAGTTCCTCGGCGAGGAGCTCCATCTGCTCTTTACCGGAGGCGTATTCCTCCTCCAGCATTTCTTTGAAGTCTTTGTCCAGGCCGCCGGCTTCCAGCAGGGACTTTGCCTCCTCAAAGTCGGATTCCGCCTTTTTATACTCCCGGTATTTTTCCACCACCGGGGTCAGATTTTTATATTCCTTCATCAAGTCCCGGTATGCGGCCTGGTCGCTGACCACATTGGGGTCCATGAGCTTTTCGTTGATTTCTTCGTAGTGCTGTTCAATGAGCTGTACTTTTTCTAACATAGTCAATTCCTTTCCTGACAGTAGATGAAACGTTCCAACTGCCAGGGGCGCTAATCCTCTCCGCTTTGCTCGATGCGCTTGATGCTTTTCTCCGCCTTGGAACGGGGGAGCATCATTTCCCGGCCGCAGCCAAGACAGCGCAGCTTAAAGTCCATCCCCACCCGCAGGACCTGAAAACGGTTCCCGCCGCAGGGATGGTTTTTTTTCAGGATCAGCACATCTCCCACTGCTATCTGCATGTTTACTCCTCCTGCGGGGTAACCCCGCTGTTGATTCGCCGCGGCCGGCGGGGAGACCCCGCTGCCAATTCGACGCGGCCGTGGTATTCCTATCCAACCGCTGGAACGGCGCGACAGGCTGCGCCGTTATGGATAGGATTCTGTTCCTATCATTTTGGTAAAACGGAATAGAAAACGCATTTGTAGGGGCGCGCATTGCCCGCCCGAAATAGATTCAGGCCCTTTTGGAATACGGGCGGCCGTCATCAAATTGATGACATGGTCGCTCCTACAACTCACCTGAAACATTCCAGAATGGTTTCCCGGCTCAAATCCCTTCCAAATCAAAAAATCGATTTTTATTTATTATACCACAAACTGGTGCAAAATCAAACCCCGCCGGGCAGATTTTCCATCTTCCGCCAAAAACCCGGCGGGCATAGGCCGCCTTTTTCGGGGAATACTGAAAACGCAGGGATTTTGCCTGCCACGAAACAAGAAAGGAGCCTTATTATGAGAATTTCAGCCATTTTCGATACATTCGATGAGGCGGAAAACTGCGCCCGCCATTTAAAGCACCACTGCGAAGGCATCAACGCCATCCGCATCCGCCCCCGTTCGCCTCAGAACGGCCGCCCGGAGGAGCCCATGGGCGACCCGCCGTCTACGCCCATCCCCTTCGCTTTATATAACAGCGGCGGCGTAGATACCGGCGTCATGCAGGGCCCTGCGCCGGGAACTGTGCCCTATGGCTCCATCCTGGCCTACGACATGGTTTTAGACGATGACAACGGCCGGGATGAGGACGGCCCCGCAGGCCGCACCGACTGCCGGATGGACGTCCTTGTCCTGCCGGATTCCGCCCAGGCTGTGGAACAGGCCATCATCAGCCAGCACGGCCACCGGGTCCACCGGGTTCAGCTGTAAAGGGCCTGGCCGTCGGGCATGGCCTCCCGCTTTTTCATGAGCCTGCCGAAAATCAGCAGGAATGTGGTGGTGGAGGTAAAGCCCGCAATCAAATCAGCGATAGGTTCCGCATAAAAGGCGCTTTTTGCCCCCAGGAACATGGGCAAAATCAGAGTCAGGGCAAACAGCACCCCTTTTCGGAACAAGGATAAGGATACCGCCGCCTTGGGCACTCCCAGGGCGGTCAGGCCGTCCACCAGGGCATACTGGAAGGCCATGGGGATGACGCAGGCTGTGTACACCTGGATGCCCCAGACGGAAAGCTCCAGATATTCCGGGTCGCTTGAAAAAATGCGGACAAAGGCGTCCGGGACCGTATGGGTCAGGGTAAACATGACCACCGCGAACAGCACCGTCATCAGCAGGATTCCCTTTTCTCCCTGCTTGATGCGGTTTATTTTTTTCGCCCCGTAATTGAAGCTGAGGATGGGCTGGGTGCCGCCGGTGATGCCGATCATGGGCATGGAGATGAGCTGCATACAGCTCATGACAATGGCGGCGCATGCCACCAGCTTGTCCCCTTCCCCGGGGCCGCCGTATTTTTGCAGCATACTGTTTAAGGCAATGAGCACCACGCTGTCAGTGGCGTTAATGAGAAACGGGGAGAGGCCGAAGGTCAAAACCCGCTTCATGACCCGCTTGTCAAACCCGGTGAACCGGATGCGCACCTTGACCCGCTTGGAAAAGAGCACCGCCAATACAAAGGCGCAGGAACAGGCCTGGGCGATGACCGTGGCCACTGCTGCCCCGGCCACCCCCATGTCAAAGACAAAAATGAACACCGGGTCCAAAATAATGTTGACCACCGCGCCGATCATCACCGTCAGCATACTTAAAGTGGAATATCCCTGGCAGGTGATGAACTGGTTCAGGCCCGTGGCCAGGATGGCGAACACCGTCCCGGCCGTATAGATGGTCATATAGGTGTTGGCGTAAGGGAAGGTTGTTTCGCTGGCCCCAAAGGTCATGAGCAGCGGCTCCTTCACAATCAGGAACACCGCCGTCAAAGCCACCGCCAGGGCCGTCAGCATGGCCGCGCTGTTGGCAAGAATCTCTTCCGCCCCTTTCTGATTGCCTTCCCCCATGCGGATTGCCGTCAGCGGCGCGCCGCCCATGCCCACCAAAAAGGCAAAGGAGGAAATCAGGGTCACCACCGGTCCGCATACGCCCACACCCGCCAAGGCCTGCGGGCCGATTTCCGGGATATTCCCAATGTAGATCCGGTCCACAATGCTGTAGAGGACGTTTACAAACTGCGCCAGCATGGAAGGGATCGCCAGCTTTAAAATCAATCGGGAAATTTTATCTTCCCCCAGGTTATTTTCTCTCGCCATGTTGTTTTAATTCCTTTCGTTTTAGAGTTACCCAGATGATATTATATATTGATGGAAGAAAAACCGCAAGGGGATTGTAAATATTTTTTTAAATTTTGTCAATTTCCCGTAAACCGGCAAAATACGACTCGTTGAATTTTACAGAAGGGTGCTCCGGCCGCAGGCGGCGGCATTGCTCGTGGCAGGCGTAGGCCTCCTTGTGATCCCCCATCCGGTCATAGCAGACGCAAAGCTGCAACAGGGGGATAATGTCCCGGTATTCCGCCTGCTGGAAGCCGCCCTCCTCCGGGGGACAGGTCATGGCCGCCTTGTACCAGTAAACCGCCCGGCCCAGTTCCCCCTTTTCCATAGAAAGGTTCCCCATGGCACAGCAGATCTCCGGCCGGGGCAGCCCATAGGCAAAGCTGCGGGCCAAGGCTTCCAGGGCTTCCTGCTTTTTTCCGAGTCTTAAAAGGCATTCCGACAAGCTCAGGCAGGCTCCCGCGCAGTTTTCCTCCCAGCCCTGTCCGCTGTCCAGAAATTCCGTAAAAATCTTAGCCGCCTCCTCGTACCGGCCGTGGCCCGCCAGTTCCCGGCCGTAATAATACTGGTGCCGGGGGCTTAGGCGCTGCCCGCCTGCTAGCAGCTTCTCGAAAATCCGCAGGTTCCGGTCCGGGTCGTTTACCTGCTCCTTCCTGTGGGCAACGGCAATGGGGCTGTGGAGGATCACCCCCGCCGGCTGGATGGCTTCATGGACAGCTCCTTCCCAGCGAAAGCCTTTTTCCCTTTTTAACAGCCGTTCCCGTTCATAGGAAAACACCGGTTCCCCCTTTTCATTAAAAGCCACATGATACGGCATCGTCACCACATCTGTCCGGGGGTCCAGTTCTTCTTTCAGCCGCAGGAAGGCCTGCCGGTCCGGCTCCTCCAGCACGTCGTCCGCATCCAGCCAGAGGATGTAGTCCATAGAAGCCTTGGAAAAGGAATAGTTCCGGGCCAGGGCGAAATCGTCCACCCAGGGGAAATCGTAAACCTGGTCCGTATAGGCCGCCGCCACTGTTTTGGTGCGGTCAAGGGAACCGGTGTCCACAATAATGATTTCATCGGGGATTCCACGGACGCTTTCCAGACACCTGGCCAGCACCGGCTCCTCGTCCCGGACGATCATGCAAAGGCTGATGGTAATCACAGGTTTTTCCCTCCTTAAATGATAGAAATGCCGCCCCGCACGGGGCAGGGCGGCACGGCTGGGGCTTTTCAGTTAATCGACTTTCTGGATGACAATGGCGGCGTCGGTAAAGGATGCGTCGGCGTCCACCATGTTGAGGGTAATCACGTCGCCCGCAGAGGCCGTATACAGGACGGAAGCCCCCAGGGGCACAGTATTGCTGGTAGCGGAAACAGTACCGGAGGATTTGCTTCCCGGAATCTCGGTGCTGTTTGCCTCCAGCTGGAGGACGGCGTTGCCGGTACCGGTGGTATTGGTGCCGGTGGCGGAATAGGTGATGCGGTAGGTGCCCGCGTCGTTCAGGGTAAAGTCGCTGCTGGAAGCTGTGTGGGAAATGGCGGTGCCTTCCTCCACCTGGTTGGTGTCAAAGGTCAGGGCATCGCCGGCGGAAGCAGGCGACTGGGACGGAACGTTGGTGGCAAACAGGGCGTTGACTGGAGGCGCCGCGCCGGTGGGGCCGGTAGCTCCCGTGGCTCCAGTTGCGCCGGCTGCGCCGGCAGGCCCTGCATCTCCAGTGGGGCCGGTTGCACCTGTCGCTCCGGTTGCGCCAGTAGCTCCTGTTGCGCCGGTCGCACCTGTCGCGCCTGTGGCTCCGGTTGCGCCGGTGGGGCCGGCGGCAGTCAGCAGGGTAAAGTCAGCGGAACTGCCGGGAGTGCCGGTGGGGTTGTTGACAGCAACCCGGTACAGGCTGCCGTTAAAATACACCAAATCACCGGCGGAATACGGGGTGCCGGCCACAAATGCCGTAGCATCCGTCAGGCCGGGACCGGGCGCGCCGGTGGCGCCAGTCGCTCCGGTAGCCCCAGTGGCTCCGGTGGGGCCGGTTGCGCCGGCAGGACCAGCAGGGCCTTGGACCCCCTGAGGACCCTGAGGACCAACGGGGCCTTGGGGTCCTGCGGGGCCCTGGGGACCGGTGGGGCCGGTAGGCCCAATGATCGTGCTGGGGCAGCAAACCGGCTGGCTGCAGCAGCCGGACATATTGCCGCAGCACCCTCTGCGATAGATATTCATAAAATACCTCCTTTGATCTCGCGTGCTCGTTCCCCTATTGCCGGGGAGGAGCTTGCTGTATCCTATTCTCCCGGCGGGGAAATGGTACCCTAGGTTCAAAACCGCAGTATTTTCCGGCAAAAACAGGCCGATAAACCTCTACACAAGGCAGTATTTCGGGCTTCCTCTTGTCTATTTATAAAAGCGGCGGCATTTACTGAACTTAAAGACTTCATGTTCCAGGAGGTTTTCCAAAATATCTACAAAGAATTCCGGAAACAAAAATCGGGCAGAATCCAAAATAAATTGAATTCTGCCCCATCAAAAAATTTGAGTTCCTAGGGTTCCAGATTCGCCGGCCGTTGCTCATGGCCCAAATCTTCCATTAATGGGAATATTTTTTCTTCAGCAAAGTGATAATCTTCACTTCCGGACGATTTCCCAGCCGCAGAGGGAATTCGCTGCGGCCCAATCCCCGGCTCACTGCCATCCAGGCAGGGCCGATCCGGTACAGGCCGCTGGTATATTCCGGAAAAATGCCCTGTCCCGGCGCGAACAGGCCGCCAATTCCCGGCAGCCGGAACTGCCCGCCGTGGGCGTGGCCGGAAAGGGTCAGGTCCGCCCCAAAAGCGGCGTAAACCGGGAACAATTCCGGCCGGTGGGACAATAAAACGGTAAACCGCGGGTCTTTGGGAAAGGCGCACAGCTGCCCGGCGGCAATATCCTCCCGGGAACGGGCATCCCCCCGGTTCCGATGGAAATCCGGGTCGGCCATGCCCGCAAAGCGGATGGAAGCGCCCCCTTTTTTCCAAATCAGCTGCTTGTTGTGGAGCACCCGGACCCCCAGCTGTTCCAGCCCGGTTTTCAGCCGTTCATAGCCGGAAATCCTGGATTCATGGTTGCCGGGGACATATAAAACCGGGGCGATCTTCACCGCTTCCCCGGCAAACTCCAAGGCGGTTTTGATATTGGTGCGCCGGGAATCAATGAGGTCCCCGGTAATGGCGATGACGTCCGGCCGGGAACGGCGCAGCTGTGTAAGGAGCCGGACGTTTCCCCGCCCAAGCTCCGCGTTGTGCAGATCGGATACCTGGGCGATGGTAAAGCCGGAAAATTCCTCCGGCAGACGGGGGCATACCACGGAAAGGGGCTCAGACCCCACCGTCCGGTTGCCATACCAAAGCCCTGCGGCCCCGATCCCGGCGGAAAACACGGCCAGTCCGGCCGCAGCCTTTTTCAGGTTCATTCCAATTCCTCCATTTTCCGGCGCAGGCTCTTCAAATCCTCCCAGGCGTCCCGCTTTTTGGACGGGTCCCGCAGAAGGGCGGAGGGATGGTAAGTGGCCATGAGCCAGAAGCCCTTCCGTTCCTCCCAGATTCCCCGTTCCCTTGTGATCTTAAAATCTGGCCGGATAATGGCCTGGGCGGCGATCCGTCCCAGACAGACGATGATTTTTGGGCGGATGAGCCGGGTCTGGGCCCTTAGATAGCGGATGCAGGCCGCCTGCTCCTCCGGCAGAGGGTCCCGGTTATGGGGCGGGCGGCATTTTACGACGTTTGCAATGTACACCTGCCGCCGGTCCAGGCCGATCGCCGCCAGCATTTTGTCCAAAAGCTGGCCCGCGGGCCCCACAAAGGGTTCCCCCCGCAGGTCCTCCTGCTCCCCGGGGCCTTCCCCCACAAAGAGGACGTCCGCTTCCCGGTTCCCCACCCCCGTCACCACGTTGGTGCGGGTCGTCCAAAGGGGACACTTTTTACAGCTTCGGCAGGCCCCTTCCAGTTGTTCCCAGGTAACCATAACATCCCCCCTTAAACCAGCGCGTCAAATTCATAAGCGAATACATAAACATTGTATTCCGTTTCCTGAGGGTTATGAAACGTATAGTCCCGCAGACGTTCCCCGCAGCGCAGGGTCATCCGGAAATCCTTCGGGAAAAAGACGGGGTCGGTGTTGTGAAACCGGTAGCCGCTGAATTCCGTGGGCTCCTTGGTCAGGCCCCGGATGGGATATTCCTCGTGAACAAAATGGGTAACGCCTGCCAACTCGGTTTGGTACTTTCCGTTCTGGAAATAGTAGGTCCCCAGGAAATAATCCTCCATACCGGAAGAAAGCAGCTGCATCTCCCCGTTGAAATACCCCCGGAAACACGCTTCCTGATATTCCAGATTGCGGCTTTTCGCACTCATAGCCGTCAAAAACAGGCAGCCTTGCTGTCCGGCGGATCGGTAGATCGTAAATTCCTCCAAAGGCTTTGCCAAAAGATCTTCCGTACGGCACAGGACGAAACGGGGGTTGACCGCCCGTTTCCCCGCAAGGATAAGGTCCATCCCTTCCGTTCCCCGTACAATGGACCAAAAGTCAGCCGGGCCCTTTTCCTCCGGGCTGATCGTTAAGGTCACCCGGACCCCGTTCTGATATGGAATGGGGTAATTATTGTAAATCCCGGACAATTTCCCGGTCTTTCCCACCATGGAAGTCTGAAAAGAGCTTCTGTCCCCAAACCCGATGCCATGCATCAAATAAAGTCTGGCGGAAACAGCCGTCGTTTCCTCTCCGTCATAGTAAATGTTCAGGCGGGCGTCTGAAATCGTTTCATAACCGCCCCCAAACCACATGTGGGTAATCAGTCCGCTGCCTTCCGCACGGAAAATCTCCTTTTCCTCTCCGGGGAGTACCGTTTCTTCCTTGATCGATTGGGTGAAAGTCCGCATGAAAATTCTCCTTACAGAGCCGCCAGCTCCTGATAGTCCTGCTCCAAATCGGCGTAGAGCTTCTGGTACAGGGGGTGGGCTTTTTTGTAAAACTCCTGGTTTTCGGGGATGGGATCGCAGGTTTTGGCGGTTTTTACGAATTTCCGGCAGGCCTCCTGGACGCTGGGATAAAGCCCCGCGCCAACGCCGGCCAGGATAGCCACGCCCAGGGCCGGGCCTTCCTTGGAAGCCGCGGTTTTGACGGAGCAGCCGAACATGTCGGCCAGCATCTGCCGCCAAAGGGCGCTGGTGCCGCCGCCTCCGCAGGCCATCATTTCTTCCGGTTTCACGCCCATGCCGCAGAGGATGTCGTAGCAGTCGGTGAGGGAATAGGACACGCCTTCCATGACGGCGCGGATCATTTCCGGCTGGCCGTGGATGGCGTTCAAGCCGAAGAACACGCCCCGGCAGTCAGGGTTCAGGTGGGGGGTGCGCTCGCCCATCAAATAGGGCAGATAGAACAGCCGGCGGCTCCCGGCGGGGACAGCCTCGGCGTCCTTGTCCATGAGGTAGTAAGGGTCAACCCCCTCTTTCTCCGCTTTTTCCATGTAGTTGTGACAGAAATTGTCCCGGAACCATTTGAGGGAAAGTCCGGCGGCCTGGGTCACGCCCATGACGTGCCAGCATCCGGGAACGGCGCAGCAGAAGGTGTGGACACGGCCTTTGGGGTCGATGGCAATTTTGTCGGAATGGGCATAAACTACGCCGCTGGTGCCGATGGTGGCGAAAGCCTTGCCGTCCTCCACAACGCCGGTGCCCACTGCTGCGGCGGCATTGTCGCCTGCGCCGCCCACAACCACGGTGCTGGTGGACAGGCCGGTCATTTGGGCGATTTCCGGCAGAATAGTGCCGGTAACCTCCGGGGATTCGTAGACCTTGGCCAGGAGGGATTTGTCAATATCCAGCTTTTCCAGCACTTCGTCGGACCAGCAGCGGTTCGGGACGTCCAAAAGCTGCATGCCGCTGGCGTCGGAAACCTCGGTGGCATAAACGCCGGTCAGCACAAAGCGCAGGTAGTCCTTGGGCAGGAGGATGTGGCGGCAGCGGGCGTAGTTTTCCGGCTCATGGTTGCGGACCCACAGGATTTTGGAGGCGGTAAAGCCGGTCAGCGCAGGGTTCGCGGTGATTTCGATCAGCCGTTCCTTGCCCACCTTCCGGGTGATCTCCTCGCACTCGGCGCCGGTGCGCTGGTCGCACCAGATGATAGAGGGGCGGATGACCTCGTTGTTTTCGTCCAGCATAACAAGGCCGTGCATCTGCCCCGAAAGGCCGATGCCCTTAACGTCCTGGCCGGAAACGCCGGATTTTTGGAGAACTTCCTTGATAGTGGCGAGGCCCGCGTTTTTCCAGTCGGCGGGGTCCTGCTCCGCCCAGCCGTTTTCCGGCTGGTACATGGGATACTCCACTGTAGCGGAAGCAACCACGCTGCACTCCTCGTCAAACAGGACAGTTTTGGTGGCGGATGTTCCAAGGTCGATGCCGATTAAATAATTCATACGATTACCTCTTTTCTATTTTTCCGGTCAAAGCCGGGGATCAAGCCAATTTTGACGGAGCATTTCCCACTGGATCCGGCGGGTCATCTCCCAGACGTTGCAGTCCTGGTTTGCAAGCAGGACCAGTGTGATATGATTCTGCGGATAATAGGTGGCATTGGCGCAAACGCCCGGATTCAGGCCGTCCTTGCCGATGCAGAAGGGCGTTTCTTTCCCGGGCAGCATGAGAAATTCCAGCCCGTACCCATTCTGGGCGTAAAGCCCCGGGAGTCCCAAGCGGGGTTCCGGGCTGGTAAAGGGGCAGTGGGGCCGGAGGAAGACGTCCGCATAATTCCCGTTCAGGATCCGGCGTTCCCGCACTGCCTCGAAAAAGCGGCACAGATCCCCGGCCGTGGTGTAAGCGCCTCCGTCCGGCGTACCCCGGGGCGGGAAGGAGTAAATATTTTTCCGGTATCCGATCAAACGTCCCGCCTCGTCCTGCACGCTTTCGTACCCTTCGGCGGTACTTTCGTTGACCTCCTCCATGGACAAAAAGGCGGTATGGGCCATCCCGGCCGGTTCAAAAATATGCCTTGCAAAATAATCGCGGTAGTTCTCCCCCGAGACCGCCTCTACCGCCATTCCCAGCAGGACATAGGAGCAATTGCAGTACCGCGCAGCCGTCCCTGCCGGGAAGACCGGTTCCTTCCAGGCAAAATTTTTAAGGAAATCCCGGCATTCCCGGATGGCGTAGTTGGGGCTGTCCTTGAACAGCGCCGCGTAGCTTTCTCCCGCTACCTCGTCCGCGTCGTCGGCAATGCCGGAGGTGTGGTTCAAAAGCTGTTCGATGGTGATATCCTCCGGGATTTTGGTGCCGGACAAATCCACAAGGGAGGTAATCCGGTCCGACAGCCGCAGCCTGCCCTGTTCAGCCAGCTGCAGCACTGCGGCAGCTGTAAAAATCTTGGTGACAGAGGCGGTGTCAAATCGGGTATCCGCCTCATTGGGGACCCGGAACGCCCGGTTCGCGAAGCCGTACGCCTTTTCAAAGACCAGCTCGTCCTCCCGCTTCAGCAGGCAGACGCCGCTGAAATTGCCGTTTTCCGCGAAGTCTTCGCAAAGCTCCTGTAAAAATGCGCGCACCGTTCCTTCTTCCTTTCACACGGTTTCCCGGATACGGATTTCCGTTTCCATAAAAATCCGTTCCTCCGGAGGGCTTTCCCCCTGTACCAAATAGCGGAAGGCTTGCTGTACCGCCTGGTACCCTTGGGTAAAGGGCTGCTGGCAGATGGTGGCCTGGATCACGCCCCGTCTGAGCATTTCCACCGTAGTGGGGACGCAGTCCATGGCCACAATTTTGGGACGGCGTTCTTGCGGCAGTTCCAGAACCGCCCGGCAGACCCCATAGGAACCGGCGGCCACTAAAATCAGGCCGTCCAGGTCCGGGTGGTTCCGGAGCATCCGGGAGGCCGCCGCATAAGCCCTGATGTCGTCGTCCCCGGTTTCATCCAGGTCCCCCACAAAAAGGCCCGGCAGGCGTTCCCGGATGACGCCGCGCACCCCGGCGATGCGCTGGTTGTGGCCCAAAATCTTCACAGAACCGGTGAGGATGCCGATTTTTCCCCTTCCGGCCAGGAGAAGCCCCATCATGCCGCAGGCGGCTTCCCCGCTTTTCTGGTAATCCGGGCCGATATAGCAAAGGCGGCGGCTTTCCTCCACATCGGTGTTCAAAGTGATGACCGGCAGGCCGTCTTCCGCCAGGGCGTTGATTTCCGCCACGATTTCCGGCTCGTTGATGGGATTGAGGATCAAGGCGTTGACCTGATGCCGCAGGGCCTCCATTTCCCGCAGCTGGACCGCGCTGTTATAGCCCTTGATAGTCCTTAATATGACAGTGATTCCATAATCGGCAAGCTCCCCGGCCGCCTGCCGCACGCCCCGGATGACCTCGTCAAAAAAGGAGACCCCTTCCGCTGTCAGCAAAACGCCGATGGTATAGGATTTTTTCCGGGCCGCCAGGGCTTTGCCAGCCAGGTTGGGCTTGTAGCCCAGCTGTTCCGCCACCCGGCGCACCAGCGCTTCCTTTTCGGGGCTGACCCGGCCCCGGCCGTGGAGCACCCGGTCCACGGTCCCCCGGGAAACGCCGCTAATTTCGGAAATCTGTTTGATGGTAACGGACAAATGAACACCTCCTTTTTGCATAAGTTCCTAAATGTTGCATTCCAGATTGTAGGGGCCGGGTCCCCCGGCCCGCCATGCAGCGCAGCGTTTTGCTAGAAACACGGGACGGGAAACCCGTCCCCTACAATGTGCCCTCAAAAGCGATAGAAGATGAAACGCATCAAATCGGCGAAGATTTTGCCGTCCAGCGGTCGGTATAGGGCTGTGCGGCCGCGGCGAATTGGCCGTCCGGCCTCCGGACCCGCGTCGAATTTCCTCCAGGTGTAACCTGGTGTGCACAAGCACACGTTATCTTTATTAAAGCATTGAATTTCTGTTTTGTCAATCATTTTCTGATAAAATTCCCTTGACAGAAGGAGAAGAATGTGGTATTTTGTAGCTATAAGACTGTGCCCGTGCACAGGGAGGGCACAATGCCCGTGCACAGGGAGGGCACAATGCCCGTGCACAAGCAAGGCACACAACAGGAGGGAACAGCAATGACTACCATTCTAAAGGAGCCTTTCGGCGTCACCGCTTCCGGCCAGGCAGTGGAACGGTACGTCCTGGATAACGGCTCAGCAAAAGCAGGAATCCTCACCTACGGCGGCACTGTACAGTTTCTCATGGTCCCCGACCGGAATGGGAACCTGACCGACGTGGTGCTGGGTTATGACACCCTGGCGGATTATGAAAAGGGCGACAAATACCTGGGCGCTCTCATCGGCCGCCACGGCAATCGCATCGGCGGCGCAAAATTCACCTTAAACGGCAAGGAGTATGAGCTTTTCGCCAACGACAACGGCAACCACCTCCACGGCGGCAAATGCGGCTTTGACAAAAAGGTCTGGACCGCAAAGGCCTGCAGCAGCAGCCTGGAACTGACCTATGTAAGCCCCGACGGCGAGGAAGGCTACCCCGGCAATCTTACCGTCACCGTCACCTACACCCTGACCGACAACAACACTTTGGTGCTGGACTATAAGGCCAAATCCGACGCGGACACTGTCTGCAACCTGACCAACCACAGCTACTTTAACCTGGCGGGCCAGGACAGCGGCGACGTGCTGAACCAGAAAATCCAGGTATTCGGCTCCTACTACACCATGACCGACGAAAAATCCATCCCCACCGGCGTCATTGCCGTTGTGGACGGCACTCCCATGGACCTGCGGGAGCCCACCCGCATCGGCGACCACATCGACGACAGCTTCGAGCAGCTCTCTTGGGCCGGCGGCTATGACAACAACTGGATGATCGACGGCCAGCCCGGGACCCTGCGGAAAATGGCTTACGCTGTGGACGAGGGCACCGGCATCACCCTCACCGGCTTCACTACCCTGCCCGCTATGCAGTTCTACGCCGGCAACTACCTGGACGGCGTGATCCCCGGCAAGGGCAAATCCACCAACGGCCGCCGCTGGGGCTTCTGCCTGGAAAGCCAGTACTGCCCCAACGCCCTTCACTGCCCCAACTTCCTCCAGCCCATCCTCAAGGCCGGAGAGGAGTTCCACGCAGTGACCGCTTATCAGTTTGAAACCCTGAAATAATGGAAAGGAGAATTTCCCTATGAAAAATATCCCTGAAGTAAAGCTAGGCCTGATCGCCGTCAGCCGCGACTGCTTCGTCATTTCCCTGTCTGAGCGCCGCCGCGCCGCTGTGGCCGAAGCCTGCGCCAAAATCGGCGTCAATGTTTACGAGAGCAAAGTGACTGTAGAAAGCGAGCTGGACATGCAGAAGGCTGTTGCCGACGTCAACGCCGCCGGCTGCAACGCCCTCATCGTCTTCCTCGGCAACTTCGGCCCCGAAACCCCCGAAACCCTCATCGCCAAGCACTTTGACGGCCCTGTCATGTACGCCGCCGCCGCTGAGGAAACCGGCAAGGACCTGATTAACGGCCGGGGCGACGCTTACTGCGGCATGCTCAACTGCTCTTACAACCTGGGCCTGCGGAAGATCCCCGCTTATATTCCTGAGTACCCCGTTGGCACCGCCGACGACATCGCCAAAATGGCCAAGGACTTCCTGCCTGTGGCCCGTGCCCTCATCGGCCTGTCCCACCTGAAGGTCATCACCTTCGGCCCCCGTCCCCAGGACTTCTTCGCCTGCAACGCCCCCATCAAGCCCCTTTACGACATCGGCGTGGAGATTCAGGAAAACTCCGAGCTGGACCTGCTGGTCAGCTATCGGGAGCACAAAGGCGACGCCCGCATCCCCGAAGTCGTTGCGGATATGGCCAAGGAACTGGGCGAAGGCAACCAGTATCCCGACCTGCTGGAGCGCATGGCCCAGTATGAGCTGACCCTCCTTGACTGGGCCGAAAAGAACAAAGGCGACCGGGACTATGTGGTATTTGCCAACAAGTGCTGGCCTGCGTTCCCCAACGAGTTCGGCTTTGAGCCCTGCTACGTCAACAGCCGCCTGGCTTCCCGGGGCATCCCCGTGGCCTGCGAAGTCGACATTTACGGCGGTATCAGCGAATACATCGGCGCCTGCGTCACCGAGGACGCCGTCACCCTGCTGGACATCAACAACTCCGTTCCCGCCGACCAGTACGAGGAAGGCATCAAGGGCAAATTCAACTATGCCCACACCGACCTGTTCATGGGCTTCCACTGCGGCAACACCCCCAACTGCAAGCTCTGCTGCGGCGGTATCAAATACCAGCTTATCCAGAACCGTCTGCTGGAAAACGGCGGTACTCCCGACATCACCCGGGGCACCCTGGAAGGCGACATTTCCGCCAGCGATGTGACCTTCTTCCGTCTCCACGGCAATGCGGACGCCACCCTGCAGGCTTACATCGCCCAGGGCGAGGTCCTGCCGGTTCCCACCAATTCCTTCGGCGGCATCGGCATCTTCGCCATCCCCGAAATGGGCCGCTTCTACCGCCATGTGCTCATCGCCAAGCATTATCCCCACCACGGCGCTGTCGCGTTTTCTCACTGCGGCAAAGCCCTGTGGAGCATCTTCAAATTCCTGGGCGTTGAGGACGTCGCCTTCAACCAGCCCAAATCCATGCTGTACAAGGATGAAAATCCTTTTGCATAAACCTTCTTATCACGCCAAAATCCCCGGACGAAATGTCCGGGGATTTTTTTGCCGTTATTCTGTTTCCTCCTTTAAATGCTTGTCAATGAAGTTGTCTAAAGGAGCGATACGAATTGTATTTTGTTTCAACGCCATGGCTGCCAGCACCAAGTACAGCACCGTGCGCAGGATGGACGCCGCGTACCCCACGATATTGTCCAAATCCAAGGGGAAATCAATCCGGAATGAAAAGAGCCATCCAATCATGGTGTTGAGAATCCCAAAGCAGTTGTCGATTACCCCTAAGATCAGTGTAATCACCGCGAATACCGCGTAAATCAACACAGCTTTTACCGCAGATTTCCGCAGCCAAAGGTCTTTCTCACAAAACAGAATATATCCCGCAATCAGCAATAGTCCCAAAAGGTTCAAAATCCCCATGAAGTACATAATCGCGGCCAGTAAGCCCACAGAAATTCCCAATCTTGTTTTTTCCATTGTTTTTCCTCCTGTCTTTCGTCGGTAGTGTCAAAACTACCATGTTTTTTATTGTTTAAAGTTACGTTTTTCCTTGATTTTTCGGAGGTTTGCAAAGAAAAAGAGCATTGACCTCCCTTTTCTGGTATAATGTCAATCGCCAAACCAACATCCC
>DVOW01000006.1 GCA_018713335.1 Candidatus Merdivicinus intestinigallinarum | reverse complement strand
AAATCACCATGAGATCTGAAATCAAAGAATACCAGGCCGTAGAAGAAGCGGCAATGAAGTTTGTCAAGAGCGTGGCCGAGGGCAACAGCAAGTACGCGAAGGAACTGTTCACTGACGAGGCGGTTCTGTTCGGCTATCTGGACGGCGAGCTGGAGCATGGCTCCATCGAGCAGTTCTATCACAACGTGGACACCGTACCCGGCGGCGACAATTTCAAGGCCCGTGTGGATGTGCTGCTGGTGGAAGAATCTCTGGCTGTGGTACGCGTTTTGGAGGAAGGCTGGGGCAACCGTATCGACTTTACCGATGTGCTGCTCCTGCTGAAGATGAACGGGGAGTGGAAATGCGTGGCAAAAGCCTATAACCAGAACTCCAACACGATTCAGAAAAAGTAAGAATACCCGGCGGCCAGTCAACCCGGCTGGCCGCCGGGGCACAGGGGGAATTGATATGAGCAAAAAAATCGTTGTGATTACCGGCAGTCCGCGCAAAAACGGGAACAGCTTTGCCATGACGGACGCCTTTATCCAGGCCGCCGAGGCAAAAGGCCACACTGTCACCCGCTTTGACGCCGCTTTTATAAATGTAGGCGGCTGCCATGCCTGCGAAACCTGCTACAAAACCGGGAAAGCCTGTTCCTTTGACGATGATTTCAACACAATCGCTCCGGCCATTTTGGAAGCGGATGTTGTTGTGTTTACCATGCCGGTATATTGGTACTCCATCCCTGCACAGATTAAGGCGATTATTGATAAGATGTATTCGTTCTGTGTGGCGGGAAAGAACATTGCCGGAAAGGGCTGTGCGCTGATTGCCTGCTGCGAGGAAGATGATATGTCTGTGATGGACGGTGTGCGGATTCCCGTTGAGCGTTCCGCAGCACTGATGAAGTGGCACATGCTGGGCGAGGTATTAGTTCCCGGCGTATTGAATGCGGGTGACATTGCAAAAACGGACGGCTGCCAGCAGGCGGCTGCCCTTGCGGACAAAATGTAATTCAGGAGGGAAACTGCTATGAATAAGAAAATTGTCATTCTGAACGGAAGCCCCCGCCGGAAGGGCAACACTTCCACCCTTGTCAAAGCCTTTACAGAAGGTGCAGAAAGCGCCGGAAACACCGTGACTGAGTTCTTCCTTGACAGTATGGATATTCATGGCTGCAAAGGCTGTTTTGGCGGCCACAGCAGCCGGGAATGTCCCTGTGTCCAGAAGGATGACATGAGCAAGATTTATCCGGCGGTGAAGGAATGCGACGTGCTCGTCATGGCGACGCCGCTGTATTACTGGAACATGAGCGGCCAGATCAGAACCGCCATTGACCGCCTCTTTGCCCTTGAGGAAGGGGACGGAAATCTGCTCCGGGGCCATGACCGGGCCTGCGCCCTATTGATGGCGGCGGAGGGAAACGGCTTTGAGGATGTGACCCTCTATTTTGACCATCTGATGGAGCATCTGCGCTGGAAAAACCTCGGCCATGTTCTCGCCGGTGAAAATATGAATGTTGGCGACATCAAAGGAAAACCCGAAATCCAGGCCGCTTATGATCTCGGCAAATCCATTCAGTAATTTTTAGAAAGGAAATCAGAAAATATGAAAAAGATTAACTTACCCCAGGCTTCCCGCCTGACCTCGCCCAATCCGGTGACGGTGGTCTGCACCGAAAAACCGGATGGCTCTACCAATCTGGCGACAGTATCCTGGTGGACTTATCTTTCTTTTAACCCCAACATGATTGCCTATGCGATGGCAAAAACTTCTTACAGCGGAGAAATGGTACGGAATAACCGCAAGGTGATTCTGACCATTCCCGGTGCAGAGATTGCGGACGCCGTTATGGGCTGCGGCAGCACAACGGGCCGCGATACCGATAAGGCCGCAAAATTTGATATTGCGCTCACGAATGTGGAAGGCAGTTTCATCCAGATTCCTGTCCACAGCCGTGTGGCTATCGTGTGCAGCCTGAAGGAGTACCACGAGGTAGGCGATCATTACCTGTATATCTGCGATGTGGAGCAGGTTTATGGTGATGAATCAGAAGAAGCGTTATTTGCCTGGAACGGTTACTCCCAGCTTCGCCCGGCAAAATAGAAGGAGACAGATTCGATGAGCAAGACGTATTTTTCTGACTGCGAAGAAATCATTGCCGCAGTCAAAAAATATCTGGAGGCCAGCAACAAAGGCGGCGCCTCTATCATGATGCCGGTTTTTCACAAGGACGCTGTGATTTTCTGGGCGGTCCTAACCCGGATGAACATGGGCATGAAATCCAGGGCTTTTTCGACTTCATCAATGAGATCGGTCCTGACCCTGACCACAACCCGCCCTACCATTTTGACGTGTTCAACAGCATGGTAGTTCCGGCGGCGGAACTGCCGGGCATGCAGGTCAACCTGTCAAGCCTGTCGTCCGCCTACACCATCAACAACGACGGCATCTATTCTTTCACCGGCGGCAGCCCCACCATCAAGGCGGAGGGCAGCAGCACCGTTCAATGTAGCTCAAGTACAGCGACGCAAGGTGCGGGCATCTATGTGGCGCAGGGCAGCCCTGTTACTGCAAGCGGCACGTCTTGTGACTTTACAATTACCCAGGCGGGCAGCTATACCTTTACCGGCACGGCCACGGGCAGCGGGGAGGCGGAAAGCACCGCATTGAGCTTCTATACCGTGAGCTTTGAAACCAACGGCGGCACCTTTGAGGACGGCTCCACCGTGACTGTGACGGCCACGGCCAACAGGCGGCTACCGCTTGGTGCGCTGGACGGAAAACAACACGGAGGTAAGCACCAGCGCAAGCTATTCCTTTACCCTGACCGCAGACCGTGACCTGACCGCCGAATTTGCGCGCAATTCTGACGGCGGCGGTTATGTACCCACCCGTCCCAAACCTGTGGAACCCGAGGAGCCGGAAACCCCGGCGAACGGCTGGGTGCAGGAGGACGGAGTCTGGTACCTTTATCAAGACGGCGTCCTGGCAACCGGCTGGAACCTGTACAACAGCACTTGGTATTACCTGAACAGCGATGGGAAGATGCTCACTGGCTGGCAGAACCTGAACGGTACCTGGTACTACCTGAAGGATTGGGGCGGAATGGCGGCCAACACCACTGTGGACGGCTATTACCTGAACGCCAGCGGCGCTTGGGTGATGTAACCCCCGGCAAAAACGGAAGGATAATCTGCACACCTGCCTCCGGGCAGGTGTGTTTTCTATTAGAAACCCTTCGTTAGGCGAGTTGTAATAAAAATGGAAATGTTTGACAAAAAATTATGCCAAATGCGGATTGCTGGAGAAGAAAAGATCTGATATACTGAATCTATAATTTACAAAAAGGAGGTGGACAAAATGACTCACAGGATCCTGATAAAACCGACCGCCATTTTGTCCGCTGTTTGAAAGCCTTTTTCATCCGGGATAATCTGCCGCCGCTGGTTTTATCAGAGGCGGCTTTTGTATTTTAGAAGGAAAGAGGTAGTACAATGGAAAACTTAGAATTTGTTCAGCTGACGCCAAATGTTGCTGGTTTGTCAGAAAGTAATCTCTGCCAAATATTCCGGCAGCTTGTACGCGCTTACTCCAAAGAATTAGATGAACATCGCAACCGTGTGACGCCGCCGGAATTTATAGAAAAGTGGATTGACAGCATGATTCGGATGCAGGGTGAAAGCACCCGCCATTTAGAGCTTTGTTATGCGGACGGCGCATGTATCGGATTCCTTTATGGGAAAATAGATCAGGAGGGAGATTCTGGATTTATCAAACCGGGATACGGATATGCTATGGAATTTTATGTAAAGCCTGCATACCGAAAAAACGGATACGGGACCCGGATGTGGAAGCGGCTGGAAGCCCTATTTCTTTCCCATGGCGCAGTTCGCGCCTATTTGACTGCCGACCCAGTTACAGGAAGGCCTTTTTGGGAAGCCATGGGGTTTCAGAACAGCGGAGTCCAATCTCCGGAGAACCATCTGGACATCTATGAAAAAGATTTGCTCCCTTCGGGAATGCAAAAAGGCAAGTATTCCGCAAAGCCGGTCTGTGAAAACGGCGCGCCGGAAGTATGGCGTCTTTATCGGGAGAACCTGGACGCCCTGCATGGCTCCCTGGAAATCACCCAAAAGGATTTTGCAGATATGCTGAAAGCCTCTTGGGAAGGAACGGATGAACGAAATTTTTTAATATATCAGAATGGTGCGCCAGTGGGATGGATGAAAGTCAATGGGCTGGACAATGAGGATATTGGATGGATCAGTATGCTGGTGATTGCCGAAAACTATCATCAGAAAGGCGTCGGGACCTTCGCGGTGCATTTTGCGGAAGAATATATACGCTCTGCCGGGAAACGGAAGGTGGGGATCCATACAACGGAGGACAATATTCCGGCTCGAAATCTCTATACAAAATGCGGATATGTTGTCACAGAGTATGGGGAATGCACCACCGGAGATGGAAAATCCCGAATGGGATACACATTTGAAAAAATGATGGAATAAAAGCTGCCATCCTGATAGAGTTTGGCTGGCGTTTGTTATGGGAGAGGAGGCTGCGAAGCTGTTTTGGCGGGAGGACCGGCCTTAGCCTCCAATGTCGCTCCCGTACGGGGGCGTGGATCGAAATGACATCAAGGAACTGGGCAAGCAGTTCAAAAAAGCCGCTTCCTTCATAGGGAGCGCGGATTGAAATGGTGTGGAATGCTCTATCCTGGCCCGTGACCTGGCGCTGCTTCCCATTCGGGGAACGAAAAATGGCCGCAAAACACCCCTCAAGCCGTAACGGTTTGAGGGGTGCTGCGCCTTATAGCAGATTGCCTTATTGCGTTGTTTCCATGCTTTTCAAAGGAGTTTTCGCACAAAAAACAGGGCAGTTTACCCGATGAATTAGGTGAAATACAGGCCTTAAAGGTCTTATTTCAGCGGCGCTTTGCGGATGAACAAGATTCCCAGGGTGTTTCTGCCGCAGTGGGAAGAAATCGTGCAGCCGGCGCGGGTCAGCAGCACCTCTTTGAAAGGCGCCAGCTTCTGGACCTCCTCAACGCAATGGCTGCAGATGCTTTCATCGCAGCCCGCATGGGTAACAAATATACGGTCTAACTCAATGTCTGAGAGGCTGCCGAGCTGGTCGGCAATGTACTTTTCCAGGGTTGCGGAAAATTTACCCCGGTACTTTTTGCCCACGGACATTTTCCCGTTCCGGACGACAATGCAGGGCTTCAGCTGCAATAGGTTTGCGCCGAAGGCCTCCAGTGCAGAGCAGCGGCCGCCCTTGTACAAAAATTCCAGCTTGTCGATGACAAAGGAGGCGTCCACACGGCCCGCAAGCTCCGTGCAGGCGTTGGCGATCTCCTCCGCGGATTTTCCCTGGGCCGCCATTTCACAAGCGGAAACCACCAGCAAACCGCCGCCGGTGGAAAGGTTCCTGGTGTCAACCACATGGATGTCCTCAAAATCCTCCGCGGCGATCTTGGCGTTTGCGTAAGTGGAGGACATATCGGAGCTGATGGTAAAGAAAACCAGCGCGCTGCCGTCTGCGGTATGCTTCTGGAAGAAGGCCTGGAAGTCCGCGATATTGGGCGCAGATGTCTTAGGCAGCTCTCCGGTCTTTTCGTAGTGCGCGTAAATATCATCCGGGTGGATGTCTACGCCGTCGGAATATACTTTACCTCCCAGGTTGACCTTCAGAGGCAGGATCTGAACATCGTACCGGTTGATCAGCTCCGGCCCCAGGTCCGTTGTGCTGTCGCTTGCAATGATTACTTTTTTACTCATAGTGAAACCCCCTAACTTTTCATCGGGTATTTATTCTATATTATAGCTCTATTTTCAATATTTTTCAATCCAAAAAGCGGATTTTTGCGGAAAATATCTAAAAATAAATGGCGGCAGAATCCTTGCCGGACTGGAATATTTTCCATGGTTTGAAAAATAATAGGGGTAACGAACGTTTAGGGGAGGAAAGAGCATGAGCTCACTCTGGGAACAGGAACCGCCGGTTTTGCCCGGCTTTGAAGAATTAAAGGGAGAAATCAAAACGGACGTCCTGATTATAGGCGGGGGAATGGCCGGGATCTTATGCGCCTATCTGCTCCAGCAGGCGGGGATCCCCTATGTGCTTGCGGAGGCGCAGACCATTTGCGGCGGCATCACCAAAAATACAACGGCGAAAATCACCTCCCAGCATGGCCTGATCTACGGCCAGCTGATCCGCAGGTTCGGCGCGGAAAAAGCCCGGCAGTATTTGGAAGCAAATGAAGCGGCCCTTCACAAATACCGGGAGCTGTGCAAAGGGATCGACTGTGATTTTGAAGAAAAGACCTCTTATGTTTATTCCGTAAACGACCGGATGAAGATCGAGAAAGAGGTTTCCGCCCTGGAAAAACTGGGGGGCCATGGGAAATTTGTCCAGCAGCTCCCCCTGCCTTTTCCCGTGGCCGGCGCGGTGAAATATCCGAACCAGGCCCAGTTCCACCCG
Organism: Candidatus Merdivicinus intestinigallinarum; assembly: GCA_018713335.1. Classification (GTDB taxonomy): domain Bacteria; phylum Bacillota; class Clostridia; order Oscillospirales; family Ruminococcaceae; genus Merdivicinus; species Merdivicinus intestinigallinarum. The sequence continues at coordinate 23,671 of DVOW01000006.1, read as the reverse complement.
CTGAAATTCATTTCCGCCATTGCAAAGGGGCTGTGCATTTACGAGCATACAACGGTGCGGCAGCTGGCGGGAACCACAGCCTTTACCGATCATGGCAAGATCACTGCGGAGAAGATCATCGTGGCCACGCATTTCCCGTTTTTGAACAAACACGGCAGCTATTTCCTCAAAATGTATCAGCACCGTTCTTATGTCCTGGCCCTGGAACACGCCCAGAATGTGGACGGCATGTATATCGACGAGGCGCAAAAGGGGATGTCCTTCCGCAATTACAAAAGCCTGCTGCTCATTGGCGGAGGGGATCACCGCACCGGGAAAACAGGAGGGAACTGGGGGGAGCTGCGGGACTTTGCCCAGCGGTATTATCCCGGTGCAATGGAAAAATACTGCTGGTCGGCACAGGACTGCATGACCCTGGACGGCGTCCCATATATTGGGATGTATTCCGCCAATACGCCGGATCTATACGTTGCCACTGGTTTTAACAAGTGGGGCATGACGTCCGCCATGGTTTCGGCAATGCTTTTGTGCGATTTGATCCAGGGGAAACAAAACCCCGATCAGGACCTGTTCTCCCCGTCGCGGACCATGCTCCGCCCCCAGCTGGCTGTCAACGCCTTTGAAGCGGTGGTCAACCTGCTGACCCCCAGCGCCAAACGCTGTCCCCATATGGGCTGCGCGCTGAAATGGAACCCCTGGGAGCACACCTGGGACTGCCCCTGCCATGGTTCGCGCTTCACGGAGGATGGCAAACTTATCGACAATCCGGCTACAGGCGATTTAAAAAAATGAGGTGGTAAATTGAGCAATCATCTGAAAAACCAAACGAGCCCGTATCTTTTGCAGCATGCGGATAACCCGGTAGATTGGTACCCGTGGGGCCCGGAGGCCTTTGAAAAGGCCAAAGCGGAGGACAAGCCAATCTTTTTGAGCATCGGCTACAGCACCTGCCACTGGTGCCATGTCATGGCCCATGAGAGCTTTGAGGACCCGGAAATTGCCGGGATTTTGAACCGGTACTTTGTGTCCGTCAAGGTGGACAAGGAGGAGCGCCCGGATATCGACAGCATTTACATGCGGGTTTGTGAAGCCTTCACCGGAAGCGGCGGCTGGCCCACCAGCATTTTCATGACCGCTGAACAGAAGCCTTTTTTCGCCGGGACCTATTTCCCCAAAACTGCCCGGTACGGTTTAGCCGGGCTGAAAGAAATTTTGCTGGCCATCCGTGAAAAATGGGAAAACGACCGCAAAGCGCTGCTCCGTCCGGCGGACCAGGTCATTTCCCTGCTGAAAAACCCGGAGCCGTCCTCCGCCCTGCCGGAGGAGGCCCTGCTGAAAAGCGCCGTGGAGCTGTACCGCCGCAGTTTTGATGAAGCCTTCGGCGGGTTTGGAAACGCCCCCAAATTCCCGTCGCCCCATAACCTTTTGTTTTTGATGCAGCAATATGCCAAGCATGACCATGGGGAAGCCCTGCAAATGGCGGAAACGACCCTGCGGAGCATGTACGCCGGGGGCCTGTTTGACCATATCGGGTATGGGTTCTGCCGGTACTCCACCGACCGGTTTTACCTGGTGCCGCACTTTGAGAAAATGCTCTATGACAACGCCCTGCTGATCCTCGCCTATTGCAGAGCTTATGAAATCACAAAGGAACCGCTGTACCAAAAGATTGCGGAAAAAACCGCCAGCTATATCCTCCGGGAAATGACAGGGCCGGAGGGCGGCTTTGCCAGCGCCCAGGACGCCGACAGCGACGGGGAAGAAGGGAAATACTACGTGTTTACCCCGGAGGAGATCACCAAGCTGCTGGGCGAAAAGGAGGGGGCGGCCTTCAACGAGCATTTTGGGATCACCCCAAGGGGGAATTTTGAAGGGAAAAGCATTCCCAACCTGCTCCATGCAAAAGACCTTTCCGATGACCCCTTCGACCGCTTTTTGCCTAAAATACGGGAATACCGCCAAAGCCGGACCCATCTTCACAAGGACGACAAATATCTGACGTGCTGGAACGCCCTGATGATAGCCGCCTTCTGCGCTCTGTACCAAAATACCCGAAACCCTCAGTATCTGGAAACGGCCAAACGGGCGCAGGAATTTGTAGAAACCGCGCTGTGCGAGAATGACACCCTCACCGTCAGCTTCCGCAGCGGGAAGCGCGGGGAAAAGGGCTTCCTGGACGATTACGCCAGTTATATTTTCGCCCTGCTTTCCCTGTATCGCGTGACCCTGGAGCCGCGGTACCTCAGCCGGGCGGAAAGCATGACGGGAAAAGCGGTTTCCCAGTTTTACGACGCCGAACATGGCGGTTTTACCCTCTACGGCGCAGAAAACGAACAGCTGATTCTCCGCCCCAAGGAGTCCTACGATGGAGCAATCCCCAGCGGGAACTCGCTGATGGCCTATAACCTTGTCCGGCTGAACGCTCTCATTCCCAATGAGAAAACGGAGGAAATCCTGAAAAAGCAGCTGGCCTATCAGTCCGGCGAGGCCAAAAAGTACCCCGCCGGATACGCCATGTTTCTCATGGCGCTGTCGGACTATCTGGACCCGCCCATGACCATTACCGCCGTGGGGAACCGGGACGATTTGGCCGGGCTTCCTTTTGCTGTTCCTTCCGATGCTGTCATCCGGATACTGGACAAAGAAACCGGCGGTTATAGGCTGCTGAATGGGGAAACGGCTTTTTATGTATGCCATCACCGCCGGTGCGATCCGCCGGTGAACCGGCAGGGATTGATGGAGCTGTTAAGCAAAACGAAGGGAAATCAGAGAACCCGTTCTATATGAAATGGCCCCCAGCCGTCCTGCGTGAGCAGGGCAGCCGGGGGCTTCCAGTTATAAGCCGTTTCGGTTAATCGTCGTATTCCTTTTGATGTTCCAGGATGGCGCCGTCAGCCGCATTGACTGTGTAATCATACTCGTAGCCGCCGCTGAAAAACTCGATTTCATATTCGGTCCGGCCGTCGTCCCGATCCAGCTCCACCTTGGTGCGGGAAACGTCGCCGCTTGCCAGCCCGGCATGCTTCAGAGCTGCCGCCAAGGCTGCATCTTTACCGATGACGCCGCTGTTTGGAGAAGAGGAAGCGGAAACGTGGGTTTCCGCATCATAGCTGCGGATTTCTCCCGTTTGGGCGTTGACGGTGTAGTCGTACTCTGTGTTCCCGGAGTAAAATTCGATTTCATATTCCTGCACGCCATCGTCCCAGTCCAGCTTGTTTTTCAGCACCTGGACATCGCCGCTGGCAAGCCCGGCGTGCTTTAAAGCCGCTGTCAGGGCAGCGTCCTCGCCGATGACGCTGCCGTTTTGGGAGGAAGCCGGTGCAGAAGAAGGAGTGGACGTTTCCTTGGAAACAGCGGGGGCAGAGGACTGCTGACGGATAGCGTCGATCTCATAGCTGCGGATTTCACCGGTTTGAGCGTTGACGGTGTAATCATATTTCTTGGAATCGGTGTAAAATTCCACGTCATATTCCTGCACGCCGTCATCCCAGTCCAGCTTGTTTTTCAGCACCTGGACATCGCCGCTTGCCAGCCCGGCGTGCTTCAAAGCCGCCGCTAATGCTTCATCCTCGCCGATGACGCTGCCGGAAGCCTCTGCGCCGGACTGCCGCCGGGCTTCAATGCTGTAACTGCGGATATCCCCGGTCTGTGCATTGACGGTATAATCATATTTTTTGGAATCCGTATAGAAATCAATGTCGTATTCCTGGATACCGTCGTCCCAGTCCAGATGGTTTTCCGTGACAGTGACATCCGCCTGGGCAAGCCCGGCGTGCTTTAAAGCCGCCGCTAAAGCCTCGCCCCCGCTGATAATCTGCGCTTGTTCGCCTGCCGCCGCAGTCTGCGCGGTATTGGAGGAAGCGGAAGGGATCCGGCTGGGGAACACTCCCCGGTCTTCCCACAAAGCAAACGCAGCCAGAGAGGAAGCGCCTGCGGCAACTGTCACGCCCAAGGCGGTCAGAACCGCCGCTTTCCGTTTTGTAGAAGCAAACACCCAGTTTTTTATATCCTTCATTTTTTTCATGGATTCTCATCGCCTTTCTGTTTGGTATGGCTTTATTATAGGGGGTCAAGATTAAAAGAAAATGAGAATCTTTCATTTTTTCTAAAAATTTTCCGCCGGGATTCGGAAGGAGAAAACGCTGCCTTCTCCTAGCTTGCTGGAAACGCCGACGCTGCCGCCGTGGGCTTCCACAATCCATTTCACCATGGAAAGCCCCAGGCCGGAGCCGCTTTCCCCTGTGCGGGCCGGGTCGGCCTGGAAAAAGCGGTTCCAAATCAGGGGGATGTTTTCTTCCGAAATGCCGATGCCGTCGTCCCGCACCTCTCCGGCAATCCATTCCCCGTCCCGCCAAAGGCGCAGGCGGGCAAAACCGCCCTCCCGGCCGTATTTGACGGCGTTGGTCAGCAAATTGATAAACACCCGCATCATCATGGTTTCGTCGGCCCGGACCGTTAAGCCGGGTTCCACCTCTGTTTCAATGCGGATATTTTTTTCCGCCGCCATGCCCTGCAATTCTTCCGCCACCAGCCCCGCGATTTCGCTTAAGTCAAGTTCCTCCATCTGAAGCTTCTGGGCGCCCCGGTCGGCCCGGGCTAAGAACAGGAGCTGCCGCAGCAGGGCCGACATCTTTTTGGCCTGCTGAAGGTCCACCTCCAGCGCCTTTCGGGCTTCCTCCAATGTGGCCGCGTTTTCCAGGGCATATTCGCTTTGGGAAAGGATAATGGCGGTTGGGGTCCGCAGTTCATGGGAGGCGTCGGAGGTAAACTGCTTTTCGCTTGCAAAGGAGCTTTCCAGCCGGTCAAACATCCGGTCGAAGGCCCGGGCCAGAGTGTGGATCTCATCGTCGCCTTCCCCCAGCCCGATGCGCAGGCTTAAGTCGCTGCCGCTGCCGATGCGCTCCGCAGCCTCCACAATCTGGCTTACAGGCCGGAAGGCCCGGCGGGTGATGTAATATCCGGCCCCGGCCGCCAGGGCCACCACAAAGGGCAGGACAATGAGCACCACGGAAAATACAAAGTGAACCGTGCTGCTCATCCGTTCTTTCGCCGTAATGCCCCGAATCCAGACAATGCCCCAGCTTCCAAGTTCCCTTTGGCCGTCGTACACCTGCCATGTATTCCCCCCAGCCTCCACTTCCTGAAACTGCCCCTGGGAAAAGGGGAGCTGATTGTTGAAGTCCTCCGGCACGCGGCCGTAAAGGGGGGTTCCGTCCGCAGCATACACCGAGAGATACACGCCCTCCCGGAAAAAATCCATGTCCCCCGGGTCCACCTCTCCCTCCTCCAGGGAAACCTGAGCAAGGGAGTCTTCCACCGCCCGGACCAGCAGGTCCTTTTCCGTAAAGTACAAAAGAAGGTCGCTGACAGAAAAAACCGATGCCAGCATTACCCCCAGCAGGATCATCATCCAGCAGGTGTACCAAAGGGTGACGCGGCTTTTGATGGACAGCTTTTTCATACGTCCGCCCTCAGAACGTAACCTGCGCCGCGGATGGTGTGAATGAGCTTCTGCTCCCATCCGTCGTCGATTTTCTTGCGCAGGTAGCGGATGTAAACGTCCACTACATTGGAGCCGCCCTCGTAGTCGTAATTCCAAATGTGCTGCTCGATTTTGTCCCGGGAAAGGACCATGCCCTGGTTGCGCATGAGATATTCCAGAATGTCAAATTCCTTGCCGGAAAGGGAAATGGCTTTGCCGCCCCGGCAGGCAGTGCGGGCGGCGCAGTCGATGGTAAGGTCCCCTACAGAAATCGTGTTCCTGACCTGGTTCGTGCTCCGCCGCAGCATTACCCGGATGCGGGCCAGCAGCTCCTCGAAGGAAAAGGGCTTGACCATGTAGTCGTCCGCCCCAATGTCCAGCCCGTTTACCCGGTCTTCTACGCCGTCCCGGGCCGTCAGCAGCAGCACCGGCGTCCGGTCGCCTTTGTCACGCAGGCGGCGCAGCACCTCCAGCCCGTCCATTTCCGGCATCATAATATCCAGCACCACTGCGTCATATTCTGCGCCGGCAAAATAATCCAGGGCCTGCCGCCCGTTAAAGCAGCTGTCCACGCTGTAATGTTCCTTTTTTAATTTCTCTGAGATCAAACGGTTTAAGTTTTGCTCATCTTCCGCAACCAATATCCGCATGACCGCGCCTCCTTTCTGTTTATCCCCATTATAGCAAATCTATCCGCCGTTTTCCAGCCTTTTGCGGGAAGGGCCGCCCCAGGACCAAAACCGCCAGCAGGCAGCGGCATACAGTGTCCCCGCGGTTCATACCATAGGAGTATTCCCGCACCATCCCGATCGTTCCATAACAGGCTGCTTCCTTATATTTTGGTGCGTTTGCGCTGCTTTTATGGCTGGAAATGTATTGAAAACAGGCTGAATTTATTGTATGATAAAAGCATCCTTTTGTAAAGCACTGGAAAGGTGGTATTGGTATGAATCCCATGATCCAAAAAGCCAAGGAAACCATGACGGCAAAGGAAAGGGTCCGGCGGACTTTTGCCTTTGAAAAAACAGACCGGGTCACCATCGGGTATGACACCAACGCGGCGATCCATCACCGGCTGTGCCAGGCCCTGGGGATCCCGTGGGACGATATGCTGACCCTGTATCAGGCCCTGGGGGTGGATTACTGCGGCGTTGGGGCCGAGTACCGGGGAAAACCGGTTTATGAGCAGATCCCCGGCCGTGTCCGCAGTGCCGAAAACGGCGCGGTGATGCGCTATGTGGAAAATGAGTACGGCGCTTATTACGACTACTGCGACTTTCCCCTGAAAGGTGTGGACAGCGAGATCATCGCCCATTACCCCTTCCCGGACCCGGATCAGTACGATTACGACGGGGCTCTTGCGCGGATGGAGCAGCTGGCGGCTATGGGCTTTTCCCTCCATGTGGGCGGCCCCGGCACCGGGGATATCCTCAACACCACGGGGATGCTCATGGGGGTGGAGGACGCCCTGGTGAACCTGGCCACGGAGGACGAAGCCACCCTGGAGATGACCGACCGGCGGCTGGACGGGCAGATCCGGGTGCTGGAACGCCTGCTGGAAAAGGCGAAGCCCAAGGACCTGGTGGACTTTATGTGGATCGGGGAGGACCTGGGGACCCAGTACACCCCCATGGTCAGCATGGAAATGTACCGGCGGGTCCTGATGCCCCGCCACCAAATGTTCATCGACCTGGCCAAGGCCTATCGCATCCCGATCATGATCCATACCTGCGGCTCCTCCAGCTGGGTGTATGAAACCATGATCGGAATGGGGATGAATGGGGTGGACACCCTCCAGCCTGAGGCGGCCAATATGTCCCCGGCTTACCTGGCGGAGCATTTCGGCGGACGCCTTACCTTCCGGGGCTGCATTTCCACAGCCGGACCACTGGCATACGGCACGCCGGAGGATGTGGAGCAAAACTGCCGGGAAACCCTGGAAACCCTGATGCCGTACCGGGGCTATCATTTCGCCCCCACCCACTCCATCCAGGACAATTCCCCTGTGGAAAACGTCATCCGCATGTACCAGTCCGCCCACTGGTACGGGCGGTACGAATAAGAACGCCGCAGCATTTTCAAGTGTTTTCGGGGGTTCTACCAAAAAATCACCGGCAATTTTGTCGGGATAATTGGGGGAACCCCCTTGACTTTTTGGCGAAAATACTTTATGATATTTGTAAACGATTACAGCAATTTGGGGGGATTCCATGGCAACGATCAAGGATGTGGCCAAAAAGGCCGGCGTTTCTGTTGCAACGGTTTCCCGGGTGCTGAATTCGTATGAAAATGTCCGACCGGAAACGGTGGACGCTGTAAACCAAGCCATCCAGGAACTGGGCTACCACCCCAATTTCCTGGGCAGGACCCTGCGCCGCCAGGAAACCATGAAGATCTTAGTAATGGTCCCCACCATCTCCAACCAGTTTTATTCCCGGCTGGTAAAAGGGATCCAGACAGCGGCCCTGGCGGACGGCTATCACGCCATGCTGGGGATCACCAATTCCGACCCGGCGGTGGAAAGGGAACAGATCGCCATTGCCCGGCGCAAGCTGGTGGACGGGGTGATTTTCCTCCATACCACCATGGATGCCGGGGAGCTTACGGAATTTGCAAAAGGGTGCCCGGCGGTTTCCTGCTGCGAGCTGGTGCAGGGGGCGAAGATTTCCACGGTGTCCATCGACGATTTCCGCGCGGCCCTGGATGGGACCCGTTATCTGCTGGAGAAGGGGCACCGGTGCATCGCCTTTGTCAGCGCCGGGGCTTTGTATGACTCCTCCCGGCTGCGGCAGATGGGGTACCGGCGGGCGCTGGAAGAAGCGGGGATACCGGCGGACAGCTCCTTGATGCTGGACGAAGGGTTTACCTTTAATGCCGGGAAACGGGCTGCCCGGCGGATATTGGGCATGGACAGGAAGCCGGACGCAGTGTTCGCCACATCGGATTCCACCGCTATTGGGGTGATTTCCGGGCTGGCCCAGGCCGGAATCCGGGCGCCGGAGGACATTTCTGTGATGGGGTTCGACGACAACCAGATCGCGGAATACTACCTTCCGCCTCTGACCACCATTTCCCAGCCCCAGTTTGACATTGGTCACAAAGCCTTTGAGCTTTTGTTAGACAAAATCAACGACCAAAGCAGTGCGGAACGGCACATCCTGCTGCCGCATAAGCTGGTTGAACGGAGTTCCGTAAAAGATCAAAGGAACTCCTAAGGAAAGGAAGCGTTTCAAATGGACAAGAAAGTAAGAGTCGGTATTATCGGCTGCGGCGGTATCGCCAACGGCAAACACCTGCCCGCCATCAAGAAACTGGCGGCAAAAGGCTGGCTGGAGATCGTTGCGTTCTGTGACCTGATCGAGGAACGCGCGGAAAAGGCCGCCAAAGAGTATGGTACCCCGGACGCCAAGGTTTACACCGATTACAAGGAACTGCTGAAGGATGAAACCATTGAGTCCATCCACGTCTGCACCCCCAACCGTTCCCATAGCTTCATCACCGTGGACGCCCTCCATGCCGGCAAGAACGTCATCTGCGAAAAGCCCATGGCCATCAACTCCGCGGAAGCCAAGAAAATGGTGGACGCCGCCAAGGAAACCGGCAAGATCCTGACCATCGGCTACCAGAACCGTCAGCGTGCGGAAGTTCAGTACATCAAGAAAGAGTGCGAAAAAGGCACCCTGGGCGAAGTTTACTATGCGAAAGCCCATGCCATCCGCCGGCGCGCCGTTCCCACCTGGGGCGTGTTCTTAAACGAGTATGAGCAGGGCGGCGGCCCCCTCATCGATATCGGCACCCACGCTTTGGACATCACCCTCTGGACCATGGACAACTATAAACCCAAAATGGTCGTAGGCACCACCTATAAAAAGCTGGGCAACCAGACAGAAACCGCCAACGCCTGGGGCGACTGGGATCCTGAGAAATTCACCGTTGAGGATTCCGCTTTCGGCTTCATCACCATGGAAAACGGTGCGACTATCGTGCTGGAGTCCTCCTGGGCTTTGAACACCCTGGATGTGGAAGAAGCTGCCACCACCCTGTGCGGCACCTTGGCCGGCGCTGACATGAAGGATTCTACCGGCAAACCCGGCGGAGCCCGCATCAACGGCGTCAAGAACAATCACCAGTATGTGGAATGCCCGGACTTTGCCGCCGGCGGCGTTGCTTTCTATGACGGCACCACCAAGGAGCCTGCTGACATCGAGCAGGAGATCTACTACAGCGCGATCCGCAACGGCACCCCCGTCTGCGTCAAACCTGAGCAGGCCTTTGTGGTCACCCAGATTCTGGAAGCCATCTACGAATCCGCCAAGACCGGCAAACCCGTTTACATCAACGACTAATAAATAGCTTTCCAAAAAAGAAACGCGCATCGAAATGGTGCGCGTTTTTCTTATATCCAGAAAAAACTACTTGCCTGCGGGATCTTTCTTAAAAAGGACAAACTTCAGATTTGGGTCGCAGACCGCCAGAACCACGTCCCTGGGAGAGCGAATGTGACGCTGTTTCAGCTGTCGGTCCAGCCAGTTCAAATCCAGCCCCATGCGCTTCAAGTTGTCCTCCAGGATGCGGCCGTCCATGATGAGCTCTGTGAAAAACAACTCCTGCTCCGGGGCCAAATCCATATCCTTTGGCGTGGCAGGCCGCTGGCTGCTGACCGGGAGGATGGTGAGCTTTCCATTGTATTCAAAAACGGCGGTTTCGATGCTCGTTAAGTCGAAATACCCCTGCTGCCTGCACATGACCATGAACTCGCTTAAATCCAGCTTGGCCTTTTTCAGGTTTTGATAGTAGAGTTTCCCATGGTCCATGAGGATGGTGGGGGTCCCGTTCAGGTATTTCCGCGCCCGCGGGAATTTATTGGAAATGACGCTCAAAAGCAGGGTGACGCCCCCGTATATGACCATAGCCGTCAGGGGTTTCCAGGGTTCTTCCAATTCCGTGGCCATTTCCGCCGCAATGGAACCAATGGTGATCCCCGTGATATAATCGAAAAAATCCAGCTGTGAGATTTGTTTGTGCCCGATGAACTTGGCAACCAAAAACAGTGCGCAGAATGACCCGAAAGCAGTCAGGCAGAGCGCCAGAAAACGCATATCCCATTCCCCCTTATCCCTATTCTGGCCTGAGTTTGGGGGAATATACCAGTTACTGTTGGGCCATTTTAAATGAGGATCCCCTGGCAGTGGTCGATTTCATGCTGGATGATCTGGGCCGTCCAGCCGGTAAAGGTCTTTACGCGCGGCTGAAGATCCTCGTTTTGGAACTGCACCTTGATGGACTTCCAGCGCTTCGCTTTCCGGGTGCCCGAAAGGGAAAGGCAGCCTTCCTCCGCCTCATAGGGGCCGGATCTTTTGAGGATCTCCGGGTTATACATGACCATGTATTCCCCCTGGTTGTCAAAGGCAATAATCTGTTTGCAGACACCGATCATGTTGGCCGCCATCCCCACGCAGCCCTCTTTGTGGGCGGCCAGGGTGTCCAGTAGATCTTTTGCAGTTTCCCGGTCCTCCGGCCCAGCCGGCTGCGCCTTCTGCGCCAGAAAAATCACATCCTTGCAAATGTCCCGTACCATCGCTGTCCTCCGTAAATATGTTATTTTGTCCTGAGCTGCCAGAAGGCCACGGCGCTTGCCGCCGCGACATTGAGGGAGTCCACCCCATGGGCCATGGGGATCCGCACGGTATAATCGCAGGCGGCAATGGTGCGGGGGGAAAGGCCGTCCCCTTCCGTGCCCAGGACCACCGCGATTTTTTCCTCCGACAGGAGCCGCGGGTCATCCATGCTGACGGAATCCTCCCGCAGAGCCATAGCCGCTGTCCGAAACCCCAGCTGGTGCAGCTTCTCCATCCCCGGGTGGGGCCAGTCCTGGGGAGAAGACCCGATTTGCGTCCAAGGGACCTGGAAAACCGTCCCCATGCTGACCCGTACGGCCCTGCGGTTCAAGGGGTCGCAGCAGGTGGGCGTCACCAGTACCGCGTCCATGTCCAGCGCCGCGGCGGAACGGATAATGGCCCCCACATTGGTGGCGTTCGCGATGTTTTCCAAAACAGCGATCCGGCGGGCCTTTGCGCATACCTCCTCCACATCCGGCAGTTTGGGCCGGCGCATGGCGCACAGCACGCCCCGGGTCAAGGTGTAGCCTGTCAGTTTTTCCAGCACCGGCCTGTCCGCCGTATAAACGGGGATGTTCCCGCACTGGGCGATGATTTTCTGCGCCTGGCCCTCGATCTGTTTGCGTTCCATCAAGAGGGACAGGGGCTGATATCCGCCGTTCAAAGCGCACTGGATGACCTTAAGGCTTTCCGCAATAAAGATCCCTTTTTCAGGTTCCAGCCGGTTCCGCAGCTGCGCTTCCGTAAGGCGGGCAAAAACGTCCAGCTCAGGCTGGGTAAGATCATGGATTTCTATAAGGTTCAATGCAGTCATTACCAACTTTCTTACAAATTTAGGGCGTTATCAAAGGGAACGTACACAGGGGTCCCCAGCCCTTATCCTTGAACGCCCTCTGCTTCTGTATATAGATTACCATAATCCCGCTGATTTTTCAACCGAAGCAAAAGAAACCCGGAGATACTGCTCTCCGGGCTTCTGGAAGGAATATAGGATTGTATGAAAGGCTTACTGTTCCTTTTTGTGGAAGGTGATTGCCAGAACGACTGCCGCGCCTGCCAGTAAAAGCAGACTGCTGACCGCCTGGCGTCCCGTCTGGGGAGCTTCTACCTGGGGAATTGTGTCGTCGGGGATTTCCTCGGGGAGCTCTTCATCAGAGGGTCCGCTGGGGCCGCCGGGGACCGCATCCGGGGCGGAAGGTTCCTCGCCGGGGAAGCTGGTCTGGGGAGTATCTGGGTCCGGGATCTCCTCATCGGGTTCCGAAGGTTCGGAAGGTTCCTCGGGATCCGGCTGCTGCGGGACGTAGGGGTCCTCCGGGTCTTCCGGCCGGCTCACGGTGTAGGAAACGGTGGGCTGCGGGAAGGTCACCGCTTCTCCCTCTGTGCCGTCGGTGGCCACAGGGTAAAGGACAGCGGAATTGTTGGTGTACAGTCCGTCGTATCCCTCCGAACCGTCCTCGTCATATCTTCCGTAAGTGCCGGGGTCTGTTTCAGGATTGCGCAGCCGGACGGAATAGGTGAGGGTCACCGGTGCATCCAATGTAACAGGCACGTTGATTGCCCAGACAAAATGCTCACCGGCCGCCATTTCGCCGCCATTCGGGTAATAGGTCAGGATGTAATCGTAGCCTCCATCCCTTCCGCCGAAACCGTATGTGTTTTCCTCGATCTCCACGCCGTTCACGGGCACTCCGCCAACAGTCAGGGTCAGGTCGTCCAGGCTGTTGACAAAGTCGAAATCATACTCGGCCGTGCTGCCCATGACGTCCACAACGTAAGAGCCTGCGTCCACGAACTGGCCCAGCTCGTCGGTCAGCTCGGTAAAGGCGCCGTCGAAGTTCGAGCCGCTGTAATAGCTGCCGATGGTATCGGTCCATTCGCGGAACCCTTGCGCAATATTATACAGACTGGTCCCTTCACCCGCATTATATGGATAGCCAATCGTAACGATTTGACAACCGTTGTTTGCAGCTTCTTCCAGTTCTCTGGCGGCTAAATAGGTCCCGCGTTCCATGTTCAAAATGTAATCGTCGCTATTGATCTCTGCGTTTGTCAGGCCGATCATGTCGTCTGTGGGATTATTGAGCTGTTCTTTGGTGTAAGAAGGTTCAATGCTCGCCTCGACTTGGGCCCCGTAGGTTTCCATGAAATCAGCGAAATCCTCGCTCTGCGAAAAATAAGTTACTCGGTCTGTCGCACCAACATCGCCATCGCCGTCCATGTTGCCAAGTGCGCCGCTGAAGCCTTCTCCACGATACAGCTTGTTCACGGATTCAGAAGTATCGCCGTCGCCGTCAATATCAGCGTCATCGCAATACCAGAAGCCGCCGCCGTCGGTGATCAGCACCAGGTACTGATGCCCGGCGTCCGCGCCGGTATCGCTGTTGTCCAGGAGCTCCCGGGCCTCGCGGATGCCAAGCTGGATGTTGGTGCCGCTGTTACTCCAGTACCAGTCGGAATTTTCCCGAATATCGTTCAAGATCCCTTCTGCCCAGCTGGCGCTGCTGTCGGTGTTGACAGGCGTCAGCTCGCTGACGGTCCTCGCCTCGTTGCCAAAGGCCACGACGCCCACGTTCAGGTCGATGTTCTTCGCCAGCAGTTCTTCAGCCATATCCATGATGTTACCCAGGATGTCGCCGCTGAAATGCTCCAGCAAGCTGGTGCAGTCCATGGCCAGAACCACGTCCGCAGGCTGTTCGTAGCCTGCCGCGGGGAGGGACAGGGTCACGTCAGAGAGGAAGTCCCCGTTCAAGTTGGTGGCCGTCTTGGAAACCGGGCGGTCCCAGTCGATGGGGGCGGAATCCTCCTCCCACTGGGCGTACAGGGTCACGTTGCTTTCGGGCATGGTGAAGGCATCTCCCGCCGCATAAGCCGTGCCGGAGCCGTCCGCTTTGGTGTTCCAGCCGGTGAAGCGGCGGCCGTCATAGGTGAAGGGGTTGTCCTTCAGGGTCAGCTCCGCGCCGGCTTCGTGGGTGTCGGCCACATCCTCGCCCTGACCGCCGTTGGCGTTGTAGGTGAGGGTGAACCCTTCCTCGCCGGGGTCGGGGTCGGTCGTGCCGCCGTTGGATTCATAAGCGCTGGAAACGGTGACGGATACCTCCTTGCCTTCCGCAGGATCATAGGTGATCTTGCCGTCCTCGCCGCGGCCCAGCGTGTACTGGTTTTCCAGGACGATGTCCACATTGCTGGGGGTTTCGCCGTCCTCTTTCAGGCCGTAAGCGGGGGCCTGGGTCTGCTTGTAGCCGTCAATGCCTTCTTCACCCTCAACATCGACCTCATAGGTGTAGTCCCAGAAATAAGTGTCGTCGGTGGGGCGCAGGTCCTCCACGGTGATCTCCGCCGTCCAGAGGCCCGTTTCGGCGTTCCAGACCCAGTCGCCGGAAACGATCTCGGCTTCCACCGGGTTGCCTTCCAGGTCCCGGGCAGGGTTGCCGTTCTGGTCCGTGATGGTCACAGCCAGGCTTTCCGGCAGTTTGTTCGCGTCATTTTCGGTCAGGCCGGAGATGGTTTTTTGGACGGTGATTGCGCCGGGGGTAGCAACGGCGTACTGGACATGAATCGCCCCGGTTTCAATGGTTGTTGGTATCCTGCTACCGCCTCCACCAATAAAGTTCAGCTCAAGAATCCCATCATCATTATTATCCGGGTTTCCGTCCTGACTGTTATCCTGGTAGTTGAAAATCGCTCCGACGATTTCACCGGCAAGTGGCATACCATCAACGCCGAAATACCAATCCAAATCGGCTTCCGATCCCAAATCAAATGTATCATCTAAGGTTGGGATAAAGCGGTCAAAGGAGTTCATTTCTTCCCAACCCATCACGTCTACTCTCGCGGGGCTGTTCTGTACATTAGAAGCATCTACTGTCAGTTTGATGCCATCTCGGCCGGTGCCGTCCGGAAGGGCGTTCCACGTCATGGGGCATTCCCAGTCTTCATAGTCAAAACCGGCATAAATATTGCCGCCTTCCGGCTTTGCTTCATCGCCTTCGGTGTATTCATAATCTTTATAGAAGGAAATATTGCCCTCAGCTTCTTCTTTGAGCATTTCCTCCCAGTTCATTTCCACCGGGATGGCGTAGATATTCATTTCGCTCAAAAAATTCGCTTCGCTAATGCTCTCAAAATTGATATTTGCAGCCCAGCTATGTCCAACATAGGAACCGGGGGAAAAACCGGATGCCCATTCACTGGCATACTCCTTCAAATAAGAGAGATAGGAGTCATTCTTAAAATATTTCTCTAACATATCATTTACATCGCCGGAATGATCCTGTAAAGGAAGCGCAAGCCCTGTATTCAGGTTCTCAATATCGCCGGACAGTTGCCAGTACATGTCAATGGCATGTTCGCTTTGATAGGTTTCGCCGCCAAAGGGATTGTCAATTCTCTCAACGGTAATCCCATCCATAGCATCCTCATCCGGCTTGAGGAAAGTGCTGTTGAACACAAAGTCCATTGTTTCAATGTCCATGTTTTTATCGACAGCCATGAAGATAACGAACTTAGTTCTCGATACATCCAATAGGTTTTGGTACAATACACCGCTAATCAGTCTGGGCATGACAACGTCTGCTTTTGTCCGGATCTCGATTGGTTCTTCCCCGTTCCTCTGCGCTTCTGTTATGGGCTGGATATACGGATAATTTTTTGTAGAGCCATTATTCAAATCCGGATATATCTTATCATCCGCTACTTCCAAAACAGGGTCGTTTTCTCCTTCCGGATTTACAAAGAGCTGCGCGGCGCCTAAAGAATTTTTTTCATATGTATGCCCCGCAAACGCGCTGAATGGAAACGCCGCAACGGCCATGGAAGCGGCCAGGGCCACGCCCAAAAATCGTTTCCATTTTTCTTTTTTCTTCAATTTTCTTCCCTCCTGTTCTTTTTGCAAGGAAAACTCACTTTGCCGGCTTCCGCCTTCCTTTTTTGCCAAAATTGACAAAATATCCATTTTGTCTATAACAGCAGGGGCATCCCTTCCAGGAGCCGCCTGTGCTCCGCCCCCGTCGAGATCAGGTAGATGCGGGTGGTTTCGATGCTGGAATGGCCCAGCACGTCGGAGAGCTTCACCACGTCCCGGCTCGCTTCATAAAAGGTCCGGGCAAAAAGGTGCCGCAGGTTGTGGGGGAAGACCTTCCCCGCCTCTACCCCCGCTTTCCGGCAGAGGGCTTTCATCTCCGCCCAGATCTGTTTCCGCGAAAGGCTTTTGCCGCTTTTGGTGAGGAATATCTCCCCGGAGGCGGTTTTTTGTTGTTTGGCGTAGCGCAGCAGTTTGCGGCAGAGCTTTCCCGGCAGGAGGATGGTGCGGGTCTTGCCCTTGAGGGAGATCTCCGCTTTCCCGGCCCTGGCCGCCTCGGCGGTGATATACCGCACCTCGCTGACCCGGATGCCGGTGGAACAGATGGTTTCCAGCAGGAGGGCAAGGCGTTCCTTTTTGAGTTTCCCGGCGGTTTCCAAAAGGCGGAAGTAGTCGGGCCTCGTCAGTTCCCGCCGTGGGTCGCAGAAGACCTTTTTCTGGACCCGCAGGAAGCCGACGCGGATGTCCCAGCCCATAAAGCGGAAAAAGGCGTTGACGGCGGCCAGCATGGAATTGACGGTGGTGTGGCGGCATCCTTCCGCCAAAAGGGAGTCCCGCCAGCGCAGGGCGGATCCTTGGGTGGCGGGCCCGCCCTGGAGCCAGCCGGAGAACCGCCGGATGTCCCGCCGGTATTTTTCCGCGGTGCCGGGGCTTGCGCCGCGCTCTTCAAGGCGGCGGACGAATTGGCCGATCGTTGCTGAGTCGATTCGATACGAATACAAAAGCGCTCCTCCATTCATGGGTTTTCCTTTATTATATCCCGCAAATGGAGGAGCACTCGAAAAAACGCGCGCCAACAAAACGTCAGCGCGCGCAAAGGCGATCTTTGATATCAAGCGTCCGTTCCCTCCACCTGGGGCTCCTGGATACGGCCGATGATGACCATGGCCGTGATGAACAGCAAAAAGGAAAGGACGAAGGGCAGGCGGCGGTCCAGGTCGGAGAGCAGCCCGGCCAGATACCCGAAAGGCGAGGAGAGGGCGATGGTGGATGCCATGATGAGGGCGTTCAGGCGCGCCCGTTCCTGGGGATCGATGTTCAGCTGGAGAAGGGCGTCTTTCCGGGGGTTCACCAGCGCGGCTGCCAGGGCCGCGACGAACACATAGAGCAAAACAAAGCCCAGGCTGTCCACCGGGGAGAAGATCAGCACCAGGGCCGCCACACTGTAGAGCCCCAGCCCGATCCACAGCGGGACCCGGAATTTCGAGGAGTTCATGCGGTGCTGGACCCCCACCATGAAGACCAGCATGACGGCGGCGTTCAAAATGGGGAACAGCGCCAGGAAATTCTCCGAAAGCCCCAGCCGCTGGGTCACATACAGCCCGAAAAAGTTTGTGTTGACCATATTGGTGACATATAAGATCACCGAAACGGCCACCGCTTTGAGGACGCCCCTGTCCTTCAGCAGTTTGGGGATCAGGTGGCGGTATTCCCCCAGCATATGGAGGACCGACACGCCCTTGGTTTCCGCCCGGCGGATCTTGCCCTGTTTCGTTTCTTGGCAGCACTTGAAGGTGATGAGGGTCTTCATGCACATGGTCAGGGCAAAGAGGAAATACAGCACCCGCACCACCGGCACGATGGAATACGAGCTGACAAACAGCCCGGAAAGGGGCGCGAAAAAGATCGCCACCAGCCCGCCGATGTTCACCCAGGTGTAGATCCCAACCAGGTCCTTCGGACGGGCGTCCTCGATCAGCAGGCAGTACCAGGCCGTCTGGTTGATCTGCTCAAAGCAGTTGAGCAGGGCGGCGGCCAAAAACAGCCAGAAATTGTTTGAAACGGCCCACACCAGGCAGGCCATGGACCAGCCGAAAAAGTCCCCCATCATGGTGGTGAATTTCCGCCCCAGCTTGTCCGACAAAATGCCCCCAAAAAAGGAGAAGAACACCTGGAACACCATGGCGATGGAGAGGATCAGGCCGATCTGCACGTCCGTGATGCCCTGGGTGTACATATAAAGGGTGGCGAAAGGGGAGATCAGATTGTAGGGGATGCCCCACAGCGGTTCGATCAGTACGAGGGTGCGCGGATTCCCTCCATTATTGGCCAGCACTTGGAGGAGGGGATGCGTCTTCAGGCTTTTCATTTTTTCTTTCAGATTCATATCAATATCCCGACTTTCTCTATTTTTCCATTTATTCTATCATATTTCCAAATAAAAGGGAAGAGCTTTTGGCGATATTTCTCCCGTTTTTTAGGCCTTTCCAATATCAGGAATGTTCCCTGATACTGACGGACGAAAAAACGCTTAGTAAGTGGGCTATCCTTATACAATACATCCGCACAGATTTAAAAGTAGGGTGCTGTGCCGCATGAAACATGAGGACAGCAAATGATTTTCGCCATTCTTTGGGGAAAATCCTGCGGATTGGGATGAAAAAGGACGTGGAGGCTCCAATTTACAAACAGAATAAGATGCTGCGAGAAATAAAATTGGCTGCCCATCCGGGTGGGCTCCGACAGCGAGGCTGTTTCTATTGACGTAGTGCCAGCAAAAGATTTATAAGATATCCATTGATTTTTTTACGAAGTTTTGCTACACTAATTTATATAAGCGAAAACTGGCCCCAATGCGGGCTGGATCATTCAAATATCTATTAATAAAGGAGATATCATCATGAGAATCGCGGTTCCATTTCAAAACGGACAGGTGTTCCAGCATTTCGGCCACACAGAGCAGTTTAAAATTTATGACACAGACGGGAACACTGTCACTTCGTCAATGGTCATGGATACCAACGGGCAGGGGCACGGCGCCCTGGCCGGATTCCTGGGCGGCTTGAAGGTGGATACGCTGATCTGCGGCGGCATCGGGGGCGGCGCGCGCAAAGCCCTGGAAGAAGCGGGCATCCAGCTGTACGGCGGCGTAACCGGCGGCGCGGATGAAGCGGTACAGGCCCTGCTGGAGGGAAAACTGGTATACAACCCCGACGTCCGCTGCCAGCATCACGGGGAGGAAGGCCACGACTGCAATTCCCACACGGACGGCAGCTGCTCGAAACATGGAGAACACCACTGTCATCATTCCTAAAAATCGCTCCCCATCTGAAAATAAAAACTCACGCAAAGCCGGGATTTTTCCCGGTTTTTTTCATGTCCGCGAAATAAACGCGCCGGTTTCCCGCCTTGTTGGACAAAACCGCCTGCCTGTCCAAAAAAGTAACAGTTTCCGGCAAATGGGTAAATTTGTAACAAGACCGCGTTTTGTCCAATGACACCGGGCCGTGGCCCTGTTACAATATTATCCAGAAACCAATGACAGGAGGAAAATGTGGTGAAACGGTTGGCAAAAGACATTGCGTTTACCCTGCTGCGGTTTGTCCCGCTGATTGTATGCGTATTTTTGATTGCGGCGTATTTTCTGACCGGGCAGGACATAACGGCCGAGTCCATTCTGAATTACGCCCCTGCCAAAAGCCTGAGCATTTTTTCCCACGATCGTATTGAACATCGCCGGCGGCTTCCTGTTTCCTCCGGCAGCGGCCATTTTGGTGAATTCCCTGGGCGTCCTCATTGCTCTTGCGCTCCCATATGAAAAGAATCATGATTCCCCATGAATCTCCTCAATCAAAAATGGTTCCGGGCCCTGTTCCGGCGGCGCGTCCTTATCATCCTGCTGCTCCTCCTTCAAATCGCGTTTCTGCTCTTTGTCCTGATAGAAGGGAACCGGCTTTCTGCCGCGATTTATTGGGGGTTGACGCTGTTCAGCCTCCTTGAGGTCCTTTCCATTATCCCGAAACGGGAGAAAGGCGCGTATAAGCTTTTGTGGGTCGTCCAAATTCTGATCTTTCCCATTTTTGGCGGATGATTCTATCTCATGGTGCGGATGCAGTCCTCCACCAAAAAGTTCCACAGCAAGGCGGCCCGCACAAGGGAAAAGGCTGCGCCGCTGATGACCCTTCCGGGTGAAGGCTATGCGCAGGCCGCGGCGGATATCCCGGAGTATCTGCCCCAGGTGCGGTATTTGCAAGGCTTTGCGGGCTTCCCTGTCTATACGGGCAGCACGGCAAAGTACCTTTCCCCGGGGGAGGTGAAATTCCAGCACCTGCTGGAAGAACTGGAAAAAGCGGAGCAGTATATTTTTCTGGAGTATTTCATTGTGCAGGAAGGCGTTATGTGGGACGCCATCCTGGAAATTTTGAAAAGAAAAGTCAGGCAGGGGGTCAAAGTCCGGCTGATGTACGATGACCTGGGCTGCTTTTTTCTGCTGCCCAAGGATTACGCGGAGCAAATGAAAAAAACTGGGAATCGAGTGCGTGGTGTTCAACCCCTTCCGCCCGTTCCTGACAGTGGTGCAGAACAACCGGGACCACCGGAAAATCGTTTCCATTGACGGCAAGGTGGCCTTTACCGGCGGCATCAACCTGGCGGACGAGTACATCAACGCCGTGGAAAAGCACGGCCATTGGAAGGACGCTTCCATTATGGTGACCGGCAGGGCCGCCTGGAGCTTTACCCTGATGTTTTTGCAGATGTGGGAAATCTGTATCGGGACAGACGAAGATTACATCCTTTATTACCCCTGGAAGGATTCGCCCTGCCCGGTACAGTCCGACGGGTTTGTGCAGCCTTATGCCGACAGCCCCATGGACAAGGAAAATGTGGGGGAGCACGTCTATATGCAGATCATCAACAACGCGAAAAAATGTGTTTACATCAACACCCCCTATCTGATTATTGACGACAGCATGGTTTCCGCCCTGTGCCTGGCGGCCAAAAGCGGCGTGGATGTCCGCATCGTGACCCCGCATATTTGGGATAAAAAGCTGGTCCACATGACCACCCGTTCCTACTACCGGGAGCTCATCAGCGCCGGGGTGAAGATTTACGAATACTCCAAAGGCTTCATCCATTCCAAGACCTTCGTGTCAGACGACCGTGTCGGGACAGTGGGGACGACAAACCTGGATTTCCGCAGCCTTTATCTGCATTTCGAATGCGGCACCCTATTGATCGATAACCGGGCCGTCATGGAAATCAAAGAGGAATTCCTGAAAACTCTGGAAATCTGTCAGCCGGTTACCCTGGAAGAGTGCTAATGCGGCTTCTTCGGCCGGATTGAGCAGGACATTCTCCGGCTGTTCGCGCCGTTGATGTAAAATATTGCCTGTCAGCAGGCGGAAATGGGGCCCATGAGGATGTTGCAGCCGTGTTCCGCCATAGCTTTCTCTGCTGCAAAGCCGGTGAGGGAAGTGCTGACAAGGCTTTCTTTCATGGTTCTTTGGCTCATAATATCTCGTTCTTTTCTCCTATTGGTTTTATCTGACAGGATCTGCTCCTGTTTTTGCGGAGTTTTATTATTCAAACTGGCTGTAATAAAGGGCGGCGTAAACGCCTTTCTTTGCCAGCAGCTCCTGATGACTGCCCTGTTCGATGATATTGCCGTGCTCCATAAACAGGATGATGTCCGCGTCCCGGATGGTGGAAAGGCGGTGGGCGCCCCCAAGCCGGCAAAAATCCGCGTATCGTGTACCGCATGGCCAATTCCTCCCGTCTTTTATTCGGGCCATGGCTCGTCGGCAGGCTGGCTGCGGTCCCGCGTCCAGCGCAGGAGTTCCTCCGCAGAAACCGGTATCAGGGCGATTTCTTCTCCGTTGACGCGCCGCACAATGAAATAATGTCCCTCCGGCATTTGGTAGGCCGTTTCTTCCGCAAGTATCCCGCCCAGGGAGCAGCAATTGGCGGAAAGGGGCTGCGCCGATAGGGTGTCGTAATAAATACCGTTGACAACTGCTTTCATAAACTCCTCCAAACAGAAAAATGCTCGGTTATTTTTGCAAATAACCGAGCGCACTCGACATCTTTTCCGGCCGTTACGGCTGCGGCCGTAAGCCTTCCGATGATCGTTTTCAATTAGATTGGGCAGGGGCTTCCTCCAGCATCCGGGCTATCTCCCCGGAATCACAGGCAATCCCTGCAAAATAGGTGACGGTATTGGCCCCATTCAGGTAATGAATCCCGGCCTGGCCCGCCAATTCACTGACAAAGATCCCATAGCCTTCCAAAGAGCCGTGGGTCAGCTCGGGAAACCGGCAGGGAGCGTCAGGATAGGTGCATTTTTCGCACCGGTCGCAGCCCTCGTTGGCCAGCAGCAGGTAGTCGTTCAGATGATGCCGGACCTTCTGGTCCACAGCCAGACAGACCTGCTTGAATTTTTCCCCGCCTGCGGCCATTCCTTCATAATCGAAGGAGTCTTCCAAATCGCATTTCACGCTGAATACCAGCATTTTATCATATTTCCGCACCCGGCCGCGGCATTCCTCCACCGTTCCGATTGCCGGCGGGCAGGCCCAGGTTGTTCCATACTTGCGGCAGGTGTTCACCTCGCACATTCCGCGCACCTCTTGAGTAAAGCGGATTTTCGCCGTATCGGCTATACCGTATTCAAAAACACCCGCTTCTTTTAATATCTGATCCAATACTGTCATGCTGCCACTCCTTTGACATTTGAATTAAGACGATGTATTGCGATGTGCCTTCAATTCCTGCTGAATAAAGCCGCTGAACCTTCGGGTGAGGGCCGTAAGGGCTTCCTGATCCTCTGGGCTCATCTGCTGCCAAGCCTGTTCCTCCACCCGATGCATCTGCATCACGCTTTTTTCCACAAACAGCTTTCCAGCTTCGGTCAGAAAGGCCTGCTTTGCCCGTTGGTTTTCCTCATAAGGCTCGAGCCGGATGAGTCCCTTTTTCCGCAGCTGCTTGAAGGCGGAGTTCAGTGTCTGGCGGCTGAGGAAAAGCCGGCCGCTGATCTGGCTTTGAGTTGCGAATCCCTCATAAATGAAAAGCAGGGACCAATATTCCGCCTCAGACAGCCCGCAGGCTCTAGAAAAGGTGGAGTAAACGCTGTCCAGCTCCATGGTAGATTCCCGAAAGGCCGACAGTGTTTTCAGTGCTTGCGTATCCCGGTCCATGGCGGTTCCTCCTTTTTATTGTCCGAAATCATACGATACGAAATCGGATAATTGTTAGTATACAGACTCTTTCCCGATTTGTCAAGCGTTTTTTGAAAAAAATTTTGTGAGTATCAGCTCCTCAAATACATTGATCAATGTTTTCACCTATATAGTCGGCAGAGATTTCGGTTTGTTAGGTTGCGTCCAAAAATTATGCAAATTTATTTTGTTGCAAAGTATTGAAAAATCCGGCTTTTATGTTATCATATAATAGTAAATATAATATATGCAAACTTAATTTTGCTGTCCTGCAGTGATTGTATCACGGGCACGTTATAGTCAACTCGTATTTTTCAAGTGAACGAAGCGGATCCACTGAAAACTGTCTGCGAATCTTATGGTACGAGGTGCAGCGCTGTGAAAAATCCTTATCATGTATACAAAAATATAGCGTTTGTTCTTGCTGAGTCGTTTCGGTTAAGTCCGTCAAAGGTGATACTGGGATTCGTTAATCAAGCGGTATCTCAGCTGAAAGGATATATCTTGACCGTACTTCTGATTGGACTCATTGTCGATGCCATAGAAGCGGGAAATGGTA
>DVOW01000045.1 GCA_018713335.1 Candidatus Merdivicinus intestinigallinarum | reverse complement strand
GGGATGTTGGTTTGGCGATTGACATTATACCAGAAAAGGGAGGTCAATGCTCTTTTTCTTTGCAAACCTCCGAAAAATCAAGGAAAAACGTAACTTTAAACAATAAAAAACATGGTAGTTTTGACACTACCAGGTAGTAAAAGGAGGGCTTTTTATGAAAAACGTGTGCGTCTATAAAGGCCAGCCCCTGAAGATCAAGCCGGTTATTGAAACCCTGAAAGAGCAGGGGATTCCCTACCAGTTGAAAAGCAAATTTACCCTGCGGGCATTCCACGAGTGGGGAGGACACGGAAACTCCCGTGACCCATTGCAGGGAGGCGGACGGAAGGATTATATCGGCCCCGTGGAGGACGTGGGGCTTTTTGTGCCGGAATCCCATGAACAGGAAGTACGCAAAATGCTGCGGGAGCTTTTAGATTAAAAGGAGGCGTCTTGGTGATTCTGCCAATAAACAACAATTTCCGGCCCCAAGTAAATCTGCTGATTGCGGAGGAATGGGCCGGGCCTGTTGTCGTTACGAAAGGAACGGTACACGATACATCCAATGCGGACGGGTTTATTTCGGTTGACGATGGGAAATTGACAGGATATGTACTCTATACCATCGAAAACGGCCAATGTGAAATTCTGGTTTTACACAGTTTACTGGAAAATCACGGCATTGGTTCCAGCCTGATAAAGTCCGTCATTCAAACCGCAAAAGAAAATCACTGCAAATGCGTTTGGTTGATTACAACAAACGATAACACCCACGCGATACGATATTATCAGAAGTTTGGATTTGAATTAACCGGCGTATACCTGAACGCACTGGATGAATCGAGAAAATTAAAGCCTTCTATCCCTCAATTGGGCAATGAGGGGATTCCGATCAAGCATGAGTTTGAATTCAGTTATTTTGTATGAAAGAAAGCGTCCAGGGGCGCAATATGCGCCCCATATAATTTTTACGTTTTTTGTTGGGATTGTAGGGGCCGGGTCGCCCGGCCCACGATTTTAATGCCGGGATTTCCAGGCGGGCGGGGAAACCCCGCCCCTACAATACGTTTTCTGTCCAAATTACTAAAAATGGAAGATAAAATCTTCCCATAACGGCGCAGTTTATCGCGCCGTTCCAGCGGATGGTATGGGGCTGTGCGGCCGCGGCGGATTGCCGCCGGCGGTTCGCCGGTTGACAAGAAGGCCCATCTGATGTAAAATAATTTCAGACGGGGTTTCTCGTCGGGTATAGAGTTTCGGCAGGTACTTGGAAGGTGCGCCGGAACTCTTATTTTTTGTTCACCTGATTGTGGAGATAGTCAATTCCTCTTTCAATAACTTCCGTTCTGGAAATTTGCAGTTTTTCAGAACACTCCCGCAGTTTTTCCGCTGTTTCCGGCGTGATACGCAGCTGCAAATTTACTGATTTTGACGCTCCCAATTTCGGTGGCCGCCCTGTGCGCGGGCTCATGGAATCACCTCTCTTTCGCCACTGCATAAATCATAACATATGCATTTGCAAAAGTTAAGAGATTTTGCAAAATTTTGTAGGGGACGGGTTTCCCGTCCCGCCGATTTTTCCGGAACGTTTCGTGTGATACGCGGGCGGGGAAACCCCGCCCCTACAACCGGCGAGCCGCCGGAGGCTGTCGTCAAGAAATCTTGACGACGCGCCGCGGCCGTTGTGCCCCGCGTTAAATTTCTGAACAGCGGGATAAACCGCCGTTTTCGGTACAGATTCCCCGAAACGGAATTTTATTCAGAATTTTTCGTCAGGATTGTAGGGGACGGGTTTCCCGTCCCGGCGATTTTTCCAGAACGTTTCGTGTGATACGCGGGCGGAGTTTCCCCGACCGCCGTTTTACCAAACCGATAGGAATAAAATCCCATCGAACCGGCGAATTAACAGCCCGGTTACCGGGCCCGCGTCGTCTATCAGCGGCGATTCGCCGCATGTTCCTCATATCGGGGAACTTCTGCCAGAGGCGCGCAGCCTGTCGCGCGCCAACCGAAGCCTATCGCGAGGTATCCTGCTGCGGCGAATTTGCTCCAGGTCTGACCTGGCGGATGTAGTGGAACAGGAACTGCTGAGCCACGCCCCTCGGCTCGGCGAAGGCCGGGAACCCGTCCGGGTAATATTCCGCCAAGGCCTTTTTGATCCAGGTGTCCACCGGGAAGGCGTCCAGCCGGTGGAACCCGTAAAGCAGGGCGCATTCCGCCACCTTGACCCCAACGCCTTTGATCTGCATCAACGATTCCCGCGCTTCCACCATTGGGAGCGCGGGGATTTTTGTCAAATCCACCGTGCCGTCCGCCACCTTTTGGGCGGCGTCCAGGATGTACTTAGCCCGGAACCCGGCCCGCAGGGGGGCCAACTCCTCTAGGGAACAGGCCGCCAGCCGTTCCGGGGAAGGGAAGGCGAAATCTTCCCCGCAGGGCTCCCCAAGCTGGCGGCAGAGCCGGTCGATGATCCCTTTGATCCGGGGGATGTTGTTGTTTTGGCTGATGATAAAGGAACACAAAGCCTCCCAGGGGTCCTGACGCAGCAGCCGGATGCCCCCGCAGAAGCCGCAGGCTTCCTTTAAAACCGGATCGGCGGAAAAAACGGCCTTCATGGAATCATAATCCGTGTCCAGGTCAAAGTATGGGGCCCAAATACCGGCAAATTCTTCCTCCGTCACTCCGTCGAACCGGATCCGGTCCCCCTGCTGGGAAACCGTCAGGAAATGCCCCCGATGGATGCCCGAAAAAGTGTTTTCTCCAGTTTCCTTCCAGCGGAAGGCCTGGCCGCAGTCTAAGGTGTCCGCCAGGGAAAAGCCGGGAAGGGTAATTTCTATAAATTGCGCTGGCATACAATCATCCTTTCCTTTCTTCTATTATAAATGAAACAGCCTCTTTTGACAATGGTCCGCCAATCCAGACGCCCATCCTCCCGGAAAACCGCCCTTTTTTGCCGGAAAAATCTTTTCAGAACCGGCGGAATGTGGTATACTGGAAATAACGAATCAACCGGAGGGATTTGCCATGCGCGACAGTATTTACACCATCCCAGTCAGCGAAGTTTTCGAGCCCAAATGCGGCTGCCCCATCTGCTCTATGGAGAGGACCCTGGAGCAGCGGTGCGTGGAATATATCATGGGCGCGGCCATGATGGAGCCGGACGTCCGCATTGAAACCAACCGTCTGGGTTTCTGCGTCAAGCATTTCGACCAGATGCTCCACCAGAAAAACCGCCTTTCCCTGGCCCTGATGCTGGAAAGCCAGCTGAAAGAGCTTTCCGCCGCCGATTTTAAGGACATCAAAGCCCGGGCGGAAACCAAAGCAAAAAAGCGGGAGAACGTCCCCACCATCAACCACACCTGTTTTGTCTGCGAAAAAATCGAGTGGGGCCTGTCCCGGATGCTTATAACCGTAGCGGACCAGTACGCCAAGGACGAGGAATTCCGCCGCCTGTTTTCGGAGCAGGAATTTCTCTGCCTGCCCCATCTGGAACGGGTCCTCTGCGCCGGGGCCGACCACCTGCCCAAAAAGGTCTGGCTCCAGTTTAAAGAGGCCGCCTTGGAGCTTGCCCGGAAGCCGCTGAAGGAAGTGGGGGAGGATGTGTCTCATTTCTGTAAAATGTTCGATTACCGCAACGCCGGGGAAGGGGCCGACTGGGGCAATTCCCGGGATTCCATTGAACGGGCCATCCGCCTGCTGACCGGTGTGGATTTCCGGGAGTAAGCCGGGATCGGCTAAAAAACCGGAACAAATTTTCTAAAATGTTTGACAGCGGCCCGCCGGACGTATATAATAAAAAGGAGAGTGCAAACTAAACCCAAACGAAAAAAGGAGGGTTTTGTTTGCAGCTTTTGAAACAAGACGCGGGCGATGAGCAAGAAAACGAGGAAATCCCTTACAGCGATCCATCTAAGGACATCCCAGCCGCCGGTTCCGTCACTACCGGCGGGAAGCACCTGATCCACTGCCTGACCATTATCGGCCAGGTGGAGGGGCATTATATCCTGCCGCCCCAGAATAAATCCACCAAATATGAGCACGTCATCCCCCAGCTGGTTGCCATTGAGGAAAACCCGGACATCAAGGGGCTTTTGGTCATCCTCAACACCGTGGGCGGGGACGTGGAGGCGGGGCTGGCCATCGCGGAACTGATCGCGGGCATGAAGACCCCCACCGTTTCCCTGGTGTTAGGGGGCGGCCATTCCATCGGCGTGCCGCTGGCGGTTTCGGCCAGCCGTTCCTTTATCGTGCCCTCCGCCACCATGACCATCCACCCGGTGCGGATGAACGGCCTGGTTTTAGGGGTGCCCCAAAGCTTTTCCTATTTTGACAAGATGCAGGACCGCATCGTGAATTTCGTCACGGAAAATTCCCGCATTACCGAAAAGCGGTTCCGGGAGCTGATGATGGAAACCGGGGAGCTGGCCATGGACGTGGGCACCTCCATCGACGGGGAAACCGCCGTCCGGGAAGGGCTCATCGACCGGCTGGGCGGCCTTGCCGACGCCATCGACTGCTTGTACCAGCTTATTGAGGAACAGGAAGGGGGAAGCGGCGGTGCTGTATTACCAAAGGATGCCGGGGGAGCCGGTTTACCCCATGCAGGCGCCTGAAACGGAGCTGCGCCTGGTGGACGGCCGCCTGTGCGAATGTATCCCCGGAAAGGAAGGGGCCACGGTGAGCCGTTTGATCTCCACAGACCCCATGGATTACCTGAACCCGGCCTTTGCCCCGGGCCGGCTGGTTTTAGACAGAATGAAAGAATATCGACATGAAAGGTGAGAAAATGGCACAGCGAAAGACATCCGGCACAACACGAAAAACAAAGCAGGCTTCCGGCAGAAAGCCCGCTTCCCGTTCCCAGTCCGCCCCCCGGAAAAAAAAGACCGTGGCGGAGCTGGCGGCGGAAGAACGGGAACACCGCAACCAGATGTGGGCGGTGGTGCTTTTTGCCGTGGGGATCCTGCTGACGGCCCTGGCCCTGATCCCCGGCGGATCGGGCTGGCTGTTTTTACATAACCTGCTGCGGGGGCTGTTTGGGCCCATCAGCTACGCTGTGGGGCCGGTGACCATTTACCTGGCCGTTATCATTACCCTGGGCCGGGAGACCCTGTCCGCAGGCAGCAAGGTCTGGCAGCTTTTGTTCCTGCTGGTCCTGCTTTGCGGCATTTCCCAGCTGTTTTTCGGCCTGCCGGAAGGGGAAGGCTTCGTGGAACAGCTTTTGAGCTTTTTTATAGACGGCATCACCCTGAAAAGCGGCGGCCTCTTAGCGGCGTTGCTGGGCTGGCCTTTGATGAAGTTTGCTGGAGGTACTTTGGGGGCCGGGATCATCCAGGTCCTTTTGGTGTTCGTCTTTTTGATGCTCATGTCCGGCAGCACCCTTTTAGGCTTTTTCAAAACCTGCGCCAAACCGGTCAAGCACCTGGAAAAAGGCTACGTTGCCCGGCGGGAACGGGCGGCGGAAACAGAAGCGGAAGAACAGTCCCGGCCGTCTAACATCGACATTCCCATGGGCGGGGAAAGCCCGGATATGCCGGCACACCCGGTCATGTCCCCCAACGCCAATTTTGACCGGGCCTTGGAGAACTTCCGCATCGACCCCAAAGAACTGCGCCGCCGGAAAAAAGAGGCGGAGAAGCTGGGCTTGAAGGTGGACCCCCTCACCGGCGAAGTGCTGGAGGAGGGAACCAGACAGCCCGCCGCGTCCCCGGAACCGGGACCACAGCCGGAACAGCCCCGGAACCCCTTCCGGCCGGAGCAGCATCTGGACGCCCGCACCCTTTGGGGCGCGCCTCCCGCGCCGCCGGAGGAACCGGAGCCGGAAGCGCCTTCCAAAGAGCCGAAAAATGCAGAGCAGGAGCCGGAAAAGCCAGTTTTTACTCTGGAAAGCGGAAAAGCTTTACAGCCGGAAAATCCCGTAAAACCGGCGGTTTTCAAGGAAACAAACCCGGATTCCCTCTGGTCTGCGCCCCTTTCCCCCTCCCAGCTCCGGGACCTGGACGGCAGGGAGCCGGAGGAGGAATCCCATGTGGATACCGCGGCTTTCGATGAAGTAAAAAGCTCTGTCCTGGACGGCGCGAAGCCCAGCGACGACGCTTTCGGGGCGGCAAAAGCCGGGGAATCCGACCCGGCCGACCGTTTGGAAAAGGCCATCAGCGACCTGGAAAACGGCGCTTCCACTCAGCCGGAAAAAACTCAGGAAAGCCGCCTGGCCCAGCCGGTGGAGGAGGAAGTGTACCAGGCCCCGCCGGTGACCCTTTTGAAAATGCCCAAAAACACCGGGAACGAGGACATCAGCGTGGAACTTCACGCCACCGCCGAAAAGCTGGTGGAAACCTTGAAGAGCTTCGGCGTCCAGACCCGGATCATCGCCTACAGCCGGGGTCCCACAGTCACCCGGTATGAGCTCCAGCCTTTGGCCGGTGTGAAGATCTCCAAAATCACCGGCCTTGCAGATGACATCGCCCTGAATCTGGCAACCGCCGGCGTCCGCATCGAAGCGCCTATCCCCAACAAACCGGCGGTGGGCATCGAGGTGCCCAATCAGAAAACCGAATCGGTCTCCATCCGGGAAATTATCGATTCCGACGAGTTCCGGGCGGCCAAAAGCGGCCTGTCCATAGCTTTGGGAAAGGATATCGCCGGCAATGTGGCAATAGGGGATGTGGCAACCATGCCCCATCTTCTGGTTGCAGGCACCACCGGCAGCGGTAAATCTGTCTGCATCAACTCCATGATCATTTCCATGATCTATAAATCCTCCCCAAAAGACGTCCGGTTCATCATGATCGACCCCAAGGTGGTGGAGCTGGGCATTTACAACGGCATCCCGCATCTGCTGATCCCCGTTGTCACCGACCCCAAAAAGGCGGCGGGGGCCTTAAACTGGGCGGTAACGGAAATGATGAAGCGGTACTCCGCTTTCGCGGAAAATTCCGTCCGGGACATTAAGGGCTACAACCGCCTGGCAGAGAGCAACGCGGAGCTGCCCCATATGCCCCATGTGGTCATCATCATCGACGAGCTGGCGGACCTGATGATGGCTGCCCCCAACGAGGTGGAGGACGCGATTTGCCGTCTGGCCCAGATGGCCCGTGCCGCCGGGATGCACCTGATCATCGCCACCCAGCGGCCTTCCGTTGACGTGGTGACGGGCCTCATCAAGGCCAATATCCCGTCCCGTATCGCCTTTTCCGTATCGTCCCAGGTGGATTCCCGAACAATCCTGGATACCGGCGGCGCGGAAAAGCTCCTGGGCCGTGGCGATATGCTTTACGCGCCGATCGGTTTTCCCAAGCCTGTCCGTGTGCAGGGATGCAATATCACGGATTCAGAAATCGAGGCTGTAACGGAATTTTTGAAAAACGGCCGGGAACCGGTGGAATACGATTCCGGGATCCTGGATGAAATCGAGCGCCAGGCCGCTTCCGAAGGGAAGAAGAAGGGCGCTGCCGCTGATTCGGACGACGCGGCGGACGAGCTTTTTGAAGACGCGGTCCAGTGTATCCTGGACGCTGGCCAGTGCTCCACCTCTTACCTTCAGCGGCGGCTGAAAGTGGGCTATGCCCGGGCCGCCCGGCTGGTGGACGACCTGGAGAACCGGGGCATTGTGGGGCCGCCGGACGGCTCCAAACCCCGGGAGGTCTTAATTACCAAAGCCCAGTGGGCGGAGTTTCAGCTGCGGAACAATATGGACAATTAGGAAAGGGGCAGTTTATGGCTGAATGCTGTATCCGAGAAGCAGAGGAAAACGACCTGCCGGAACTTTTGGAGCTGTACGTATACCTAGGCGACAACCCTATGCCCGATAACTTGGAGAACGTCGCACCGGTCTGGCGCGAAATTCTTCAAAATCCGCGGTATCACATTTTGGCTGCGGAGAAAGAGGGCCGCCTGGTGTCCAGCTGTACCCTTATCGTCGTACCCAATCTCACCCACGGGCAGAGGCCCTATGCGCTGGTGGAAAATGTGGTGACCCACTCGGATTTCCGAGGCAGGGGGTTTGGGACAGCGGTGCTTCATGCGGCAAAGGAAATTGCAGCAAAGGAAGGGTGCTATAAAATCATGCTCCTGACCGGCTCGAAAAAAGAAAGCACCCATCAATTCTATCAGAAAGCCGGGTATTCTAATACCATCAAAACCGGATACTGCCTGAAACTCGAATAAACGGAGGAATTTATGAATCAATTTTTGCCTGTTTGCCGGGAGGATATGGAGGCCCGGGGCATTGAACAGCTGGATTTTATCATCGTCACCGGCGACGCCTATGTGGACCATCCCAGTTTCGGCACCGCCATCATTTCCCGTGTCGTTGAGGCCGAGGGCTACACCATCGGCGTCATTTCCCAGCCGGATTGGCGTTCCGACCGGGACTTCACCCGCCTGGGCCGCCCCAAATACGGATTTTTCGTCAATTCCGGGAACATCGACTCCATGGTGGCCCATTACACCGTAGCAAAGCGGCGGCGTTCCCAGGACGCTTACACCCCCGGCGGCGTCATGGGCAGACGCCCCGACCGGGCCGTGATCGTTTACTGCCAAAAACTCCGGGAAATTTACGGGGACATCCCTCTGATCATCGGCGGATTGGAAGCGTCCCTCCGGCGGTTCGCCCATTACGATTACTGGGACGACACCGTCCGGCCCTCCATTTTAGTGGATTCCGGAGCCGATTTGCTTTCCTACGGCATGGGGGAGCTGCAAACCATGGAGATCGTCAACCGCCTGGCCAAGGGGGAGGACATCCATACCCTGCGGGACATCCGGGGCACCTGCTACCTCTGCGCCCCAGCGGAAACCCCTTACGGCGGGGCCCAGTGCCCGGATTTCGCCCAGGTTTCCTCCGATAAAATTGCCTACTGCAAGGCCACCAAAATCCAGATGGACCAGCAGGACGAGATTTACGGCAAAATCATCCTCCAGCGCCACGGAAACCAGATGCTGGTGCAGAATCCCCCTATGCGGGTGCTGACTACCGAGGAGCTGGACCGGGTGTACGCCCTGCCTTATGCCCGCGCCTGGCACCCCATGTACGACGCGGCCGGAGGCGTCCCCGGCATTGAGGAGGTGGAATTTTCCATCGCCCACAACCGGGGCTGCTTCGGCAACTGCAATTTCTGTTCCATCGCCTTCCATCAGGGCCGGAAAATCGCCGTCAGAAGCGAGGAATCGGTGCTGGCAGAGGCCAAGCTGCTGACCACTTTACCAAATTTTAAGGGATATATCCACGATGTAGGCGGCCCCACCGCCAATTTCCGGCGCCCCTCCTGCAAAAAGCAGCTGACCCAGGGCCTCTGCAAGGGGAAAAAGTGCCTGGCCCCAACGCCCTGCCCGGCTTTGGAAACGGACCACCGGGAATATTTGGAAATGCTGCGGAAAATTCGGGCCATACCCGGCGTCAAACGGGTGTTCATCCGTTCCGGCATCCGGTACGACTACATGATGAACGACCCGGACGACACCTTTTTCAATGAATTGGTGGAATATCACGTTTCCGGTCAGCTGAAGGTGGCCCCGGAGCACTGCGCCAGCGACGTCCTGGACGCCATGGGCAAGCCCCATATTGAGGTGTACAAGGCCTTTGCGGAGAAATTCTACCGCATCACCAAAAGGCTGGGCAAAAAGCAGTTCCTGGTGCCCTATCTCATGTCCTCCCACCCGGGAAGCACCCTGAAGGACGCCATTGAGCTGGCCCTGTTTTTAAAGGAGAACCATATCCATCCCGAGCAGGTCCAGGATTTTTACCCCACGCCGGGCACCGTTTCCACCTGTATGTTCCATACGGGCCTGGACCCCTACACCCTGAAACCAGTGTTTGTCCCCAAAACTTCCGAGGAAAAGGCCATGCAAAGGGCCCTGCTCCAGTATTTTATGCCCAAAAACCGGGATTTGGTCTTAAAAGCCCTGCGGAAAGCCGGACGCTATGACCTGATTGGCACAGGCCCCAGCTGCCTGGTGGCCCCACCCGCCGGGGAAGGGCAGGCCCGGGGGCAAAAGGGTCCCAAAACTGCCTCAAGGAACGGGAACCGGGCCAATCCCCGGCAGAAGGCAGGCCCGGGGCCAAAGGGAAAACACCCCGGAAAAAATAAGCGCCGTCCTTAAGGGAAAAAGGAGGATACTTTTTGGCAAAACGCAGAAACTATTCCCGGAAACGCAAAAAAAAGCCGTTGAACTGGGGACTTATTATTTCCGCCGCTGTCCTGGCCAGCGCGGCCTTCCTTGCTTACCTGACCCTGGGTTCAGACCTGCGCCAGTACCTTCCCCAGCTGGACCAGGCTGCCGCTGTGTTCCAGGAGATTTGGAAGGAACTGACCAGCCAGCACCAGCAGCCTGCCTTTACAGACTCCCTTTCCGGGGAGCCGGGGCTTACCGTCCATTATATTGACGTGGGCCAGGGGGACAGTATGCTTCTCCGCTGCGATGGGTATGATATCCTGATCGACGCCGGGGAAAACGACCAGGGGGCGGCAGTCAACGCTTATTTGGATAAAATAGGCGTGGAGGATCTGGACCTGGTCATCGGCACCCATCCCCATTCCGACCACATCGGCGGCTTGGACACCGTCCTTGCGGAGCATACCGCCAAGCAGGTGATCATGCCCGCGATCCCGGACAGCCAGACCCCCACCACCCGGACCTATGAGGATGTGCTGGATGCCATCGACGCCCAGGGCCTTACCATTACCGACGCAGTCCCCGGGGACGTTTACACCTTCGGGGAAGGGAAGCTGGAAATCCTGGGGCCGGTGACGGACAGCTACGACAACCTAAACAACTTTTCAGTGGTGTGCCGCCTGGATTACGGGGAGATTTCCTTCCTGTTCACCGGGGACATGGAATCGGACGCGGAAGCGGATTTAATGGCTTCCGGGGCTTCCTTAGATGCGGATATTTTGAAGGTTGGCCATCATGGCAGCAGCACTTCTACCAGCCAGGGCTTTCTGGACGCGGTTTCCCCGGAAGGGGCCGTCATTGAAGTAGGGGAGGGCAATTCCTATAACCATCCTCACAAGGAAGTCATGGACCGTCTGGAAGCGGAGGGCTGTACTGTCTACCGGACAGATTTGAATGGAAGCGTTGTCATTGGGACGGATGGACAAAATTGGGCTGTCCAAACCGAAGAATAGGAGAAACATATGTGGATCGTGGACCGGATCGAGGGAGAGTTTGCCCTCTGTGAAACGGAAGACCGGGAAATCAAGCCGGTTCCGTTAAAGGCTTTGCCCGCCGGGGTTTTGGAAGGGGACGTCCTGCAAACGGGGCCGGAAGGCTTTTGGATCGACCGGGAGGAAACCGCAAAAAGACGGGAAAAAATCGCCAACCGGGTAAAAAGGCTGCAAAAACGGTGAAAATTTCCCGGCTTATGCCCGAAAAAGCTGTTATCCCCTTGCAAATCCGCAAATAATTGTTTATAATGGAAGAAAGTTGTTGGCGGGAAAGCCCGCCTGGGAGGAGGATATTTCATTATGCCGTCCAAGTTTACCGTGACGCTTGAAAAGCTGATCCGGGAGTTTTCCCTGGAAAGCATCTATCTGCCGGAGGACCCGGAATCTATCCGGATCGCGTCCAGCGATGTCAACCGTCCGGGACTTTTTATCACTGGTTTCTATGATTATTTCGACCCGGACCGGATTCAGCTGCTGGGCCGGATGGAGACCGCCTTTTTGAGCAATCTGGATAAGGATGTGCTGGCGGACCGGATGGACCGGATGTGCGACCAGAAAGTCCCGGCCATTATCGTGACACGGGGGCTTGAAGTGTTCCCGGAGCTGGTTTCCGCCGCGCGGGCGCACCAGCTGCCCCTTTTGCGGACCCAGGAGGCCACATCCAGCTTTATGGCCGCCCTGATCGCCTTCTTGAGCGTGGAGCTTGCCCCCCGCATTACCCGCCACGGGGTGCTGGTGGAGGTTTACGGCGAAGGGATGCTCATTGTGGGCGACAGCGGCGTTGGTAAAAGTGAAAACGCCATTGAGCTGGTCAAGCGGGGACACCGCCTCATTGCGGACGACGCTGTGGAGATCCGCAAGGTGTCCAACAAGAGCCTGGTGGGATCTTCCCCGGAAAACATCCGGCATTTTGTGGAGCTGCGGGGCGTCGGCATCATCAACGCCCGCCGCCTGTTCGGTATGGGCGCTGTTAAAATGACGGAAAAAATCGACCTGGTCGTCAATCTGGAGCACTGGGACCCCAATAAGACCTATGACCGCATGGGCATTGACAATGAGTATGTGGACATTCTGGGCAACCTGGTCCCGTCCCTGACCATCCCGGTGAAGCCCGGACGCAACCTGGCTATTATCCTGGAGGTTGCCGCCATGAACAACCGCCAGAAGAAAATGGGCTACAATGCGGCCAAGGAATTGATGCAGAAGCTGGGGATGCCCACGGACCAGTCCCGGGATATTGTCAGCGAATTGGATTTTTAAAGGTCCCTTCAGGAAAAGGAATTTTCCGGGAAATAAAATCATAACACTTAAAGAGAGGTCATAAGTATGAAGTACTACATTGGAATTGATTTGGGCGGCACTTTTGTCAAGGCCGGCGTTGTGGATGAGGATTATAACATCGTTGCCAAAGCCAGCGTGGATTCCGCGGATGTAGCGGGGGATGCGGAAAAAGTGGCGGACCGTATGGCGGAATGCGCGAGACAGGCCCTTGCCAAAGCCAACCTGACCATGGACGATGTGGAAAGCATCGGGATCGGCACCCCCGGTTCTGTGGACCCCAATACCGGCATGATTATCTACGCCAATAACTTAAACTTCTTGAACACCCCCATGCGCCAGTATCTGGAAGCCCGCACCGGCAAAAAGATCTATCTGGAAAACGACGCCAACGTGGCGGCTTACGGCGAAGTGCTGGCCGGCGCTGCGAAAGGCTACAACGACGCCATCGTCATTACTCTGGGCACCGGCGTCGGCGGCGGCATCATCATCGACGGCAAAATCTATTCCGGCTTTAACCACTTCGGCGGCGAGCTAGGCCATGCGGTCATCGTAAAAGACGGCCGTCAGTGCACCTGCGGACGCAAAGGCTGCCTGGAAGCCTATACTTCCGCAACCGCCTTGGTGAAAATGACCCAGGAGGCTATGGAAGCCAACAAGGATTCCAAGCTGTGGGAAGTGGCCAAAACCCTGGAAGAAGTCAACGGCAAAACTGCTTTTGACGCCATGCGGATGGGCGACCCTGTCGGCACGGAGCTTGTGGACCAGTACATCCAGTACCTGGGCTGCGGCCTGGCCAACTTTGTGAACATCTTCCAGCCGGAAGTGCTGCTCATCGGCGGCGGCCTCTCTAAAGAAGGCGAAACCCTGCTGGCCCCCCTGCGGGAGATCCTCAAAGAGGAAACCTACGGCATCAGCGGCGTCAAGTCCACTACCTTGAAGACCTGCGCCCTGGGCAACGACGCCGGAACCATCGGCGCCGCCTTCCTGTGGAAAATTTACGCGTAAGGAAATTCGGATAAGACGGAAGCGGCGGCCTGGCGTTCAGTCGGGCCGCCCTTTCGCCCAAGATTACCGGGAATCGGGTAATTTGGGGCGAAAGATTCCCTGATTTTGGAGGTTCTATGGAAAACCGTGCGGATATCATCAGGCTCTGCGGGCAGTCCGGCTGCGAATACCGGGAAAATGAGCCGCTGAAAAACTATACCAGCTTCCGGGTGGGCGGCCCGGCGGCAATCATGCTTTTCCCGAAAAGCACAGAAGAAATCGCGGCGGCGATCCGCCTGCTGCATGGGAAATGCCGCCTGTTTGTCATGGGCAAGGGGTCCAACCTTTTGGCGGCGGATCAGGGCTTCGACGGTGTGATCCTGCTGTTGGGACAAGACTTTTCCGGGATTGCTGTGGAAGGGGAAATCCTCATCTGTGAAGCTGGGGCGACCATGGCCAAAGCCTGCCAGGCGGCCTTGGAAAACAGCCTTGCCGGACTGGAATTTTCCTGGGGGATCCCCGGGAGTGTAGGCGGCGGCGCATACATGAACGCCGGGGCCTACGGCGGCGAGTATAAAGATGTGGTGGCCTGGTGCGAGCATGTGGATGAAAACGGTAAAATCGGCCGCTTTTCCGGGGAAGAACTGGAGTACCGTTACCGCCACAGCGTTTACAGCGGGAAGCATTACTGCATCACCAAAGTGGCGTTGAAGCTGCAAAAAGGGGACCCTGCGGCGATCCGGGCCAAAATGGACGACCTGCTGGGCCGCCGGAAAGCCAAGCAGCCCTTGGAATATCCCAGTGCCGGGAGCACCTTTAAACGGCCGGAGGGAGCTTATGCCGCCGCCTTGATCGAGCAATGCGGCCTGAAAGGGTTCCGGGTCGGGGACGCCATGGTCAGTGAAAAACACAGTGGATTTCTCATCAACGCGGGTAACGCCACCTGCGAGGAGATTTTGGAGCTTGCCGCCCATGTGCAGAAGGTGGTGAAGGAGCAGACCGGCTTTACGCTGGAACGGGAAGTGCAGCTGCTCCGCTGAATCGACAGGAGGGAAAAGGGAATGGACTTTTTGATCGTAACGGGGCTCTCCGGTTCGGGAAAATCCCGGGCGGTGGACGCCCTGGAGGATATCGGCTTTTACTGCGTGGACAATATGCCTCCCCAGCTGATTTCCAAGGTAGCGGAAATCTGCCTGGCCGGCAACAGCCAGATCAACCGGATTGCCATTGTCACCGATTTGAGGGGCGGAGACATGTTTTACGGGCTTTTTGAGCAGCTGGATGAATTGAAGGACAAGGGCCTGGAATATAAGCTCCTGTTTCTGGACGCCTCCAACCAGGAGCTGGTCCGGCGGTATAAGGAAACCAGACGCCGCCACCCTTTGGCGGATGTAGTCAAGGGCGGCCTGGAAGAAGCCATCCGCAACGAGCGCATTTTACTGAAGCCGGCCAGGGAACGGGCGGATTACATCATCGACACCACCCACCTGTCCGCCAACGAGTTAAAACAGCGGATGAACAATATTTTCCTGGACAACATCCGCAACAGCATGCTGGTCAACGTCATGTCCTTCGGGTTCAAATACGGGGTCCCGGCGGAAGCCGACCTGGTATTCGATGTCCGGTGCCTCCCCAATCCCTTTTATGTGGACGACCTAAAGCCCAAAACCGGGCTGGATGAGGAAGTGCGGAATTATGTCATGGATTCCGAGGATTCCAGAAAACTGCTGGAAAAATTGAAAGACCTGATCTCCTTCCTGATCCCTCTTTACCAAAAAGAGGGGAAGACCCAGCTGATGATCGGCGTCGGCTGCACCGGCGGCAAGCACCGCAGCG
Source organism: Candidatus Merdivicinus intestinigallinarum (assembly GCA_018713335.1). Classification (GTDB taxonomy): domain Bacteria; phylum Bacillota; class Clostridia; order Oscillospirales; family Ruminococcaceae; genus Merdivicinus; species Merdivicinus intestinigallinarum. The sequence goes on along the minus strand of DVOW01000045.1, from coordinate 25,986 downwards.
TGACTTTCGCGGAGCTGATCTATCAATATCTGTCCGACCAGAACCACAACGTCCGGGTATTGCACCGGGACATCGCCAAATAGAAGGGGCTTGAGAAGGATGACGTTCAGCCAGGAAGTCAAACGGGAATTATGCCGGCTGGATATCCGGCGGGAATGCTGTGCCTGGGCCGGGCTTTACGGGATGCTGCTGTTCAGCCGCGGCTTTGCCGCCGACGGGCAGGTGTTTACCACAGGCTCCAAGCAGACCGCTGAATATTTCGCCCAGCTGGCCGTGGAATTGACCGGCGTTTTTGTCACAGTCCGCACCGATCTGCACAAAGAATCCGGGGACGCCGGACGGTACAGCGTCGTCATAGAGGATGCCTGCCAAAGGGAGCTGCTTTCCCAGCGGCTGGGCCTGCGCCTGCCGGGGCTCAACCCTTCGCTTTTGGAAAACCCCTGCTGCCAGGCTGCTTTTTTTCGGGGGATTTTCCTGCTCTACGGCTCTGTGACCAATCCGGAACGGGAATACCATCTGGAGCTGGCCGCCCCCAGCGCTTATCTGGCAGAGGAAGCCTTTTTGCTGGGGAAAAGCGTCGGGATGCATTGGAAAATCTCCCGCCGCAAGGGCAATTTTATCCTGTACATCAAGGAAAGCGAGCAGATCGAGGATTTTCTCACCTGGATTGGGGCCACCAAGGCCACATTAAAGCTCATGGACATTAAAATCGTCAAGGAAATGCGCAATAAGGTGAACCGGGCCACTAACTGTGAAACGGCAAACCTGGACAAAACCGTCAGCGCGTCCCGGAGCCAGGTGGCGGACATCGCGTATATCAAGGAACGGTGCGGCTTGTCTTACTTGGACGAGGAACTGCGCCCCTTGGCGGAACTGCGGCTGGAAAACCCGGAGTGTTCTTTGCGGGAGCTGGCGGCTATGCTGAACCCGCCTTTGAGCCGGTCCGGGGTCAACCACCGTTTGAAACGGATTCAGCAGGCTGCCCAGGAACTGCGGGCCAATACGGAAGAAAAGGATGTGTCAAGATGAAATCACTGGATGAAATCCGGGAATATTTTTCCGGGGATCTTTTTGCGACAAAAGCCGCCGGGGCGGTCATTGACGAGGCGGAGGACGGGTTCGCCCGCTGCTCCATGGAACTTTCGGACATCCACCGCAACGCCAGAGGGGCCGTCATGGGAGGGGCTATTTTCACCCTGGCAGACTTTGCCTTTGCCGTGGCCGCCAACTGCGGGGAGAAAAGCGTGGTTACCTTAACCAGCCAGATTTCCTACCTGGGGACGGCCAAAGGCGGCCGCCTCATTGCCGAGGCCAAACGGGTCAAGCAGGGCCGCAGCACCGGCTATTACACTGTTTCTGTTCGGGACGAGCTGGGGACCCCTGTGGCGGAAGTGACGGGGACAGGCTTCGTGGTACAGTCCAAATAATGGGGGAACTCAGCATGAAACCGGATTACCGACGCTTAAAATATGCCTGTTATTCCACAAACCTTTCCATGTCCGTGGTTGGTTCTTTGCAGCCTCTGCTGTTTGTCTCCTTCCGGGAGCTGTATGGGATTTCCTACGCCCTGCTGGGAACGCTGGTTTTGGTGAATTTCTGCACCCAGCTGCTTATCGACCTGATTTTCTCTTTCTATTCCCATAAATTCAACATCGAAAAGACCGTGCGGGCCATCCCGGTGATCACCGCGGCCGGACTTCTGATTTACGCATTGTACCCGTTGTTTTTCCCGGAAACGGCGTATTTTGGGCTGTTTTTGGGGAGCGTCGTGTTCGCCTCCTCCGGGGGGCTTTCGGAAGTGCTCATCAGCCCTGTCATCGCGGCCATCCCGGCGGAAAACCCGGAACGGGAAATGAGCAAGCTCCATTCCATCTACGCCTGGGGCGTGGTGGGGGTCGTCATCGTCAGCACCTTCTTCCTGAAGGTTTTCGGCGGGGAAAACTGGCACTGGCTGGCCCTTCTCTGGACGCTGATCCCGGCGGCCAGCGCGGTTCTGTACCATAACCAGCCGGTCCCTCCCATGCAGACGCCGGAAAAAAGCGGCAGTGTCGTGAAGCTCATCCGCCAGCCCGCTATGATCCTCTGCTTTGTGTGCATTTTCTTGGGCGGGGCCAGCGAGTGCACTATGTCCCAGTGGAGCTCCAGCTATCTGGAAAAGGCCCTGAACATCCCCAAGGTTTACGGGGATATTTTCGGGGTGGCCATGTTCGCAGTAATGTTGGGCCTGGGCCGTTCCCTTTACGCAAAATATGGGAAGCACATCTGCCGGGTGCTCTTTGCCGGGACCATCGGCGCGGCTGTCTGCTATCTCACCGCTGCCTTTTCCAATATTGCCCTTGTGGGGCTGATTGCCTGCGGATTGACGGGCTTTTGCGTGTCCATGCTCTGGCCCGGCAGTCTGCTGGTTGCGTCGGACAAATTCCCGACGGCCGGGGTGGCGGTTTTCGCCCTGATGGCGGCAGGCGGCGATTTCGGGGCCTCTGTGGGTCCCCAGCTGGTGGGGGTCGTCACGGACGCTGTGATGGAAAATGAAGCTCTGGTGAACTGGGCCGCCAATATGGGCCTGACCGCCGACCAAATCGGCATGAAAGCCGGGCTGTTGATTGCCGCCGTGTTCCCGATCCTGGGGATTCTGGTTACCGGCATCCTGAGGCGGGAGAAAAAGCATGAGATTTGACGGGGTCCGGCGGATGCCTGTTTTGGAGCTGGGAATCAGCCAGCTCTATTTGAGCGAGGAAAAGCTTGCCCGGGTCCGGACGTGGCTATCGCCTGATACAGCGGCGCTGTGCCAGCCTCTGCCGGTTCATGATTTCGGAAACGGCCGGTACACCTTAACGGACGGGCACAGCCGGGCATTTGCGGCGTTTTCCATGGGAATTTCGGAACTGCCGGTGCTATATGATGAGGACGAAATCATTGTCAAAGAACCCGGCCCCACTTTATATCGGGAGGATATTCGGTGGTGTGAATGGTTCGGCCTTTCTACAGTGGCCGATTTGTCCCAAAGGATCCTTTCCGCTGCGGATTATGAACAGCGGTGGGTGGAACGGTGTGAACGCTCATTTCATCTGCTTACAAAGACTACGAAACAGGAACGGACAGCTTTGCAAAAACTGGGGAAGTGCCTGTTTCTATACGGCGCCAGCCCGGATCTAAAGATCCTTTATTTTGAGGATGCCCGGGGGAGTTTGTGGACATATTCACAAGGCATATTGACGCAAGAAACGGAACGTTGAAACAGGAGGGAAGCTATGAAACCCTTTGTCCATCTGCATCTGCACACCGAATACAGCCTACTGGACGGCGCCTGCCGGATTTCCGAGCTTCCCAAACGAGTGAAAGAAGCCGGCCAGGAGGCCTGCGCCATTACCGACCACGGCTGTATGTACGGCGTGGTGGATTTTTATAAAGCCTGCAAAAAAGAGGGCGTGAAGCCCATTATCGGCTGCGAGGTCTATGTGGCCCCCCGGACCCGGTTCGACAAGGTGTTCCAGGTGAACAATAAGCCCTATCACCTGGTTTTGCTCTGCGAAAACCAGCAGGGTTACCAAAACCTCATCAAGCTGGTTTCCGCCGGGTATATCGAGGGCTTTTACAGTAAACCCCGGGTGGATTTGGAACTGCTGGAAAAATATCACGAGGGGCTGATTGCCTTATCGGCCTGCCTGGCCGGGGAAATCCCCCGGAAGCTGTCCGCCGGGGACTTTTCCGGGGCGAAAGAAACAGCCCTGCGTTACCGGGACATTTTCGGGGAAGGGAATTACTTCTTAGAAGTCCAAAACCATGGCATTGAGGAACAGCAGCGGATCCTGCCCCTCCTGCGCCGCCTTTCGGGTGAAACGGGCATCCCCCTGGCCGCTACCAACGACTGCCATTACCTGCAAAAAGAGGACGCCCGGATGCAGAACGTGCTGGTGTGCATCCAAACCAACCGCACAGTTGGCGAGCAAAACGACATGGAATTCCCCACGGAGGAATTTTACCTGAAAAACCGGGAGGAAATGGAAGCGGCCTTGCCGGATTTTGCGGACGCCTTGGACAACACCGCCGCCATTGCCGCCCGGTGCCAGGTGGAATTTACCTTCGGCAAAACCCAGCTTCCCCACTTTGAAACCCCGGACGGCCGGACTTCCGAGGAATATTTTACCGACCTCTGCACCCGGGGCCTGAAAAAACGGTACGGCACGATCACGCCGGAATTGCAGGAACGGTTCGACTACGAGATGAGCGTGGTCAAGAAGATGGGGTATGTGGATTATTACCTGATCGTTTACGATTTTATCCGCTATGCCAAAAGCCGGGACATCCCGGTGGGGCCGGGGCGCGGCTCCGGGGCCGGGAGCCTTTTGGCCTACTGCATGGGCATTACCGGCGTGGACCCCATCAAATATCAGTTGATTTTTGAACGGTTTTTGAATCCGGAACGGGTGAGCATGCCGGACTTTGACGTGGACTTTTCCGATGAACGCCGGGGCGAGGTCATCGACTATGTGGTGCGCCGGTACGGAGCCGACCATGTGGCCCAGATCACCACCTTCGGGACCATGGCGGCCAAGGCGGCGGTCCGGGACGTGGGCCGGGCTTTGGGCATGAGCTACCAGGCAGTGGACCGGGTGGCCAAGCTCATCCCCAACCGGCTGAAAATCACCCTGGACGCGGCCCTTTCCGAGGAAAAATCCCTAAAAACCCTTTACGACACCGATCCCCAGGTGAAAGAACTGCTGGATATGGCCAAAAAAGTGGAAGGGATGCCTCGGCACGCCTCCACCCACGCGGCCGGCGTTGTCATTACTGCCAAACCGGTGGACGAGTATGTCCCCTTAGCAAAAAGCGATGAATCCATCGTGACCCAGTTCCCCATGACCACCTTGGAAGAACTGGGCCTGTTAAAAATGGACTTTTTGGGTTTGCGGAACCTTTCGGTCATCGACCACACCGTCCATGCCATCCGCAAAACGGAGCCGGAATTTTCCATCGACAAAATTTCCCTGGAGGACCCGGCGGTCTTTGCCATGTTTTCCAAAGGGGAAACGGAAGGGGTATTCCAGTTTGAGTCGGCGGGGATGCGGCGGATGCTGGTCGCCATGAAGCCAAACTGTATTGAGGATTTGACGGCGGCCACCTCCCTTTACCGTCCCGGCCCCAGCTCCTCCATCGACACCTATATCCGCAACCGGTTCCATCCGGAGCAGATCCGCTATGAAACGCCCCTTTTGGAGCCCATCCTGCGGGTGACCTGCGGCGTTCTGCTTTATCAGGAGCAGGTCATGCAGGTCTGCCGGTCTTTGGCGGGCTATTCCTACGGCCGGGCGGATTTGGTGCGCCGGGCCATGGGCAAGAAAAAAGTGGACGTGATGCAGGCGGAACGGGAGAACTTTATCCACGGCAAAAAACGGGAGGACGGCTCCTTTGAGTGCGTCGGCGCTGTGGCCAACGGGGTGCCGGAGGAGGTAGCCAACCACATTTTCGACGATATGGCCGCCTTTGCGGAATACGCCTTCAATAAATCCCACGCCGCCGCCTATTCGGTGGTCAGCTATCAGACAGCCTTTTTGAAATGCCACTATCCCCGGCAGTATATGGCGGCCCTGCTCACCTCCATTTTGGACTGGACAGGGAAGCTTACGGAATATCTGGGGGAATGCAAAGAGCTTGGCATCGAGATCCTGCCCCCCCACATCAACCGGAGTACGGGCTCCTTCCGGATGGAAGGGGAGGGCATCCGCTTTGGATTGCTGGCGGTCAAGGGACTGGGCCGTTCCGTAATTGACAATATTGTGGCGGAACGGAAGAAAAACGGCCCCTTTACGGGCCTTCTGGACTTCTGCAAACGGATGGCCGGGAAGGATCTGAACAAACAGGCCTTGAAAAACCTCATCCGCTGCGGGGCCTTTGACTGCTTCGGATATGCCCGCAAGGAGCTTCTGGCCGTCCATGAGGCGGCTATGGATTCCGCGGCAGGCTATGCCCGGAGCCATGCCGGGGGACAGATGAACCTTTTCGCGGCGGCGGAAATTGCCGAGCCGGAGCTGTCCATCCCGCGGATCGGGGAATCCCCCATTGGGGAAAAGCTCCGCCAGGAGTATGAGGCCCTGGGCTTTTATCTGACCGGGCACCCTTTGGATGAGTACCGCCTTCTGGCCAAACGCTGGAAAATGGACAGTGCCGCCGCCATTACGGCGGAGGAAAGCCAGTATCAGGACCGCCAGCCGGTCCGGCTTCTGGGGATGGCTGCCGGGAAGAAGACCATGAACACCAAATCCGGCCAGATGATGTGCTTTTTGAACCTGGAGGACCGCAGCGGCGCTGTTGAAGTGGTGCTGTTCCCCACGGTTTACCGGGATCACCAGCAGGTTTTGCAGAAGGACGCGCCATTTGTGGTGGAGGGCCGGGTTTCGGTCCGGGAGGAAGAACCGGCCAAAGTGCTGGCCGACCGGCTCATAGATTTGGAGGCCTTCCGGGATTCCCAGCCTGCCGGGACGCTGTTTTTGCGGATGAATTCCAAAAACGACCGCCGCCTTCCGGCGGTGCTGACCCTGCTGGCGGATTACCCTGGCCAGACGCCGGTGAAAATTTATTTCGATGAGGATAAAAAATACCATTATCCCCCGGGGCGCCCCTGCGTCAGCGGAAAACAGGAGCTTTTGGAGGAACTGTCCGGGCTTTTGGGAAAAGACGCGGTGGCTTTGCGGTAAACAACGGATTTTGGCGCAAAAGGGCGGAATCCACTTGCCAAACCGGCCGGTTCAATGGTATAATGTCATCAGGAACCCAAATTGGGCGGATTTCGCTGTAAGGTAAATTCGCTTTACAGGATAAAAAGACAAAAATTGGAACGGACAGGAGGAAATCAGCAATGGAATATGGCGATAAATTCAAAAAAGCGGTGATCGGCGGCTTTGACCGGGACGATGTCATCCGGTGCTTCGAGGAAATGAGCGCCCACAACGCGGAGGAACTGGAACGGATGCGGAAGGAGCTTGACCGGGAAAAGGCGGCCCATCGGGAATATGAGGAAAAATATAACGAGGCTTCTTCCCAGCTTGCCCAGTGCCGGGAACAGCTGGAGGCAGTTTCCAAGGAAAACGAGGAACAGAAAAGCCGGCAGGAAACGATGCAGAAGGAAATGCAGTCTTTGAAGGCCCTGAACTCCGAGCTTTCCGTGAAACGGGGGATCCTGGAAGAAAACAACCGCACCATGAAAAAGCGCATCCAGGAGCTGGAGGATCAGCAGAATTCCGAAAAAGCCAGCTTTGAGATCGGCGAAATGATGCTGGAAGCCAAAAAGACCGCCGACCATATCATCGGCAAAGCCAACGACCGGGCGGTACTCATTCGGGAAACCGCCGCCAATGAGGCCAAAAAGGCCGCGGAAAAGCTCTCCGGCGTCCGGGAACAGCTTTCCCAGGCGGGCGAAAATTTTCGGAAATATTCCGCTGACGTTCTGCGGGGGCTGCAGGATTTGGACCAGCAGCTGGAGCATTCCCAGGAGGATTTGATGAAGGAAGAACCTGAGGAAGAAAACAAGGCTCCGGAACAGCCCGCCGAAACTGCGGAAAAGCCCCAGGAATAAGGGAGGAGTTCATGGAACATCCTGCGAAAATCCCGGTTCAATTTGTGCAGCTTCAGTCAGAGGACATCTGTCTGGAGCTCTTTCAAGATTTTCATCGCCGCCAGGTAGTAGATTTATGCTGGCGGAAAATCGACGGCCGCTGGCAGCAAAAGCCGGACCCTTTTATCGATGACTGGAGCCAAGAGGATTACGCTTTCCTGGTTTCCTGCCTGCAAAACACCGTCCGCACCGGCGGGCTGGTGCTGGGGGCCTTTGTGGATGGAAGGCTCAAAGGCTTTACTTCGGTAGAACCGGGGCTTTTTGGAAAGAATCAAGAATATCTGGACCTGTCCAGCGTCCACGTTTCGGAAGAGCTGCGGGGACAGGGCGTCGGGCGGGAGCTGATCCGGCGGGTCAAAGAGTGGGCGAAGGCCCAAGGCGCCCGCAAGCTCTATATTTCCGCCCATTCGGCGGCGGAAACTCAAGCCTTTTACAAAGCTATGGGCTGTGTGGAGGCGGAAGAATACAACATGGCCCACGCGGAAAAGGAGCCCTTTGACTGTCAGCTGGAATGTCCCCTGTAGACCAAAACATCGCGAAGGAGATCGAATTTTATGGAGAAAAAGGAACTGGCTTTGGCGGCGGTGGAAACTTTGGAAAAGGTTTACCCGGACGCCGTCTGTTCCCTGACTTATGAAAAGCCCTACGAACTGCTGATTTCCACCCGGCTTTCGGCCCAGTGCACCGACGCCCGGGTGAATATCGTCACCAAGGAGCTTTACGCCAAATACCCGACTTTGCAGTCTTTGGCGGAAGCGGATTTGGCGGATATTGAGGAAATCGTCAAGCCCTGCGGCCTGTTCCGCACCAAGGCCAAAGACATTATCGGCATCGCCCAGATGCTCCTGCGGGATTACGGCGGGGAACTCCCCGATTCCATTGAGGAGCTGACCAAGCTTCCCGGTATCGGCCGGAAAACCGCCAACCTGATTATGGGGGATATTTTCCACAAACCCGCCGTTGTGACGGATACCCACTGCATCCGCATCTGCGGGCGGATGGGCCTGATCACGGTAAAAGACCCCTACAAGGTGGAAATGGCCCTGCGGGAACTGCTGCCGCCGGAAAAAAGTAGCGATTTCTGCCACCGGCTGGTGCATTTCGGCCGGGAATTCTGCAAGGCCCAGTCCCCTCAATGTACCGTCTGCCCCATGCTGGGCACCTGCGAACAGCACATGGACTTTAAAAAATAATGGGAAAGGTGCTTAGTCGAAGAATATAACGAAAGGAATATTGAAAGATGGACTCTTTCGTTGAACTGAGAGAGATCACCCCGGAAAATATTGAGGACGTTTTGGCGCTGAAAGTTTCTGCAAAGCAGAGCGCTTTCGTACAGACGACAGCATACTCGCTGGCCAAGGCATGGGCCTTCCGAAAAACAGCTTTTCCTTTTGCGGTATATGCACATAATACCCTCGTCGGTTTCATGATGCTGGGTTATTATGAGCTGAAAAATCAGTATACGGTATGGCAGTTTTTGATAGACGAGCGCTATCAGCACAAAGGCTATGGAACAGCCGCTTTGAGGTTAGGGATACAATTTTTGATCGACCGATTTCATGTGCGGGAAATTTATCTTGGGGTAAACTTCCAAGATACAGCGGCCCAAAATCTGTATCGTTCCCATGGTTTCGTCGAAACAGGCGAAACAACTGATACGGCGCTTGAAATGAAGCTGATTATTTAGTACAGTTGCAGACTGTTTTCGAGGGTTTTGCGTCTATCAAAAAAATAAGACTAAATCCCCCTGTCCGTTCATATACTTTCCTGAACGGACGGGGGGATTTTATGCAGGCAAAGCTGTTTTTCAAAAACGCGGTGATTCTCATTGCCGGGTCCTTTTTCATGCGGGCGCTGGGAGTGGCTTTCGGCGCGTATCTATCCGGCAAAATGGGGGCCGAGGGCATGGGACTTTTCCAGCTGACTGCCACGGTTTACGGCCTGGCCAGCACCTTCGCCACCTCGGGGATCTACCTTTCCGTGACCCGGCTGGTGGCGGAGGAACTGGCCGCCGGGTCCTACGCCGGGGCCGATGACGCCATGCGGAAATGCATGCGCTATGGGCTCATTGTCAGCCTTCTGGCCGCCATTGGGCTTTTCTGGCTGGCGGAACCCATCGGGACAGTTTTGCTGGGGGACGCCCGGACGGTTCTCTCCCTGAAAATCCTTGCCCTTGCTTTGCCTTTTATGGCATTTTCCTCCAGCCTGCGGGGTTATTTTTTCGCCCTGCGCATGGCGGGGAAATCCTCCGGCGGGCAGATCGTGGAGCAGTTGGCCCATATGGCGGTGGCCATCGGGCTGTTCACCGCCGTTGTGCCGGAAGGAGATTTGACCTTGGCCTGCGCCGCGGCCGCCGGGGGCTGTTTAGGCGGGGAACTGATTTCCTTCCTCTTTTCCCTCATCCTCTATTTGCGGGACCGGCGGAAATGGAGCTTTGTCAAAACCTCCTCCCGGGACATCACCCGTCGTATGGTCCGGATCACCTTACCGGTTGCTTTAAGCAGTTATCTGAAATCCACCCTCCGTACCATCGAGAACCTGCTGGTCCCCCGGGGCCTGCGGAAATACGGCGCGTCCGGCTCCGGGGCATTGGCCCAGTACGGTATGACGGAAGCCATGGTCATGCCTATCCTCACCTTTCCCACGGCGTTTTTGACCTCCTTTTCCAGCCTTTTGGTGCCGGAAATCGCCGAGGCCCAGGCAGTAGGGGACAACGCCCGGATCAGCCGGCTGGTGTCCAAGGTGGTGCGGTACACCCTTCTTTTCGCGGCGGCCATGACCGGCGTTTTCGTCTTTTTTGCCGAAGAACTGGGCTGGGCGGTCTACCGGCAGGAGGGCGTTGGCAGTATGCTGGGACTGCTGGCACCATTGGTGCCGCTGATGTACCTGGACAACGTGGCGGATTCCATGCTCAAGGGGATGGATGAACAGGTAAGCGTCCTGCGGTACAGCATCTGCGATTCCGCCGTCAGCATCTGCCTTTTGTGGTTTTTGCTGCCCATTTACGGCGTAAATGGGTACATCTTCGTCATGTTCGCCAGCACTTTTTTGAACGCCACTTTAAGTTTCGCTCGGCTGGCCTCCGTCACCTGTATCCGGATTCACCTGGTTCAGTGGATTGTAAAACCGGTGCTCTGCGTTTCCGGCGCCTGCCTGTGCGCCAATGTGCTTATCAATTTTGCCAATTTGTCCGCCGGCTGGGACGCGGCTGCCCGGATTGGGGCGGCGCTGGGGCTGTATTTCCTGTTCCTCTGCGCCACAGGGACCTTTACCCGGGAAGATTTCCGCTGGTTTTACCGGGTGTTCCATCCGGATAAACCGGAATCTCTCCGTCCAGCCAAATCGAGCCCGGCTCCACGGAGCAAGTCCGGGCAATAATCGCCACTCCCGCCTTGGCGGCCTCCCGAAGGGCCTCGCCAAAGGCGGGATGTGTTTTTTCGTTGGGAATCAGAAATTTCATCCCCTCCATTTGCACGATAAACAGCAAAAATGCCCCGTATCCCGCCTTTTTGGCGGCAATCAGCTCCTCAATGTGCCGGACACCCCGTTCCGTTGGGGCATCCGGAAAGGAACAGATGCCGTTTTCCTCCAGCGTCACCCCTTTTACTTCCCCATAAGCCATGCCAAAACCGCCTTCCAGGCAGAAATCCAGCCGGGATCCTCCAAACTTTACCTCCCGCCGGACTTCCAGGGGATACTCATATCCCGGGATTTGCAGTTTCCCGGATTGGAAAGCCTCCCAGGCAATCTGGTTGGGGGCCTGGGAATCAATGTTGATAAGCCGCCCGCCTTTGTTGACCGCCACCAAAGACCATTTGGTTTTCCGGTTGGGATCCGCCGCCGGTTCCAGCCAGACTTCCGTTCCCGGGATCAGCAGTTCCCGGCACCGGCCGGTGTTTTTGACGTGGACAACCTCCTCTTTGCCGTTTATCTGACAGTATGCGATAAACCGGTTGGGCCGGGACGAAAAAACAGCCCGTTCTATGGATCGGTATTCCATTTATGCCACTCCCTTCTGCAACAGGGTACCACAAAATCTCATTTTTGTCAAAAAATTTTTGATTTTCCTATTGACAAATAATATTATACCAGATATAATATTATCAAGCTCAATGATATACGATGTATAATATTATTCGACAAAAGAAAGAAGGGATTCCGTGGTATATCAAATCGGGTCAGCCCTGCTGGACGCCTGCGTTTTATCGGTGCTGGCTTCCGGCGATGCGTATGGGTACCAGCTGACACAGCAGATCCGGAACGTCATCGACGTTTCCGAGTCGACCTTGTACCCAGTCCTGCGGCGGCTGCAAAAGGATGGTGCGCTGGAAACCTACGATGAACCGTTCCAGGGCCGGAACCGGCGGTATTACCGGCTGACAGGCAAGGGCCGGGAGATGACGGCGTTTTACCGGACAGAATGGTCCGGATTCAAAGAAAAAATCGATCAGCTTCTTTTGGAGGAGAAACGTTATGACAAGGAATGAATTTCTGGCGGAGTTGAGAAAGCACCTGCAATCCCTTGCGGAGGCGGAGCAGGAGGAGGCCATCCGCTATTATGAGGAGTATTTTGACGATGCCGGACCGGAAAACGAGGCCCGTGTCATTGAGGAGCTGGGTTCCCCGGCGGAACTGGCCAGGGACATCATCGCAAACTCCACCTTCAGCCTCGCGAAACCCTCCGCCCAGCAGACAGAGGGCGAAGCCAAAGGGGGGCAGTTTAAGCGGATGGGCCCGGAAATGAAACAAAAAGCTTCCGGAGGGAAGGTTCTGTTCTGGGTGCTGGTAGTTTTATCCAGCGTGATTTGGCTGCCTTTGCTGTTCGGCGCGGTGGTAACAGTACTGGCGCTGCTGTTCAGTGTAATCATAACGGTTTTGGCTTTGGTGGTTTCCTGTATTGTCTTGCTGGTTGGATTTTTCTTGGCGCTGTTTTTGGGGGTCCCCATGCTGGTGTCCTCACCGCCGGATGGTTTGTTGTTAGTGGGAATGGCCTTAGCTTATCTGGGCGCGATGCTGCTTTTCGGTTCCTTGACCATATTGTGCTTTAAATATTTGGTTCCCTGGTGCTGGAAACAATGCAAGCGTTTTTTCCGGTTCTTAAAGGAAAAATGCGGCGGCATGATTGCGCAGTAAGCTGCTGTGAGGGGAGGATTTCAAGATGAAAAAAACTTTGGGGATTACTGCCGCAGTGGGCGCTGGGCTTATCATTATCGGCGGCATCCTGTATTTTACGGCGGTGCTCATGGGCGGCCGCGGCAAAGAGATCACATTTGACAACGGCTGGTCTTTATATATCGGCCGGGGCGGGTTCAGCCTCTCCTCGGACCGCTGGGATGAAGCCTTTGATTTCCTGGATTGGGACGACTGGGACGAGGAGGAATTTCACGGCAGTCTGGAAAGAATCCCGGCTTCTTCCGGGAACACCAATGACAATGCCGGCCACCATAACGGCATGACCCCCATCACCCCTGGTTCCGGCGAGGCAGATTTCTCTGAGAATGTGGAACGGATCGACGTATCCCTGGAAGTTACGGATTTCGAGGTGAAACAGAGCCGTACAGACAAAGCCTGGCTGCAATGGGAAGATATTTCCGATTACGGACAGATCTCTTACAAAATGGAAAACGGCGTCCTGGCCATCGAAGAACAGGTGGAGGAAGGTTTGTTTGAAGGTTCTGGCTTCCGGAACGACGACCGGAAGGTCACCCTGTATCTCCCGGGCGGTCCTCAGCCGGAACTCGTTATGGCGCTGGGAGTGGGCGATGTTGACTTGGAGAACGTTTCGTTCAGAAACGTATCCTGCGCTATTGGCACCGGCGACTTCGATGCGGAAAATGTGGAAGCGGAAAGCCTGGAGCTGGCCTCCGGTATGGGGGACGTGGACGGGGAAAACCTCCGCATCTCCGGCACAACGACCATAAGCTGCGGCATGGGGGATGTGGAACTCTCCTTAAGAGGCAAACAGGCGGATCATTCCTACGATTTGTCAACGGAGATGGGCGACGTCCGGCTGAATCAGCAGTCCGTGTCCAACCACTACCAGGAAACAACCAATGGGGAAGCGCCCCTGGTGAAGATCACCAACGGTATGGGGGATATTTCCCTGCGGGTTTCGGAATAAAACGAAAGAGTGAGCGCAAAACGCTCACTCTTTTTGATTTGCCGTTATTTATGGACACGACAGCGGCCGGAGGCTTCCAAGAGCTTCATAAACAGGCCGCCCTGTACCGTGCGGTGCTGGAACCCGACCTGCGTGGCGGTAATGGTCTGGTACCAGTCGCACATGGGTACCCGGGAGGGGGTGCAGTTGTACGCCGTCCAAAGGGGCGCGATAAATTCCTCGAAATCTTCCCGTTCCTGGGCCAGAGTCGCTGCCCAGACAGTCCAGTCGGATTTTGTATAGGTTTCCCGGTTGTCCAGAGGCATGCCGTAGGGGTTGATCCGCTTCCGGTAGCTGGCAAATTCCGAAGCCAGTACCTCTTTGGGGAAGATCCCCAACCCCATGACTTTGTCCCACACGACATTGTATTTCATGCTGAAGGTGCCGGGGCGATCGAAGGCCAGCCGGTAGCTGCCATCTCCGTTGGCGGCAGTTTTTATCCAGTTTTCCGCCATCTTTTCCGCCGCATCCCGGTAAAATCCAGCAGTTTTTTCATCCTTCAGTAAGCGGAACACTTCCGCCAGCCCAGCAAGGCCCATAATCGCCTTCAGGGACAGATTGCAGTTGTGGGCAAAATGTCCGGCGAAGTCATCGGTGCAGAGCTGGTTGTCCGGGTCGGCGCCGTTGTCCAGCAGGTATTTGGCCCACTGCTTCAAGGTTTCCAAATGTTCCGCCGCAAAGGAGGCGTCCTTCTGAACGACGCAGACAGTGGACATCATCAGCAGCATATTGCCGCATTCTTCCACAGGCATCTGCCACCGGGGGTCGGTGCCTTCGGAGTAGACCTGGCCGTTCAGAAGGGGATACTGGCCCACATCATGAGGTGCAAAGTCGAAGGGCCAGACGCCGCCTTCCGCATAACGGAAAATGGGGCGCATCATGCCTTTCACCAATTCCGGGTTGTAAAGCAGGAACATGGGGATGGAGGGGTAGCTGACATCGGCTGTGGCGGCGCATCCATTGGAGAAGCACTCTTTGGAAACGTAGAGGAGGTTCCCTTCCTTGTCCAAAACCAGCTTGTGGGCCGCCAATACCTGCCGGTAAGCCAGCAGCAGAAGCTCGGCGTATTTTTCCCCGCCGGCTTTCACCGCGTCCCGGAACAGCTTGCAGGAAAAGTCGGCGCAGGCCTTTTCCATTTCCGCAAAATCGCCGTAAGCCTCGCAGATGGCGGTTTCGATAGTCTTCCCGTCCCGGTTCCACCAGGATCTCAGACGGTCCCCAAAGTAGACCATGCTTTCGATGTCGTCATAAGCGAAGGTGAACAGGGCCGCCGTTTTGCTGACATCCGCCGCCGCGGATACCCAGGTCATGTCTTCCTGACATGTGGAAGCATTCGCCTCATTCCCCTGGACGGACAGATAGAAATATCCCCAATCGATCCGGATGTCGTCGCCGCTTTTGGCCAGGACTTCCTGTTTGACGCTCCCCATTTTAGCAGTGTGGATATTGCCGGGGAGAGTGGATGTTTCTGCTGTCACAGGCATCTGCCCCTTGCAGTCCAGGCAGAGCTCCTCGCTGGCGGAAAGTTTTACGGAAACCGCATGCTCCTGCCCGTCCATGCTTTCCGCCGAGATCATCAGATAGGAAACCGGCCGGGACAGATGCTCATAATCGTCCATCAGCAGGGGAGTGAGGAAAAACAGCCGGAGCCGGACGTTTCCGGCCTCCATGAAAACTTCGGTGGACATGGCTTCCACTTCGACGGAAACCTGCTCCATGGCGGGGGCGTCGCCGGTCCCCAGGAAACGGTAGGATGTGCCGTCAATGACAGCGGTACCGGTGATGGTATTGGGCTTCCCTGTCCAATGGCAGGGCATTTGATCGGTGAGCCGGTCCGCGGCGGACCAAATGCTGAAATACGGGTCGACAGTGATCAGCGGAAGCGCGGGGGCGCGCAGTTTCATAAAAATCCCTCCGAAATATGAATTGGGCCTTGACATCCCTTTAGGTGTAGGATACACTGAAATCAAGACTTTTGCAAGCCGGAAAACCGATAAAAAAGTGAGGGATACAATTTGAAAGAGGATCTGCTGTATTTTCCCGGTTGGGAAGAACCGTTTATTTTGGAGTTGGCTGGGATCTCCTGGTGCGATGGCAGTTATGAGATTTACCGGGGCTGTTCCCCTGTTTGGGTCTTGGAGCAGGTGGTGCAGGGGACCGGCACGGTAATTGTGGACAATCTGCGCTATACGGCGTCTGCAGGGGACTGTTACCTGCTGCCCCAGGGGGCCTCCCACCATTATTTTTCCGACTCCAATGATCCGTGGGTAAAGATTTTTATGAATGTTCGGGGCAAGCTGCCTGCCGCGCTCTTTTCCGCTTATGGGCTGTCCGGGCAGGTGATTTTCCCCGGCGCTTGTCTGGAACCGGAATTTCGGCAGTTTTACCGTCTGGCCGGTTCCGGGATGCCGGAGGCCCAGCAGGCCTGTTCCTTGAAATTCCATCAGATCTGCGCAAAATTGGGCGGGCTTGCAGATGACCAGCCGCCAGTGCCTCCGGAGGCGGCGGCTATGAAGGCGTATTTGGATCAGAACGTTTCCCGGCTGGTGTCAGTTGCCGAATTGGCAGGGCAGATCTTTCGCTCGCCGGATTACGCCAGCAAGCTGTTCAAGGGCACCTACGGCATCACGCCCTACGCCTATCTCCTGAACCGGAAAATGGAGCTGGCCTGCCGCCTGCTTCAAAGCACGGCGCTGTCTGTGCAGGAGATCGCGGCCCGCCTGGGATACGAGGACGCCCACTATTTTTCCGGCCTGTTCCGTCGGGCTGTGGGCCAAACCCCCAGCGGCTACCGGAAAAGGGGATAAATATGATATTTTGATTAATTCACGCATAATATTCTTTTTCTCTGGTAATTTACAATTTAAAAATGAAAAACCGTTGATTTCTCAGTGCAAGATTCCAAGGGAAGTTATTGTGCCAGATATCTAAATTTTTTGTCAAATCGTGGTGCAATTTGATTTTTTTAATAAAAAGCCTTGACAAAATGAAAATTATCATGTATGATGAATACATTAGGAAAGATTAGGTGAAGAAACCATGGCAGCTGTCCCGCAGCTCACAGATGAAGAATTGGCAGAACAGTACCAAAAACGCAACAGCGCCGCCCTGGCGGAGCTGATGTCCCGGTATCTTCCCTTGATCCAAAAATACGCAGTTCAATATCAGAATGTATTCGATTTTGACGACTTAGTCCAAGAAGGCTGCATCGGCCTTTTTGATGCGGTCAGAAGCTTTCACCGTGACAATCATACTAAGTTCAGCACTTATGCCCTGGTTTGTATCCGAAACCGTGTGCAGAAAGCTGTGGAGAAGGCCACCAGCCAAAAAGCGGCGGCGTTCCGGAATCACGTTCCGTTAGAAGATGCGGGCGAGGTTTCCGATCATTCTTCTCCAGAGCAGATTTTCCTGAACCGGGAGGCGCTGGAGGCCGTTATGAACGGGATCCAAACGCTGCTCACCCCCATGGAACGGAAGGTCCTTTTTGCGGCACTGGATGGAATGGATTATCAAACTATCGCAAAATCTCTGAATATTTCACCTAAGTCAGTTGATAATGCTCTGCAGCGCGTCCGCCGGAAATTGAAAACAATCCATCGGCCCTAGTTCGTGTGTATCAGTCTGCCCCAATAGCTTAATCGCAGAGCGTTGCAAGGCAAAGGTGGCGGTGCAAATCCGTCTGCGGGCAAAATAAAACCTAAGTGAGGTATAGTAAAATGTTCCAAGACAAAACCCTGAAATGCAAAGAGTGCGGCAAAGAATTCGTCTTTACTGCTGGTGAGCAGGAATTCTACGCGGAAAGAGGCTTCGAGAATGAGCCTCAGAGATGCAAAGAGTGCCGTGCTGCCCGCAAGAACAGCACCAAAGCGCAGAAAGAAATGTACACAGCCACCTGCGCCGCTTGCGGCGGTGAAGCAAAGGTTCCTTTCAAACCCCGTGAAGACCGTCCTGTTTACTGCAGCGAGTGCTTCGCAAAAATGAAAGAGGAAGCGTAAGTTTTTTCAGGAAAGCCCGACGGACTCCCACCGGATTCCGTTGGGCTTTTTTATAAGGAAGGGATGATGCTATGACAAAGGAAGAAGAACGGATTTTTGCGGGTAAGGTTTTTCGTCCCGGCGCCCCGGAACTGCGGGCCATTAAGCTGCGGACCCACAACCTCTGCACCGAATATAACCAGACCTTTGAAGATGAAACGGAAAAACGCGCGGAGCTGGTTTCCATAATTTTTGCGGAAACAGGGGAGGGTACTTTTTTCCAAGGCCCGATTTACATTCACTATGGGCAGCACACCCATATTGGAAAGCGGTTTTTTGGGAATTTTAATCTGACGATCCAGGACGACGCCCCCGTAACTATTGGGGACGACTGTAATTTCGGCCCTAATGTCAGTATTGTAACACCCATTCATCCCTTGCTGCCGGATGAACGCCGCAGCATCTTGGGCCCGGACGGTTCTCCGGCCAGGGTCTGTTACGCAAAGCCCGTCAAAATCGGGAATGACTGCTGGTTCGGGGCCAATGTAACGGTCTGCCCCGGCGTGACCATCGGCGACAACTGCGTCATCGGCGCGGGCAGCGTGGTGACTCGGGATATCCCGGCGAACAGTTTTGCAGCCGGCGTCCCCTGCAAGGTCATCCGCCCCATTACCGAAGCGGACAGCCTGGCAAACAAACCGGAGCTGTTGGATGGATATTCGGTAAAATAAATAAACCCCGTGATATGGAACGCCATACCACGGGGCATTTTTTATTCTGCTTTCGGAGGCTTCATGGTCAGGGAGATGCGTTTTTTCTTCAAATCCACATCCATCACCCAAACCGTCACCACATCGCCCACCTTTACCGCTTCCAGGGGGTGCTTGATATACCGGTCGCAGATTTGGGAAATATGCACCAAACCGTCCTGATGGACGCCAATGTCCACAAAAGCGCCGAAGTCGATGACATTCCGGACAGTGCCCTTTAATTCCATGCCCGGCTTCAAATCCTTCATTTCCATGACATCCGTGCGGAGCAGGGGAGGGGGCAGCTGGTCCCGAGGGTCGCGGCCGGGCTTTTGCAGCTCGTCGATCATGTCCCGTAAGGTTGGTTCGCCGGTCCCCAGTTCTTCCGCCAGGACCCGCAGTCCCTTTTGTTCCGCCCGGTTTTTCAGATCCGCCAGGGACACGCCCACATCTTCCAGGGAATAACCGCAGGCTGTCAGCAGACCCCGTGCGGCGGCGTAGGATTCCGGATGCACGCCGGTGCTGTCCAAAATATTGTCGCCGCCGGTCACCCGCAGGAACCCGGCGCACTGCTCAAAGGCTTTGGCTCCCAGCTTTGGGACTTTTTTCAGCTGGGAACGGTCCGTAAACCGCCCGTTTTCCTCTCGATAAGCCACAATGTTTTTGGCTACCGCCGAGTTGATCCCGGCCACCCGGGCCAGTAGCGGTTGGGAAGCGGTGTTCAGATCCACGCCGACGCCGTTTACGCAGTCCTCCACAACGCCGTCCAAAGCGGTGCTCAGCTGTTTTTGCGGCATATCATGCTGGTATTGCCCAACGCCGATGGCCTTGGGGTCGATTTTCACCAGTTCCGCCAGAGGGTCCTGCAAACGCCGGGCGATGGATACCGCGGAACGCAGGGAAACGTCATATTGGGGGAATTCCTCCGCCCCCAGCTTGGACGCGGAATAAACCGACGCGCCGGCTTCCGAAACCACCATGTAAGAAACCTTTTCCGGGATTTCCCGCAGCATCTCCGCCACAAACTGCTCGCTTTCCCGGGAGGCGGTGCCGTTGCCGATGGCGATTACCGTAACGCCGTACTTCCGGATGAGCCCGGTCAGTGTTTTCTTGGCCCCTTCCACATCTTTATGCGGGACAGTGGGGTAGACGACGGAAGTGTCCAGCACCTTGCCGGTTCCGTCCACCACAGCGATCTTGCAGCCGGTACGGTAAGCCGGGTCGAAGCCCATGGTAACGGCATTTTTCACAGGGGGCTGGAGCAAAAGCTGCCGCAGGTTTTGAGAGAATACCCGGATGGCCTTTTCGGAAGCGTCATCCGCCAGCTGGCTCCGGATCTCCCGTTCAATGGCGGGATAGATTAGCCGGGAAAAGCTGTCGGCACAGGCTTCCGCCACAATTTCTCCGGCAGGTGTATTATTTTTTACAAATTTTTTCTGAAGGGCCGTAACGGCGGCCTGAGCCTCGATCACCACCGAAACCTTCAAAAATCCTTCCCGTTCCCCACGTTCAATAGCCAGAACCCGATGACTGGCGGCTTTGTGCACCGGTTCGGAGAAATCATAGTAGGTTTCATAAACGGAGGAGGCGTTGGGGTCAGCGGCTTTTACGGTCAACACGCCGGTGCGGAAGGTGAAGGCCCGCAGATCACGGCGAACAGCGGCATTATCGGAAATATCCTCTGCCACAATGTCCCGGGCGCCGTCAATGGCTGCCTCCGGGGAAGGCACTCCTTTTTCTTCCGATACAAAGGCGGCGGCTTTGTCCGTGGGGTCGCCGGGCTGCTGAGAGAAGATCCAGGCGGCCAGAGGTTCCAGGCCCCGTTCCCGGGCAGCGGACGCCCGGGTTTTCCGTTTGGGTCGGAAGGGACGGTAAATGTCCTCCAATTCGGTCAGAGTTGCCGCCGCGCTGATGGCTTTTTCCAGCTCCGGGGTCAGTTTTTCCTGGGCCTGGATAGCGGCCGTGATATCTTCCCGGCGTTTTTCCAGGCTGCGGAGGTATTCCAGCCGTTCCTGAAGCCTGCGGAGCACCTGGTCATCCAGGGAACCGGTGGCCTCTTTGCGGTAACGGGCGATAAAGGGGATGGTGTTCCCCTGGTCCATCAGCTGTACAGCGCTGGAAACCTGGTTTTCCGGCAGGTTCAGTTCTTGGGAGAGTTGTTTCAAAATGTCCATGGGATGGTTCCTTTCCTGAGAGTATAGACAGAAATCGGCTGGATAAGGGGTCCCTTATCCAGCCTTTGCGGATCAGTAATCCAAATCAGGGGTTTCGCCGTTCAGCAGGGCTTCGATGTTCTCCACCAAACGGGTATAATAAGCCATACGGCAGGTAAAGTCATTGCTGCCGTTTAAGGCAATGGAGCATTTCCGTTCCGAAATCTGGAAGATCTCAATGGTATCCGTACGGTCCGGGTCGTCAAAGTAATGATAGGTGAAGCTGGCGATCAGCGGGCCGGTATCACCGGAAAGGTTGATATCCTCCGCCGGTGCGGACAGCAGGTACTGATACATTTTCCGGTAGTTCTCCAGGTCAATGTCTGCACCGTTGCAGGTGACGGATTCCAGAGTGGGATCCTCTTCCTCGCCGTCCTCGTTGACTTCCGGTTCTCCTAAGGCAGTTTCAAAGGTATATACCTGGTCGCCGATGGTTAAGTCGATCTGAGAAACATCGTCGATGTAGGGCAGGAAAATCAGGGAAGAAAGCATCTGGTTCAGCTGAATGTCCATCCAGGGCAGACTGTTTACATCCACCAGGAAAATCTCGTCCTTGCCGTTTACCATCACATAACGGCCGGTGCCGCCGTCCGAATTGCCGATCGTCAGGGTAAATTCTTCCCCTTCCCGGTCAAATTCCACCACACAATAGGGATCGTCCAGTCCATATTCGGCCAGGGCTGCCTCATCCGGGTGAATGGCCACTACGCTGGCCGCTTCCAGCCCATAGGTAGCTTCACGGATGGCGGCGGTGTTTTCTGTGTGGAGGGAAGCCGTTACCGGGCTGGTGATGATCCAGGTGGAACCGTTTAAGCCGTATCCGGCCAGTTCCTCGTTCATTTCACCCATGACAAAGGTGAAGGGCGTGTCGCCAAGCTGCTCTGTCAGGGAACCGCCGGTAATGCTCATAGAACGGATATCCGGTTCCGTTTTCGCCGGTTCATCAGAGCTTTCCTCAGAGGTGGGGGCCACCCAGGTTTCGATCACCGTGGTGCTGGCGAAATCCGTTAAGGAGTAGCTCGCGTAATTTTCAATAGTAGAAGACAGGGCGTAAACGGCCGGATCGTCGTTGACCATGCCGTAGCATCCGGTTCCGGTGGGAAGGGTGTTGCCGATCTTTACCACATTGGAGCTGCCGTCCGAGTATTGGACAGTCAGAGTGGCCGACGGTTCATCCATACCGTATTTGGCAAGGTCAGAGGGGTTTTCTTCTACCAGCTGGGTGGCGTTCAGACTGGACAGGGAGGTCATGAGGGAAGAAGCATTGCCATTTTGTTCAATGCCTTCCAATCCCTGTACCTGGTAAGTGGATTCCGATTCCTGTTCCACTGTAACAGTGCCGGATGCATTTTCCAGCGTGATGCTGTCGATCTCAGCGGTTTCCCGGGAGAACAGCTCCACAGAGGAGGATACCACGGAAACTTCTTCTGTGGAGGATTCCTCGGTATCACTGGACTGCTGGGGCAGGAACAGGAGCAGGAGCAGGACGCCCACCAATAAAACCAAAACAACAGCACCGATAATCAAGTTGCGTATTTTTTTGTTCACGGTTATTTGTTCCTCCTACGAATCCAAACAAAGCCGCCGGCAACCAATACCAAGATCGGCAGGACAAACTGGGCGCAGGTGCCGATGAAGTTCGCCTGTCCCTGGCTGATGCCCAGATTGGTGCTGCCAAGGGTTTTGGGGATAATGGAAATGCCTTCTTCTTTGTCACAAATGTAGTTGCAGGCGTTGAGGACATAGTCCGCGTTGTTGATTGCCGCAAAGTTCAAGAAGCTGGAGTTGATGATATCCACGGAGCCAAAAGCGACGACTCTGGAAACCAGCTGGGTCGTTCCATCGTATTTGGTGCGGGAACCTTCCATTGCGGTTGCGTAAACTCCCTGCTCGCCGTCTGTTTCCGGGTCCCAAGTGGAGTCGGAAGAGCCGATCGCATCGGGGGGGACCACAACGGCGGAATCATGGGAGCTCAACAGGATGGAGGTCTTCCGGTTGGAGTCAGCAGCCAGGTCGCCGAAAGCGGATTCCAGGGGACGGCTGGCCGGGATCATAACCGGAAGGTCTGTAGTGGCCAGTTCTTCCGTGTAAAGCTCGTCGCCGTATTCCTGCATGGTCCAGGAGGGGTCAAAGTAAATGTAGTTGGGGTCGGTTTCGTAAACATAGCCGTCGCCGACAACGATGCCCCATTCTTCCAAAAACTCTTCCAGGAGAGGCAGGTCCGGCTGGTTCACGCTGGCAAAATACAGAAGGTTCTTGCCGAACTGCCCGTCGTTATCCAGGAAAGTGTCCAGTTTGCTCAGTTCCGCTTCCCCTAAGTCAATCATGGGGGCTGCCAGGATGGCCATGGTGTAATCAGAGGAAAGCTCGCCGGTCATCAGGTTCACTTCCTCCACCACATAGCCGTTGGACTCCAGGATAGAGGTAAAGTCGGAAATATCCGTGGTATTATAGCCGGTGAGGATCGCCGCTTTGGGGGGATTGGCGTTTGTCACGTTCATGATGGCGCTGGTCATAGCCTGCTCCGCCTTGGAGGAGGTGATGTAGGCGCCGCCGGTCTGTTGGTTTGTCTGAGTGTTGAACAGGTCATAGGCCGTCAAGGTCTGGTACCGTTCGCCGCACTCCACCAGGATGCCGCCGACGCTTAAGGTTTCCCTGGGGTATTCCTGCTGAAGTTCCGGATTTGTATACAGGTCAATATATCTGACAGTGATCCGGTCGGAATATTTGGTATAATTCTGGATGACCTCGTTGGCCTGGCGGTAATAGTCGTTCTGCCCGGAAAAGGTTTCCTCGTCTGCCAGAACGTTGACGGTAACATCCTGATCCAGGTTTTCAATGTATTCAATGGACTCGTCAGACAGCTGGAAAATGTTGTCCGTTGTCAGGTCAATGTCCATGGGGAACCGTTCCACTAAAAGCCCCACGATCACGTTCACCAGAACCAGGACCGCCACCAGGCCGATGGTCATGGCCGTGGCAAGGGAGCCGTGTTTCAGGCGCCGCTTATTCAATGTGATTTTCTTCATGATTCTTTCTCCTTACAGCAAGATAAACGCCGGCTTAGTTCCAGCGGCGTCTTTCCAGCACGCGGACGGTAAGGAAGATAAACACGACCGCAATGCTGACAAAGAACAGGACATTGGAAATGTTCAAAATACCGGACACAAAATCCTCATACCGGCTCATAAAGGAAAGGCTCAGGATAATATTCGCGATAAAGTCAACCGGGATAAGGCTGGCGAAACCATCGATCATCATGATGAACATCATAACGGCAAAGCTGCCCACCGCAGCGATCAGCTGGTTTTCTGTCAAGGAAGAAATGAACACGCCGATGGCGATCAGCGCGGCCCCTAAAATCAGAGCGCCGAAGATATTGCCGATCACCACAGACCATTCCGGGGCGGCAAAGGCAGCCAGGATCAGGGAGTAAACCACTGTCACGGCCAGGGCGATACAGTACATTAAGAATGCGGCCAGGAATTTTCCCATGACCAGCCCGCTTAAGTTGATAGGGGAAGTTAAAAGCAGCTGGTCGGTCTTCTGTTTTTTATCCTCACTCATGGAACGCATGGTCAGAAGGGGGATAATGAAGATCAGAACAGTGAACAGGCTGCTGAATACATAAGTAATGTCTGTGGTATTGGCGTACAAGACGCTGGAAAAGAACATCCCGGCAAAGAAATAGAACACCGCCAGGAAAATATAGCCGATAGGAGAAGCGAAATAGTTCTGCATCTCCCGTTTCAGAATCGCAAACATTATTTTGCACCTCCGTCAGTGGGGATGGAATTTCCGCCGTCCTGTGTCAGCTGGAGGAAGATGTCCTCCAAGGTCAGTTCGGTGGTCTTTAAACCAAGCAGGGGATAGCTGCGTTCCGACAGCCGTTTGAACAGTTCCCGACGGATATCCGCGCCGGGCTCCGCTTCCAGGGAGAACTCGAAAACGCCTTCCTCTTTCTGGCCCAGGGTCTGGGCCTCTTTCATGCCGGGAATGGTGGAAACCAGCTTGAGGACTTCCTCTTCCGGCCCTTCGATCCGGGCAATATAATGGAAATCATCCGACAGGTTCCGGGAAAGATTTTCCGCGGTGTCGTCCGCCACCAGCTTGCCTTTGTTGATGACGATGACCCGGTCGCAGACTGCCTGCACCTCCGGCAGGATATGGGAGGAGAGGATGATGGTGTGCCGCTTGCCGAGGTTTTTGATCAGGTTGCGGATCTCAATGATCTGCTTGGGGTCCAGGCCGACGGTCGGCTCGTCCAGGATCAAAACTTCCGGGTTGCCGATCAAAGCCTGGGCCAGGCCCACACGCTGCTGATACCCTTTGGAAAGGTTTTTGATGATCCGCTTCTGCACATCGGTGATCTTGATGCGGCGGCAGATATCGTCAATGTGCTCCTTCATAGGCTGCCGCGCCTTTTTCAGCTGGTAGACAAATTCCAGGTACTCCTGGACCGTCATATCCAAGTATAAAGGCGGATGTTCGGGCAGATAGCCGA
Organism: Candidatus Merdivicinus intestinigallinarum; assembly: GCA_018713335.1. GTDB lineage: Bacteria > Bacillota > Clostridia > Oscillospirales > Ruminococcaceae > Merdivicinus > Merdivicinus intestinigallinarum. Next base: position 774 of record DVOW01000045.1, on the reverse strand, counting down.
TGTGCTTTTTGGCCGCGATGGGATCGTCCAAAATATCCTTCCCATCAATTTTTGCGGACCCGGAGGAGGACGAAATATACCCGGTGAGGATATTCATCGTCGTGGATTTTCCGGCGCCGTTTGGGCCAAGGAAGCCTAAGATTTCACCTTGGTTTACAGTAAAGCTGATGCCGTCCACAGCCCGCTTGTTTCCGTAGACCTTGGTGAGGTTTGTTACCTCGATCATTCCAAAAACTCCATTTCTTTTTCAGAATATTTTCAGGCGGAAACGCCCGTTGCGGAAATCTGTTCAAAAAATTGACGATAGCTCAAAAAAAGAATACCGTAGAAGCGGCTTTCTGCGGTATCAAAGCGGCAGCGGCAGAAATCTGCCAATATTCTGCTGTACCGTTTGGGCAAAAGTGTCAACTTTCCTATGAAATTTCCTGCTGTTTTTTATTATAACACAATAGGGCGCAAAACGCAACCGCAATCTGGTGAAAATGAAGTGACGGCCTTGTGAAAATGTTCTTCACAAAACCGTCACATTGGACTTATTGAACTCCTTTACTTTGAAAAAATCTATAGAAATAACAAAGAATAAGTTAGATGTATTCAGCTAAACCAAACACACAATTATTTGATCAACATCCTTTTATTATCTTTTATTACTATTCCTTCGCCGTCATTCAGCCGAATGATTCGACACTGGTTTTCCTTTTCATATTTCAAACATCTTTCCTCCAACTTGTCATAGCGGCTTAGGAATTTACTATAATGAGGCAAAACTTGTAT